>NZ_LT607753.1:5538839-5846553 GCF_900090295.1 Micromonospora coxensis | reverse complement strand
CCCAGTCGCGCAGCCGTTCCAGGTCGCGCAGCAGCGGCTGCACGTGCGCCAGCAGCCAGTGCCCGAAGGTGACCGGCTGGGCGTGCTGGAGGTGGGTCATGCCGGGCGCGGCCGTCTCGACGTGCCGCTCGGCCTGCTCCACCAGGGCCTCGGCCAGCTCGACCAGCCGGGCGGCCACGCCCCGGGCGTGGTCGCGCAGGTAGAGGCGCAGGTCGGTGGCGACCTGATCGTTACGGGACCGGCCGGCGCGCAGCTTGCCACCGAGGCTGCCCAGCCGCTCCAGCAGACCGCGCTCCAGGGCGGTGTGCACGTCCTCGTCGTCGATGGTCGGGCGGAACTGACCGGAGGCGCAGGCCGCCTCCAGGTCGTCCAGCGCGGCCAGGATGCGGCCCAGTTCCTCCGGGTCGAGCAGGCCCGCGCCCGCCAGGACCCGGGCATGCGCCCGGGAGCCGGCGATGTCGTACGGGGCGAGACGCCAGTCGAACTGGACGCTCACCGACAGCCGGGCGAGGGCCTCGGCGGGTCCGCCGGCGAACCGGCCACCCCACAGGCTGGTCCGGTTGGTGGCGGCGCTGTTCTCGGTCAGGCTCTTGTCGTCCACGCCGCCCATTGTGGTTCCCACGATCAGGCACCGCCCAGCCGGGCGTCCCGCGCGGCGGCCATCTTGCTGGGCAGGCCCCAGAGCTGCACGAAGCCCTTCGCCAGCGACTGGTCGAAGGTGTCGCCGGTGTCGTAGGTGGCCAGGCCGAAGTCGTAGAGGCTGGCCTCGGAGCGCCGGCCGGTGACGGTCGCCCGGCCGCCGTGCAGGGTGAGCCGCACCTCGCCGGTGACGTGCCGCTGCGCGTCGTCGATGAACGCGTCGAGGCTGCCCTTGAGCGGGGAGAACCAGAGCCCGTCGTAGACGAGTTCACCCCAGCGCTGGTCGACGCTCTTCTTGAACCGGGCCAGGTCCCGCTCCACGGTGACCGCCTCCAGCTCCTGGTGGGCGGTGATCAGCGCGATCGCGCCGGGAGCCTCGTACACCTCGCGGCTCTTGATGCCGACGAGGCGGTCCTCGACCATGTCGAGCCGGCCGACGCCCTGCGCGCCGGCGCGCCGGTTCAGCTCCAGGATCGCCTGGTACGCGGTGACCGTCTCGCCGTCGACGGCGACCGGGACGCCGGCGTCGAAGGTGATGACGACCTCGTCGGCGTCGCGCGGCTCGGCCGGGTCGGACGTATACGAGTACAGGTCCTCGACGGGTGCGTTCCAGATGTCCTCCAGGAAGCCCGTCTCGACGGCGCGGCCCCACAGGTTCTGGTCGATGGAGTACGGCGACTTCGCCGACACGTCGATCGGCAGGCCCTTCTCCTCGGCGAAGGCGATGGCCTTGTCCCGGGTCCAGGCGAAGTCCCGGGCCGGGGCGACGATCTTCAGGTCGGGAGCGAGCGCGCCCAGGCCGACCTCGAAGCGAACCTGGTCGTTGCCCTTGCCGGTGCAGCCGTGCGACACGATGGTGCCCCCGTGCTTGCGCGCCGCGGCGACCAAATGCTTGACGATCAGCGGCCGGGACAACGCGGAGACCAGCGGGTAGCGGTCCATGTAGAGGGCGTTGGCCCGGATCGCCGGCAGGCAGTAGTCGGCGGCGAACTCGTCGCGCGCGTCGACCACCTCCGACTCGACGGCCCCGCAGTCGAGGGCACGCTGCCGGATGGCGTCGAGGTCCTCGCCGCCCTGCCCGACGTCGACCGCCACCGCGATCACCTCGGCGCCGGTCTGCTCGGCCAGGTAGGGAATGGCGACGGAGGTGTCGAGACCCCCCGAGTACGCCAGGACGACCCGCTCGGTCATGGTGTGGTGCCCCCTTCAACGTTCTCTTCGCGGCGGGCCCAGCCGGCGAGCTTGTCGCCGAGCGCGGCCCCGCCGTCGGCCTCGCGGGCCACGACGAGGATGGTGTCGTCGCCGGCGATGGTGCCGACGACCTCGGACAGGCCCGCCCGGTCCAACGCGCTGGCCAGGTACTGCGCTGCGCCCGGCGGGGTGCGCAGCACGGCGATGTTGCCGCTGGCGTCGACCCCGTTGAGCAGTTCGCGCAGCAGCCGCACCAGTCGGGCGGGGGCCGCCTCGGCGTCGCGCAGCGGCCGGTGGCCGTCCTCGGGGATGACGTAGACGGCCCGTCCGTCGCCGCCACGGGCGGTGACCGCGCCCAGTTCCTTCAGGTCCCGCGACAGGGTGGCCTGGGTGACCTGGATGCCGTCGGCGGCGAGCAGGTCGGCCAGTTCGGTCTGCGAGCGGATCGCCTTCTCCCGGATCAGCTCGACGATGCGGGCGTGCCGGGCGGCGCGGGTCAGCGGGGCGGTCATGGTGTCGAAGCCTCCAGGAGAAACGTCAGCAGCGCCTTCTGGGCGTGCAGGCGATTCTCCGCCTGGTCGAACACGGCGCTGCGCGGCCCGTCCAGCACCTCGTCGGTGATCTCCTCGCCCCGGTGGGCGGGCAGGCAGTGCAGCACGATCGCCTCGGGCCCGGCGTGGGCGAGCAGCGCGTCGTTGACCTGGTACGGCAGGAACGGGGTGATCCGGTCGAGCCCGTCGTCCTCCTGGCCCATCGAGGTCCAGGTGTCGGTGGCGACCACGTCCGCGCCGCGTACCGCCTCGACCGGGTCGACGAGCACCCGCACCGAGGCGCCGGTGCCGGTGGCGATCTTCTCGGCCCGGGCCACGATCTCCGGGTCGGGCTGGAAGCCGGCCGGCCCGGCGATCCGCACGTGCATCCCGGCGGTCGCCCCGGCCAACAGGTACGAGTGCGCCATGTTGTTCGCCGCGTCCCCGACGTACGCCAGGGTCCGTCCCCGCGTGTCGCCGAAGCGCTCGCGAACGGTGAGCAGGTCGGCCAGGAGCTGGCAGGGGTGGTAGTCGTCGGTGAGCGCGTTGACCACCGGCACGCCCGCGTGCGCGGCGACCTCGGCGATCCGGTCGTCACCGTGGGTGCGCAGCACGATCGCGGCGACGTAGCGGGAGAGCACCCGGCCGGCGTCGCCCAGGGTCTCGCCCCGCCCGAAGTGGGTGACCTGGGTGTCCACCACGAGCGGGTGCCCGCCCAGTTCGGCGATGCCGACGTCGAAGGAGATCCGGGTGCGCAGGCTCTGCTTGTCGAACAGCACGGCCACCGAGCGCGGCCCGGCCAGCGGCTGGTACGCGAACCGGTCGGTCTTCATCCGCGCGGCGATGTCGAGCACGGCCGACTGCTCGGCGGGGGTCAGGTCGTCGTCGCGCAGGAAGTGCCGGATCATGCGTTGGCCTCCGTGCCGGTCGTGAGGGTAGGGGCGGGGGCCGCCGCGTCCAGGGCGGCGGGCAGGGCGGCCAGGAAGGCGTCGACCTGCCCGGCGGTGAGGATCAGCGGCGGGGCGAGCCGGACCACCCCGGGCTGCACCGGATTGACCAGGAAGCCCGCGTCGCGCAGGGCGGCGGACACCGGGCCGGAGACCGGCTCGGTCAGCACGATGCCGAGCAGCAGCCCGGCGCCGCGCACCTGGGCGACCAGCGGGTGGCCGAGCGCCTCGACGCCCCGGCGCAGCCGCTCCCCGGTCCGCTTGACGTGGTCGAGCAGTCCCTCGCTGGCGATGGTGGCGACGACCGCGAGCGCGGCGGCGCAGCTGACCGGGTTGCCGCCGAAGGTGGTCCCGTGCGAGCCGGGGGCGAGCAGCTCGGCGGCCCGGCCGAAGGCGAGGCAGGCGCCGATCGGCAGCCCGCCGCCGAGCCCCTTGGCCAGGGTCACCACGTCCGGCTCGACGCCTTCGGCCTGGTGGGCGAACCAGTGCCCGGTGCGGCCGATGCCGGTCTGCACCTCGTCGAGGACGAGCAGCGCGCCGTGCCGGGCGGTGATCCGCCGGGCCGCGGCCAGGTAGCCGGCCGGGGGTACGACCACCCCGTTCTCGCCCTGGATCGGTTCCAGGATCACCATGGCGGTGGCGTCGGTGACGGCCGACTCCAGGGCGGCGACGTCGCCGTACTCGACGTGGGTGACGTCGCCGGGCAGCGGGCGGAACGGGTCGGCCTTGGCGGGCTGGCCGGTGAGCGCCAGCGCCCCCATGGTGCGACCGTGGAAGCCGCCCTTCGTGGCGACCACGTGCGAGCGGCCGGTGAGCCGGGACAGCTTGAAGGCCGCCTCGTTGGCCTCCGCGCCGGAGTTGGCGAAGAAGACCCGGCCGGGGCGGCCGGCCAGGGCCAGCAGCAACTCGGCCAGGGCCACCGGAGGCTCGGCGACGAAGAGGTTCGAGACGTGCCCGAGGGTGGCGACCTGCTTGGAGACGGCGGCCACCACGGCCGGGTGGGCGTGGCCGAGGGCGTTGACCGCGATGCCGCCGAGCAGGTCGACGTACTCCCGGCCGGCCTCGTCGACCACCACCGCGCCGGAGCCGGAGACCAGCGCCAGCGGCGGGGTGCCGTAGTTGTCCATCAGGGCCTGGCCCCAGCGTTCGACCAGCGTGCTCATGAGTCGGTCACCATGGTTCCGAATCCTTCCGAGGTGAAGACCTCAAGCAGCGTGGAGTGCGCGACCCGGCCGTCGACGACGTGCGCGGCGGGCACTCCCCCGCGCACCGCCCGCAGGCAGGCCTCCATCTTCGGCACCATCCCCGATTCCAGGGACGGCAGCAGCTTCGCCAGGTCGTCGGCGCTGATCTCGCTGACCAGGCTGCCGCGGTCGGGCCAGTCGGCGTACAGGCCGGGGACGTCGGTGAGGACGACCAGCTTGCGCGCCGCCAGAGCGACGGCGAGCGCGGCGGCGGCGGTGTCGGCGTTCAGGTTGTGCAGCACCCCGTCGGCGTCCGGCGCGACGGTGGAGATCACCGGGATCCGGCCGGCGGCGATCAGGTCGGCCACCGCGGAGACGTCGACCGACTCCACGTCGCCGACCTGCCCGACGTCGACCGGTTCCCCGTCGACGTACGCGGGTCGCCGCACGGCGGTGAACAGGCCGGCGTCCTCGCCGGAGAGGCCGACGGCGAACGGGCCGTACGCGTTGATCAGCCCGACCAGTTCCCGGCCGACCTGCCCGACGAGCACCATCCGGACGACGTCCATCGCCTCCGGGGTGGTGACCCGCAGGCCGCCCTTGAACTCGCTGGCGATGCCGAGCCGGCCGAGCATGGCGGAGATCTGCGGGCCACCGCCGTGCACCACGACCGGCCGCAGCCCGGCGTACCGGAGGAAGACCATGTCGGCGGCGAAGGCCCGCTGGAGTTCGGGGTCGATCATGGCGTTGCCGCCGTACTTGATCACAACGGTGGCCCCGGAGAAGCGGGCCAGCCAGGGCAGCGCCTCGATCAGCGTCTCGGCCTTGGCCTGGGCCCGGGTGAGGTCGACGGAGAGGCTCATGCCCGTACCTCCGGTCCGTTCGGCGCGCTCACGTCGAGTACGCCGAGTTCTCGTGCACGTACGCGTGCGACAGGTCGTTGGTCCAGACCGTCGCCGCCGCGTCCCCGGCGTGCAGGTCGATCCGGATGGTGACGTCCCGGCCGGTGAGGTCCACCGCGGAGCGGTCCTCGGCGGCGGCGCCGGAGCGGCACACCCAGATCCCGTTCACCGCGACGTCCACCCCGTCCGGCTCGAACGCGGCGGCGGTGGTGCCGACGGCGGCGAGGATCCGGCCCCAGTTCGGGTCGTTGCCGAACAGGGCGGTCTTGACCAGGTTGTTGCGGGCCACCGAGCGGCCCACCTCGACCGCGTCGTCCTCGCTCGCCGCGCCGACGACGTCGATGGCGATCTGCTTGGTGGCGCCCTCGGCGTCGGCGATGAGCTGCTGGGCCAGGTCGTGGCAGGCGGCGGTGACCGCGGCGGTCAGCTCGGCCTCGGTGGGCTCGATGCCGGACGCGCCGCTGGAGAGCAGCAGCACGGTGTCGTTGGTGGACATGCAGCCGTCGGAGTCGATCCGGTCGAAGGTGACCCGGGTGGCGGCCCGCAGCGCGGCGTCCAGGCTCTCCGGCCCGGCCACCGCGTCGGTGGTGAGCACGCAGAGCATGGTGGCCATGGCGGGGGCGAGCATGCCGGCGCCCTTGGCCATGCCGCCGACGGTCCAGCCGGCGCCCCGGGCCACGGTGGTCTTGGGCCGGGTGTCGGTGGTCATGATCGCCTCGGCGGCGGCCGGGCCGCCGTCGCGGGCCAGGCCCCGGATGGCGCCGCGCACGCCGGGCAGGAGCTTGTCCATCGGCAGCCGCTCACCGATCAGCCCGGTGGAGCAGACCGCGACCTCGCCGGCGCCGAGCATCAGCCGGGGGCTGACCGAGGTCAGCGCGGCGGCGGTGTGCTCGGCGGTGGCGTGGGTGTCCTGGAAGCCGCCGGGGCCGGTGCAGGCGTTCGCGCCGCCGGAGTTGAGCACCACGGCGCGGACCACGCCGCCCCGGACGACCTGCTGGGTCCAGAGCACCGGCGCGGCCTTGACCCGGTTGGCGGTGAAGACGCCGGCGACCCCGGCGTCGGGGCCGTCGTTGACGACGAGGGCGACGTCGGCGGCGCCGCTGGCCTTCAGCCCGGCGGCGACGCCGGCGGCCCGGAAGCCACGGGGAGCGGTGACGGTCATGGCGCGACTCCGAAGACGGGCAGTCCGGTGGTCTCGGGGAGACCGAGCATGAGGTTGGCGTTCTGCACGGCCTGGCCGGCCGCGCCCTTGCCCAGGTTGTCGATGGCGCTGACCACGATCACCCGGCCGGAGTCGACGTCCACGGCCGCCTGCAGGTGGCAGGAGTTCGCGCCGGCGGTGGCGGCGGTGTGCGGCCAGACGCCCTCGGGCAGCACGTGCACAAAGGGCGCGTCCGCGTACGCCTGCGCCAGCACGTCGCGCGGGTCGGCGTCGCCGGTGGGCACGGCGGTGACGGTGGCCAGGATGCCGCGCGGCATGGGCGCGAGGACCGGGGTGAAGGAGAGGCTGGTCGCCCCGGTGGCCTGCTTGATCTCCGGCACGTGCTGGTGGGCGCCGACCTTGTAGGGCGACAGGTCGCCCATCACCTCGCTGCCGAGCAGGTGGGCCTTGGCGGCCCGGCCCGCGCCGGAGGTGCCGGAGGCGGCGACGACCACCACGTCGGCGGGGAAGACCGCGCCGGCGGCGATCAGCGGGGCCAGCGCCAGGGTGGTGGCGACGGCGTAGCAGCCGGTGCTGGCGACCCGGGTGGCGGCGGCGATCGCCGCCCGCTGGCCGGGCAGCTCGGGCAGGCCGTAGGTCCACGCCCCGGCGTGCGGCCCGCCGTAGTAGCGGGCCCAGGCGTCGGCGTCGGTGAGCCGGTGGTCGGCGCCGAGGTCGACCACCCGGACCGTCTCCGGCAGGGCCGCGGCGAGGGCCGCCGACTGGCCGTGCGGCAGGGCGAGGAAGACCAGGTCCGCGTCGGCCAGGGTCGCCGGGTCGGTCGGCCCGAACACCAGGTCCAGGCCGGCGAGCTGCGGGTGTACGGCGGTGACGGGTTGACCGGCCTGGCTGTGCGCGGTGGCGGCGACCAGGTCGAACTCCGGGTGACCGGCGATCAGGCGCAGCAGTTCGCCTCCGGCGTACCCACTCGCGCCCGCGACCGCTACTCGAATACCCATACTCACCTCCGCATGACTATGCAATGAAGGCTAGTGCGGCGGCGGGCGCGGTGCAAGTTCATACTTTCCGCCGCATGGACATGTGGTGGTGACGCCGCTCACCGCGCCCGGGCCGGCCAGGCGGGGGACCTCCGCATTGACAGGAGCGCATATCCGCCCGATGCTGTGAGAGCGCTCTCTCAGAGAGCGCTCTCACAGGCGTCGTCCCTGCTCCTGTGGGAGCCCCCGTCCCCCACCCCGGCCACCGCCACCATCGACGGCGCGGCAGCCGGCCGAGCCGGGCCCGCCCGGGCCGAAGGAGTCGTCCTTGCGTACCCCCACCAGGCTGACGCGCGTCCTGCTGGCGCTCGTCCTGGCCAGCGCCACCTCCGTCGTGACGGCGGCGTCGCTCGCCCGCGCCGTCGGCCCCACCCTGCTCCCGATGACCGTCACCAACCACACCGGCCGCGCGGAGAGCGTCCACCTCTACGTGCTCGGCGTCGACCTCGGCTCCGGGCGGCTCGGGTACGTCGACGCGGCCGGAACCTTCACCCCCTGGCCCGCCGGCGGCCTGCCGCCCACCCCCGCCCCGGACGTCGCCATCGCCGGCCCCGCGCCGGGCGGCAGCACCACGCTGCGCATCCCGCGCAACCTCTCCGGCCGGGTCTACTTCTCCTTCGGGGAGAAGCTGCGCTTCGCCCTCACCCCGGACGGCCTGGTGCAGCCGGCCCCGTGGGCGGCCGGCGACCCCAACCGGGACATCCTCTTCGACTGGTCCGAGTTCACCTACAACGACGCCGGGCTCTGGCTCAACAGCTCCCAGGTCGACATGTTCGCCGTCCCGCACGCGGTCACCGTGACCGGCGCCGACGGGGCCACCCGCCGCACCGGCGAGGTCATCGACGGCGGGCGGCAGGCCGTCATCGACGCCGTCCGGGCCCAGCCCGGCTGGGGCGGCTCGGTGCAGACCCGCGCCGACGGCACCGTGCTGCGGGTGCTCTCCCCCGGCAAGGCCGCCGACGCCGGCCTGTTCAGCGCCACCTACCTGGACCCGTACATCACCGAGGCGTGGAACGCCTACACCACCCGGACGCTGACCGTGGCGCCCTTCGCCGCGCAGCCCGAGGTGAAGTACCTCGGGCGCACCAGCGGCAGCACGATGACCTTCACCGACACCGCCGGCCGGCAGGTCGCCAGCTTCACCAAGCCGTCCAGCTCCGACGTCTGGGACTGCGACGGGGCGCTCGCCGCGCCGAACGACCTGGTGGTCGGGCCGATCGCCCGGACCCTCTGCGCGGCGCTGCACCGCTCCACCCTGGGCACCCTGCACACCCAGCCCGGCGGCGGGCCGGCCGACTTCTACCGGGGTGAGCTGACCAACCACTACTCGCGGATCGTGCACGCGAACATGGTCGACGGCAAGGCGTACGGCTTCGCCTTCGACGACGTGCAGGCGCAGGAGTCCCTGGTGCACGACGGCGACCCGCGCGCCGCCGGCATCGAGCTGAGCCCGTTCGGCGCGGGCGGCACCCCACCGCCCAGCCCCACGCCGACCGCGCCGACCAGCCCGAGCAACAGTCCTTCACCCAGCACGAGCCCGTCGCCCAGCGCGACGGCCGGCCCGACGCCGACCTGCCCGACCGGCCGGCACCAGGTGCAGCCCGTCGAGTACCTGCTGGCCGGCGGTGCGCTCGGCGCCGAGCAGGGCCCGGCGGGCGGCGCCACGGTGCCGGCGGCGAACGGCAACCACGACGGCACCCCGACCGACCCGCTGGTCTTCACCACCTGCGGACTGGACGGCGCCTACCGGGGTGGCGCCACCGCGTTCCAGCTGGCCGTCGACGCCGGCACCGCGGTGGGCAACGGCGTGCAGGTCCGGGTGTCGTACGACCTGACCGGCGACGGGACCGTCGAACGGGTGGAGACCTACCGCTACTTCGCCACCGACCCGATCCCCGGCTGGGAGTCCTACGGAGCGCAGCAGGGGCTGCTCGCCGCTGCCGGGACTCTCGGCGACCTCTCCAACGGGACCGTCACGATCGAGGTCTGGAACGCCATCGGCGGCACGCCGACCACCCTCGGCATCGGCGACTCCTCCCGGATCAGCCTGCCGTTCACCGGCTGATCCACCGCCGCGTCCGGGACGGCTGCCACCGCCCGGACGCGGTACGGCGGGTGGGGTCCGCCGCGCCCCTGCTGCGGTGCGGCGCCCCCACCTGTCCAACCGGGAAGCACCGGCCGGAACCGGGTGCGGCGGCCCTCCCGGTGCCGGGGAGAGCCGCCGCACGATCAGTTGACCCGCTCCGCGAGCCCGTGCTGCCGCTCGTACGTCCGCAGCGCCGCGTCCCACGCCTGCGTGTACTCCGACGGTCCCAGATTGAGGTCGTTGTGCCCCCGCACCGCCTCCCGGAGCAGGCCGACCAGGTCGGGAACCGTCTCCCGGCGCTCCTCGACGTACCGGCGGAAGACCTCGGCGAACTGCTCCCCGGTCAGCCGGGCGGCGTGGGCGGTGACGGGGTCGTCCTCCAGCGCCTGCAGGACCGCACACCACCGCCGGGTCAGCTCATCGACCTGGCGTGCTCTGATCTTCTGCAGTTCGTGGTCGCACTCCAGCTTGATCCGCTCCTCCCAGTAGGGCCGTAGCCGCTCCCGGACCCGGTCATCGGGACGGACCCGCACCTGGGCGGAGAACTGGGGTGCGCTCTCGTCCCGGGGCCAGCGCTGGCCCGCCAACCGTTCGTTGAGAGCCCGCTCGAGATCGTGCGAACGGTGCGGCTCATACTCGCGGGCGAGATCGACCGCCCGGTCCCGGATGATTCCACCGGCCCAGCTCAGGTAGCGCTCGGCACGGAAGCGCAACTCCTCGAACGTCATGTGCCGCGCGGTCCACACGTAGACGGCGTGCAGGTGGAAGTCGAAGGCGTCCCCCCTCGCCGGGACCAGGATCGGCTGCGGCGCATCCTGACGGAACGACACCGTCGGAGGCACCAGCGGCGGGAGCGGAGCCGCCGGGACGGGCGTAGTCGGCGGGAACAGCGCGTGCCACCAGCGGCGGCGGTCCGGCTGCGGAGGGACGGACGGTCGGGCTCCGGCGTTGGCGTCGGTATGAGTGCTCATCGGGGCTCCTCGATGGTGAGTCGTCGTACGTCGTCGAGCAGGGTGTTGCGGGGCATCAGCGGAGCCCAGACATGTCGGAGCTGATGCTCCAGGCGGCGGCGCAGCGGTTCCCGACCCGCCACCAGCCGGGCGAGCAGTTCCAGGCAGTAGGCCGCGACCTCGGGCTGGCGGTCGGCGCGGTTCAGCCAGAAGCCGAGCGTCCGCCACGCGCGGTAGGCGGTGCCGGGGAGGCTGAGGGCGGCGGCCCAGCAGGTGACCAGGTCCGTCATGGCGACCGTGCCGCCACGCACCAGGTCGAGAAGCTCCGGCCAGTGCTCCCGGGGAGCAGGCGCCCACCGGTCGGCGAGCACCCGGAGGGCACGGCCGGCGTGCAACCGGACCTCCGGATCGGGCGAGGTGCTCCACTCCGCCAGGGCCGGCAGCACGCGCTCGGCATGGCCGGCGGCGTGCACCTCGACCAGGCCGCGCACCACCGAGTTGTGCCACCGCTGCATCCGCGCCTCGGCGATCCGGCGCAGCTGGACCAGCGCCGCGTCCGGCCACAGGCGAGCCAGCCCTGACGCGTACGCCCTGGCCACCGTGTCCCGAAGATGCGCCGGACCGCCCGTCGCCCAGCGGTCCAGCTCCACGCGGACCGGCTGCCGCAACTGCGGCTGCATGGCCATGGCCACCAGTGCGACGGCGGCCGCCTGCCGCACGCCCGCCCGGCGCTCCCTGGCGAGAAGGTCGACCGTGTGCAGCGCCGCCCGCACACCGTGCCGGCCGGCCCAGCCGATCGAACCCGCAGCCGCCTCCCGCACGCCGGGGGAACCGGTCCGCACCAGCTCGGCCAGCCAGCCGAGCAGCTGCTCCGGGGGCCACCAGTCCGACCAGGCCACGTCCAACAGACTGGTCCGCAACTGGTCGTTGCCGGCGGAGAACTCGAGCCGTCGCCCGCCCGTCGGTCGATCGTCGTCGACCAGCAGGACCGCCTGCCGTAGCACGGGGCCGACCAGCGCCTCGACCGTTCCGCCGGCCAGGCTCGCCGGCGCAGGCGCGGGGAACTCAGCGATCGACCCGGACGCCGCCAGCAGCCGCCCGGCAGCGTGGATCTCGGTCACCGGTAGCCCCGCCAGGACGGCGCACGACACCCGGAACGCCCGGCAGTGCTGGGCGCTCCAGGGACCGGCGGCGGACGACGTGTCCCCGACGGCCAGGATGCTGGTCGCCCGCTCGTGCAGCTGACGCGGCAGCAACCGCTCCAGCCGATCGGTGAGGTCGGCGGTCCGTGGCGGCGACTGCGCCATCAGCTCCGCGAGCCGTACGACCTCGCCCACCCGGGGGCCACCGGACAGGTGGGCCGCGAGGAGTGGGTGTGCCACACACTCGTCGACGTACGGGTCGAGGCAGTCACCCACGCAGCTGTCCGAGCACCACCCGACGCAGTGTCCCCGCAGCAGGCGGCGTAGCTGCGCCCGGAACACGTCCCCCGGAGCCGCCGGGCGGTGCGACACCAGATGCCCGGCGAGCGCATGGTCACGTCGTCCGAAGTCCCCGACCAGCAGCAGGGTACTGCCGAGCATCTCGGCGCGGGCGGCCAGCGCGACGAGCGTCATCCCGTCCAGCTCGCGAACCGCACCGTCGGTCAGTCGCAGCACGTGGCCGTAACCCGGGCGCAACGGCCCGTCCGGACGCAACAGGTCGGTCAGCTGCTCCGCGTCGAGGACCGCGACCTGGTCGAGGCCATGCCGGCGGGCGGAGGCCAGGCATGCCGCGCTCTGCCGCCCCGTCCCCTCCGGACCCGACAGGCAGAGCAGATGACGCTGTTCGAGCAGCCGATCGAGCTGCTGGTCGCTCGGGGTGGGCGCGTAGCCGTCGGCCAGTTGCCGGACCCAGGCCCCACTGAGCGTCTCGGACCAGGTGCGACCGCCGGAGTCCACGCCCGTCGTGGTGATGTTCACAGTGCCGATCGCGGTCGCCCCCGGTCCGGTTGCGTTCTGGCCGCGCACCCGTACGTCGCCGACATCGATCAGGGACGGGGCGCCGAGCAGGGACGCGAGCCGGGCCAGGACCTGACCGGCGTCGACCGCCTCCTCGGGCTCGTCGGCGAGATCCCGCTCGTCGGGGTTCTCGTCCTCCGCAGACCGCGCCGACGGGTCGGGCGGCCCCTCCTCCGGCCCGCCCGGCCGCTCACCGTCGTCGCGTGTCAGCTCTTCGTCGACGCCGGCCAATGGCACGGGCACCGGGCCGGACGACGCGTCGGCGGGGTCAGCCAGCGGTTCACCTGCCCACGTCGTCCCGGTCATCGGCCACCACCGTCGGCGCCGAAGGTGACATCGCGACCGACCGAGCCAATCGCCGTCGCGTTCGGTCCGATCGCGTTCTGGCCACGGACGTGGACGTCACCGGTGCTGATCTGCGCCCCGGTCGACGGGGCTCCCCTGTCCCGCTCCGCGGGCGATCGTCGTCTCTCCTCCGTCCCCCGTTCGGCGGGGCGGGGGGAGGGCGGCACCGGCGAGGCGTCCGACGGCTCCCAGGACGAGATGTCCTCGTCGACGACGCAGAGCCAGGCGTGCTCCCGGAAGTCCTTGTCCGGGTGCGCGATCTCGACACGGCGGAATCGCTCCGGGCGCATCTGCTCGGGATACTCGGTGACGATGTCCCGGTAGATCTCCGTGGAGACCACCAGCGCGACCCCGGCGCCGGGGAAGGCGGCCAAGGCCTTCCGCACGGGGTCGGCCTCACACAGGCGGCAGACGTGCACGACGGCGTTGCCGGGGAAGCCGTTCGCCCCGTCGAGGTGGACCATTCCCTGGTGGACAGCCACCCTGAGGCGGATCCGCGCAGCCGGTAGGCGGCTGCTGTTGTGGTGTCGCAACCGGCGGTCCAGCTCGGGTACGAAGCGGCCGATGACCCGCGCCTCGGGAACGTCCCTGGGCAAGATCGCCAGTTCGCCGTCGCCCGCCTGCTGGGTCGTCCAGGTGACGCGGTCCAGCCCGACGTCACGCGCCGCCATCTGCAGCAACTGCTTGAAGTCCTGCTGCGCCTCGTACTGCTGGAGGTTGCTGCGCCGGCTGTACCGCTCCATGTCCACGGCCACCAGGAGTCGCCGCTCGGGATGTCGCATCGTCTTTGCACCCTTCGTCACCAGGCCCGCCGTACGCACGGGCACCGCAGGGACATCGAAGCGACACCGGCCGGTCGAGAACCCGTAGAAGTAGGGCATCGGCCGAAACTGTCGGGCAGCGGTCATCCCATCCTGGTCAGGGATCAGGGAGGTCCGCGCAGGCTGTGCTGGAACCATGCGAACGGCTGTGATCGACCTGCTCCTGACGGTCGGGGTGGAACCGCTGACGATCCTGGCTCTGCTCGTCGTCCAGGTCGCGGCGGCGGCGATGGCCCGCCTCGGGGCGTCGCGCTCCGAGTGGATCCGGCTACGCTTCGACGACCTTCGTCGGTGGAGAAGAGTGAGGGTGTCGATGCGGCGAGAGCATGCTCAACCCGCCGTGGAATGGCCGTACGGGACCTTCCTGCAACGGCTGACCCCCGCGGTGCGCGCGGCGTTGTTGGATCTCGGCGTCCGACGGCGCGTGCCGGCCGGGCAGATCGTCATCCACGAGGGCGTCCGCGAGTCGCACCTGATCCTGCTGGAGGAGGGCCTGACCAAGGTCACCGCCATTCTTCCCGACGGTCGCACCGCCCTGCTGGCTCTGCGCGTCGGGGGCGACCTGGTGGGCGAGATGTCGGCGCTCAACGACCGCCCCCGCTCGGCGACCATCACCACCTGCGGCCCCACCCGTTACAGCGTCATCGCGCCAGACCGCTTCAAGAACTTCCTCACCCGGCATCCGGACGCCGCCCTCGAACTCGCGGCGATGGTCTCGGACCGGCTGCGCTGGTCGAACCGGCGACGCATCGACTTCACCTCGTACCCGGTCAAGCTCCGGGTGGCCCGGGTGATCGCGGAACTGTGCCGATCACATGGCCGACAGGACAGGCACGGCGTCGTCATCGACGTCCGGCTGACGCAACCGGAGCTGGCCACGATCTGCGGCGCCGCAGAGACATCGGTGCAGAAGGCGCTACGCGAGCTGCGCTCCGACGGGCTGGTCGAGACGGACTATCGGCGGATCACCGTCCCCGACCTCGAGGCACTCGCACGCTGCGGGGAGGTGGAACCGGAGTAGCCGCGTCGGGACGGAAACCGTTGGCGCGCGGACGGCGGCCGCCGGCCCGTCCACGTCCCACCCATCGGTGCCATACGGTGCGTGCAAGTTCCACCACAGCGCGTTTACATCGACTACTATGACTCCCTGGCGGAGGTGTGGGGTCGATGACGACCACGGGGGGCACACGCGGAGGGCAGATGGGCCTGGCCTACGAGATCCTCGGTCCGGTGCGGGCGTACCGCGACGGCCGGACGCTGAGACTTCCCGCCGGCCGTCCCACCGCCGCGCTGGTCACCCTCCTGCTGCACGCCGGGTCGGCGGTGCCCGTCGAGCGGCTCTGCCGGGAGTTGTGGGGCGCGCGCCCACCCGCGTCGGCGGTGGCGAACCTGCGCAGTCACGTCTCCCAGCTGCGGCACCTGCTCACCTCGCCCGGCGAGCCGGTACGGCTGCGCGCCGAGTGCGGCGGCTACCTGCTCCGGGTCGAGCCGGGTGAGCTGGACGCCGCGGAGTTCGAACGGCTGGCCGACGAGGGGCGGGCCGCACGGGCGCACGGCGCGACGGACCTCGCCGCCGCCCGGTGCGAGCAGGCCCTGGCGCTGTGGTCGCCCACCGAGCCGCCGCCCGCGTACGGGCCGATCACCGCGGCCACCTTCGACCGGCTGCGCGAGCGCCGGGCCGAGGTGCGCGAGACGTACGCGCAGGCCCGGCTGGAGCTGGGCGATCCCGGCTCACCCGCGCTGACCGCCCTGCTGCGGCGGCACGTGGTCGAGCACCCGCTGCGCGAGTCGGCCTGGAGCCTGCTGATGCGGGCACAGCACCGCGCCGGCGACCGGTCGGCGGCCCTGCAGACCTACCGGGCCGCCTGCCGGGCGCTCGCCGGTGAGCTGGGCGTGCCACCCGGGCCCGAGCTGACCGAGCTGTACCGCACCGTCCGCCGGGGCGACGGCCCGCCGGTCCGGACCACGCTGCGGGTACCCGGGCGGTCGCCGCGCGGAGCGTCACCGCTGCGCCTCACGCCCGTACCCCATGAGCTGCCCTGTGCCGCGGCGCCCTTCGTCGGCCGGCGAGCGGAGCTGGCCCGGCTCACCACCGGGCTGACCCGGGCCGGGCGGCGGCCGACGACGCTGTCGGTGTACGGCATGGCCGGTGCCGGAAAGTCCGCCCTGGCGCTGCGGGCCGCCGCCGAGACGGTCGACACCTTCCCCGACGGGCAGCTGCACCTGGACCTCGGTGGCTCGATCGCCGGCGCGCGGCTGCCGCCGTTGCAGGTGGCCAACCGGGTGCTGCGGTCCCTCGACCCCGCGGCCGGGCCCGCCACCAGCCTGGCGGAGGCGCGCGCCCGGGTCCGCTCCCTGCTGTTCGACCGGCGGGTGCTGCTGGTGCTGGACAACGCCACCGATCCGGCGCAGGTCGAGGAGCTGCTGCCGGTACGCGGCGGGTGCGCGGTGGTGGTGACCAGCCGCACGCCGGTGCTCGACGTGGCCGGCCGGATCCGGCTGGAGCCGTTGCCGCAGGAGGACGGGCTCGCCCTGCTGCGGGCGACCGTCGGCGACCGCCCGGTGGACGAGGAGCCGGAGTCCGCCGTCGCGGTGGTCGCCTTCTGCGAAGGGCTGCCGCTGGCCCTGCGGACCGCCGCCCGCCGGCTGGCGGAGGGGTCGCACTGGTCCATGGCCCGGCTGGCCCGGCTGCTGCGCGACGAGCGGTTCCGGCTCGCCGAGACCGGGCTGCGGCCCCGGCTGAGCGCCAGCTACCACCGGCTCGGCTCGGCGGCCGTGGTCTTCCGGCTGCTCGGCCGGGCCCGCCCGGGACCGGTCACCGCCGACCAGGTGGCCGCGCTGACCGGTGTGCCGCGCGAGGAGGCGGCTTGGGCGCTGGACCGGCTGGTGGCGGCGCAACTCGCCGAGCCCGTCGGGCGGGGCCACTTCCGCCTCGGCGAGCTGGTCCGGCTCTACGCCGCCGAGCTGGCCGCCACCGAGGCGAGCGCCGGAGCCGCCACCGGGGCCGGCGCCGAGGCGACCGCGAGCTGACCGGTGACCGGCACGACAGCGACCGCGACCCGGCGACGCGCGGTCACACCGGCGCCGGGGTGTCCTCCCGGTAGCCGTGCGCCTGGAGGGTGAACAACCGGGCGTAGTCACCGGCGGCGGCGAGCAGCTGCTGGTGGTCGCCGCGCTCGGTCACCCGGCCGTCGGCGAGCACCACGATGAGGTCCGCCTCGCGCACGGCGTTGAGCCGGTGCGAGATGAGCAGGCTGGTCCGGCCCCGCCGCAGCCGGCGCAGCCGGGTGTGCAGGTCGTGCTCGGCCTCGGCGTCGAGGCCCGAACTCGGTTCGTCCAGGACGAGCAGGTCCACCTCGGCCCGCAGGAACCCCCGGGCCAGCGCGACCCGCTGCCACTGGCCGCCGGAGAGGACCACCCCGGCCTGCGGGTCGTCACGGTCCGGTCCGTCGAAGAAGACCCGGGTCAGCAGGGTGTCGTAGCCGCGCGGCAGGGCGGTCAGGGTGTCGTCGACGCCGGCGTGCCGGGCGGCCTGCCGCAGCCGGTCGGCGTCCCCGAGCGCCGACAGGTCACCGACGGCGATGTTCTCGCCGGCGGTGAGGTCGTACGGCACGAAGTCCTGGAACACCGCGCCGAGCCGCTCCCGCAACGCCTGTGGGTCGAACTCGCGCAGGTCCACACCGTCCCAGAGGATCGCACCGCGCTCCGGGTCGTAGAACCGGCACAGCAGCTTGACCAGGGTGCTCTTTCCGGCGCCGTTGAGGCCGACCAGCGCCGTGGTGGCGCCGTGCGGCAGCCACAGGTCGACCCCGCGCAGCACCCAGGGGTGCTCCGGCGAGTACCGGAACCAGACGTCCCGCAGCTCGATCCCGCGCCGCAGTGGTGGCACCGGGCGGGGCGCAGCCGGCACCGGCAGGTCGGGCTCGGCGCGGACCACCTGGTCGTAGTGGTCGAAGAGCAGCAGCGCCTGGTGGATGGCGCCGACCTGGCCGACCAGGGCGCCCAGCGCGCCCTGCACGCCCGGCACGGCCGCCAGGTAGACGGCGACGTCGCCCAGGCTGAGCCGTCCGCTGGCGGCCGCGTTGACGGTCCACACCACGCCGACGCCCGCCACCCCCGCGCCGAGCAGGCCCAGCAGCGCCTGCGCCCGCATCTCCCGGCGGTCCAGCCCGCGCTCCACCCGGTGCATGCCGTGCAGCTCGTCGAGCATCCGGTCGCCGAAGAACCGGCCGAGGCCGAACAGGCGCACCTCCTTGGCGGCCGGCACCCCGGTCAGCAGGTGGGCGAAGAACAGGTCGCGCCGCTGGAAGTGCTCCAGGCGCAGCACCATCGCCATCCGGGCCCGGTTGAGGCGCAGCTGCATCCCGAGCGTCGGCAGCGCCGCCACCAGCACGAGCAGCCCGATGACCGGGCTCAGGGCCAGCAGCACGCCGAGGAAGCCGGCGATCGCGATGACGCTCTGCACCGCGCCGAGCGTGTTGCCGGTGAGCTGGGTCGGCCCGAGGTGCCCGGTCTGTTGCGCGGCCTGCAACCGGTCCTGGAAGAGCGGGTCCTCCAACCGGACCAGCCCCACCAGGCGGGACACCGCCTCGTGCAGGCGTCGGCGGACCAGGCGGGTGACGGCCCGGCGGCGTTCGTCCTCGACGTAGCGGCGCAGGTGCGGCAGGACCGCCGCGACGGCGGCGGCGACGGCCAGCCCCACCCCGAGCGCCGCCACCGGCACGGCCGGGCCACCCCGGCCGGTGAGCCGGTCCAGGACGAGCTTGGTCAACCCGGCCACCGCCACCGGCGTGGCCCCGGCCAGGACGGCGAGCAGCAGGTCGACGCCGGTGCCCACGGGCGCGGCCCGCCAGGTGAGCCCGAGGGCCACCCGGGCGTGCCGGGCGGCCCGACGGGCGGTGAGGCGCGGTGCGGTCACCGCGCCACCGGCAGGTCGAGGCGGGCCAGGCCGAACGCGGTGGAGGCCACGACCCCGTGCTGGTCCAGCAGGCCGAAGGCGGGGAAGCCCTTGATCGCGAACGCCTTCGGCAGCGGGCCGGTGCCCGGTTCGACGAAGACCGTGGCCAGTGCGGCGAACCGGTCGGCGTACTCCTGGGTCTCGGGGCCCTTGCCGACCACGACGACCCAGACGTGCTCCGGGCCGCCGGGCATCTCCGCGGCCCGCTGCTCCAGCTCCGGCAACTGCTCCTCGCAGTGGTCGCAGCCCGGGGAGAGGAACGCCACCAGGGTCATCGGCGGGATGTCGGCGCGGGCGCGGACCCGGCCGTCCACCGTGGTGGAGACGAAGTCGCCGGGGATCGACCCGACCTCCAGCATCACCTCGGGAGGCGCGGACTGCCGCTCGCTGAGCAGCTCGGTGTGCTCCCGCAACCGGCGGATCACGCCGAGCAGCAGCACCAGGTTGAGCAGGCCGAGAGCGGCGACGAGGACGACGGCGGCGGTCAGCAGCGCCATGGACGGCTCCTTCGGTAGGGGTGCAGGTCAGGGGCGGCCGGCCGGGCGGGTCGGCCGGGTCGGCGCGGAGGCGAAGAGGGCGACGAGGTCGTCGAGGCGGATCACCACGGCGGCCAGTGGCAGCGCCACTCCGGCGGCGAGCAGGACCGCCGCCGCCGGGGGTGGCCCGCCGTCGGCGGTGAGGGCGGCGGCCAGCCCGAGCAGCGCGACCGCGCCGAGCGCCAGGTTGCGCAGCACGTGCCGCCGGCCGATCGGGGTGTCACCGGCGCCGAAGCAGCGGCAGGCCGGCCGCTCGCCGCGGCGCAGCGTGGCCACCAGCGCGGCGGTGAGCGCCGCGAGCAGGACGACGGCGAGCACCAGCCCGGCCGGTGCGGCGCCCGGCGTGACGAGCAGGACGACCACCGCCGCCTCCGCGGCCACCGCCGTCGCGCCGACCGGGCGGGTCCACCGCGCCGGCACGCCGAAGCGGCCCACCGTGGCGACGAAGTCGGCGAAGTCGGACCGGGTGCGCAGCTTGCCGACGACCGCCGCGAGGAAGACCAGCGCCAGCAGCAGGCGGGCGGTCAGCTCCAGGTGTCGCATCCGGTACGCCTCCTCGCGGATCGGGAGGCCCACGCTAGGGGTGGCGGATACATCGGACGTACATCGCGCGGCGGCCGACTGTACGGGCCGGTGTGCGCGCCGGCCGTAGCGTCCGGGCACCGAATGACGGGAGGAGGTGAACGAATGTTTCGTCGACTCGAGAGCCTGGGCGAGCGGATGCTCGGCGTGTTCGTGCCGAAGGTGACGGCCGCGGCCGGCTGTCCGCCGGACCCGTGGTGCGCGTTGTGCGGCACCTGCTACTTCAAGCGGTGCTACATCACGCCGACGTGCAAGACGAGCTGCGGGTCCTGCGGGTACTACTGCAGCGCGGGCGCGACCACGATGACCAGCCTCTGCTGAGGCCGGCTCCGGCGTGCCGCGCGGCTGCGTCCGCGCGGCACGCCCTCGGTCAGCGCGCGACCCGGCGGGGCCGGACCACCACGCCGAGCAGGTCCCCGCCCGGGATGTAGCCGCACTCGCGGGAGTCGTAGCTGAACGGCGGGTTGTCGCCCAGCACGACCAGCCGGTCCGCCGGGACGACCGCCTCGCCGTGGCGGCGCAGCAACGGCACCCGCTGCACCGGCACCGGGTCGCCCGGCACCGCGTGCGCCCGTTTGATGAGCAGCCCCGGGCCCTCGCCCGGCAGGACCGGCCGGCCGGCCGTCATCGCCGCCGGGGCGCGGACCACGACCAGATCGCCGGGGCGTACCCGGGCCAACGGCACCCGGCGGGCCAGCACCCGGTCGCCGGCGCGCAGCGTCGGCTCCATGCTCCGGCCCACCACCGCGACCAGCAGCAGGCGCCGACGCGCCCAGAACAGCCCGACGGCGACCGACGCGAGCGCGCCGGCCACCGCCAGCCAGCCGAGGAGCGGCACCGCTCAGGCGCCGCGCAGGGTCGCGCCGAAGCGCTCCGCCGCCACGGCCACCGCCGCGTCCCGGGCCGCCACCGCCTCCTCGACGGTCAGCGTCCGGTCCGGGGCCCGGAAGGTGAGCTTGTACGCCAGCGACCGCCGGCCCGCACCGAGCTGCTCGGAGGCGTACACGTCGAAGAGGCGGACGCTCTCCAGCAGCTCACCGGCCCCCTCGACGAGGGCCCTGCGCACCTCGGCGGCGGGCACCGAGGCGTCCAGCACCAGCGCCACGTCGATCAGCGCGGGCGGGAAGGTCGACACGGTGGGCGCGGGCGCCAGCGGGGCCGCCGGCAGCGCGTCCAGGTCCAGCTCCATCGCGCTGGCCCGCTTCGGCAGCTCCAGGGTCGCCAGGACCGCCGGGTGCAGCTCACCGGCGTACCCGACGACCTCGCCGTCGACCAGCAGCGCGGCGCACCGGCCGGGGTGCCAGGGGGCGTGCTCGGCGGCGCGCACCTCGACCCGGTCGGCGGGGATGTCGGCGGCGGCGAGCACCGCCCGGCCGGCCTCGATCGCGTCCGCCCAGCCGGCGGCCCGGCCCGCGCCCCACCAGCCGGCCGGGTCGAGGTCGCCGGTGAGGACGGCCGCGACGTGCCGGGGCTGGTGCGGCACCACCGCGTCGGCGGCGGCGAACTCGGCGTCGGTCGGTCGCCGGTCGACGCCCATGGCGGGCGGGCGGCCGGCGTCGGGACGCGGGTGGAAGACCGTGCCGATCTCGTACAGCGCCAGGTCGCGGTGACCGCGTCCGAGGTTGCGCTTGAGGATGCCGAGCAGCGGGCCGAGCAGCGTGGTACGCAGCAGCGGCTCCTCCTCCGACAGCGGGTTGGCCAGGCGCACCGCCGGGCGACGCGGGTCGTCGGCGGGCAGCCCGAGCTGGTCGGGCAGCTCCGGCGAGGTGAACGGGTGGGCGACCACCTCGACCAGACCGCGCTCGGCGAGCGAGCGGGCCACCGCCCGGCGGCGGCGCTGCTGCCAGGTCAGGCCGCGCCCGGGCGGCGCGGTCGGCAGCACCGACGGCACCCGGTCGTACCCGTCGAGGCGGACCACCTCCTCGACCAGGTCGGCCGGGTCGGTGAGGTCGGGCCGCCAGGTCGGCGGGGTCACGCTGAGCACCTCGGCGCCGCCCGCCGCGACACCCACCTCACCCGGGTCCTCGGCCAGCCGGTCGGTGCCCCGCACCACGGTGCAGCCGACCTGCTCCAGCAGGGCGACCACCCGCTCGGCGGAGTACGCCACCCCGACCCGCCGGCTCGGCAGATCGGCCGGGAGGGTGACCGGCGGCATCGGCCGGACGTGGTCGATGTCGAGGATCGCCGCGCCGACGGTGCCACCGGCGTGCGCGGTGAGCAGCCGCACCGCCCGTTCCAGGGCGACCAGCGGCAGCGCCGGGTCGACGCCCCGCTCCCAGCGCTTCGCCGCCTCGCTGAACAGCTTGTGCCGGCGGGCGGTGCGCCCGACCATCACCGGGTCCCAGTGGGCGGCCTCGAAGAGCACGTCGGTGGTGCCGGCGACGACCTCGCTGGTCTCCCCGCCCATCACCGCGGCGAGCGAGATCGGGCCGGTGTCGTCGCAGATGACCATGTCCTCGGCGGTGAGGGTCCGGGCGACACCGTCCAGGGTGGTCAGCTTCTCCCCCGCCTCGGCGCGGCGGACCACCAACGGGCCGCTGATCCGCGCGGCGTCGAAGGCGTGCATCGGCTGGCCCAGTTCCAGCATCACGTAGTTGGTGATGTCCACCGGCAGCGAGATGCTGCGGATGCCGGCGACGGTGAGCCGCTGGCGCATCCAGCCGGGCGTCTCCGCGGTCGGGTCGACGCCGCGCACCATCCGGGCGGCGAACCGGTCGCAGCCGACCGGGTCGCGCACCTCGACCGGGTACGCCGGCTCGGCGGTGCCGCCCGGCGCGGGCGCCAGGCCCGGGTCACGGAACGGCACGCCGAGCGCGTGCGCCAGCTCGCGGGCCAGGCCGCGCACGCTCAGCGCGTACCCCCGGTCCGGGGTGATCTCCAGCTCGAGCACGACGTCGTCGAGCCCCACCACGGGCCGCGCGTCGTCGCCCGGCTTGGCCGGAGTGTCGGCGGGCAGCACGATGATGCCGGAGTGGTCGTCGCCCAGACCCAGCTCCTTGGCGGAGCAGATCATGCCGGCGGAGTTGCGCCCGTAGGTCTTGCGCGCGCCGATGGTGAAGTCGCCGGGCAGCACCCCGCCGGGGAGGATCACCACGACCTTGTCGCCCGGGGCGAAGTTGCGCGCCCCGCAGACGATCTCCTGCGGCTCGCCGGTGCCGTTCGCGGCGCCGACGTCCACCCGGCAGAACCGGATCGGCTTCTTGAAGCCGGTCAACTCCTCGATCTCGAGCACCTCACCGACCACCAGCGCGCCGGTGACGGTGGTGCGCAGGTCCACGACGGAGTCGACCTCGATGCCGAGGTCGACCAGGGCCTGCTCCAGGTCGCCGGTGGGCAGGTCGGCGGGGAGGTCGACGTACTCCCGCAGCCAACTGACAGAAACTCGCATGACTTCAGACCACCGTTCCCGTGACTCGTACCCGCATCGCCCTACGCGCCGATCCCGAACGCGCGGGTGAACCGCACGTCGCCCTCGGCCATGTCCCGCATGTCGCTGACCCCGTGCCGGAACATCACGGTCCGGTCGATGCCCATGCCGAACGCGAATCCGGAGTAGACCTCCGGGTCGATGCCGCAGGCGCGCAGCACCCGCGGGTTGACCATGCCGCACCCGCCCCACTCGACCCAGCGCGGGCCGTCGCGGTGCTCCGGGAACCAGACGTCGAACTCGGCCGACGGCTCGGTGAACGGGAAGTAGTGCGGGCGGAAGCGGGTCTTCGCGCCCTCGCCGAACATCGCCCGGGCGAAGTGGTCCAGGGTGCCGCGCAGGTGGGCCATGGTGATGCCCTTGTCCACCACCAGGCCCTCGACCTGGTGGAACACCGGCGCGTGGGTGGCGTCCAGCTCGTCGGTGCGGTAGACCCGGCCGGGGCAGATCACGTAGATCGGGGGCTTGCGGCTGAGCATGGTGCGCGCCTGCACCGGCGAGGTGTGGGTCCGGAGAACAAGGCCCGAGCCCGCTGATTCGCCAGAAGCCACGGCGGAGCCGTCGGCGGGTGCGATGTGGAAGGTGTCCATCAGCCCGCGCGCCGGGTGGTCGGCGGGGATGTTCAGCGCGTCGAAGTTGGTCCACTCCAGCTCGACCTCGGGACCCTCGGCCACCTCGTAGCCCATCCCGACGAACAGGTCGCTGATCTGCTCCATCAGGGTGCTCAGCGGGTGACGGGCGCCCCGGGGCCGCCGGTCGTACGGCAGGGTCACGTCGACCCGCTCCTCGACCAGCACCCGGGCGGCCTGCTCGCGCTCCAGGATCTCGGCGCGGGCCACGTACGCGGACTCGATCGCCCGGCGGGCCTCGTTGACCCGCTTGCCCGCGTCGGACTTGGCGGCCGGCGGCAGCGCGCCGATCTCCCGGCGCGCCAGCGAGACCGGTGCGCGGTCGCCGAGGTGGGCGGGGCGCAGCGCGGTCAGCGCGTCGGGGTCGGTGGCCCCGGCGAACGCCTTCTCGGCGTCGGCGACGGCCTCGGCCAGGGCGGCCGGGTCCAGCAGGGCGACCTGCTTCGGGTCGTACGGATCGTTGCGGTAGCTCATGGCGTACGGGCACTCCCTCACGGCGGCGCCGGCCCTCACGGGCGGCTAGGCGAGTCTACGGACGCGCGGCTGTGCCGCAGCCCGCCGGTGGGAGATACGCGCAGGAGGAGGGGTCAGGCCCGCCGCCCGCCGACACCGGCGGGCTGGCTAAACGAACGCCGTGGCGCGATCGTCATGCGGACGACTCCCCTGTGCTGTCTGACTGCGTGACACGGTCAGCGCAGTGCTCTGGCTGAAGAGTACAGGCAGACGGCCGCGGCCGCAGCCAGGTTGAGGCTCTCGGCGCGCCCGTGCAGCGGCACCCGGACCCGGGCGTCGGCGGCGGCGGTCAGCTCCTCGGGCAGGCCGTGCGCCTCCGAGCCGAAGAGCCAGGCGGTGGGGGCGGCCAGCCGGCCGGCGTCGGCGAGGTCGTCGAGGTCGCTGTCGCCGTACCCGGTGGTCGCGAAGATCGAGAGCCCGGCGGTACGTAGCGCGTCTACCGCCGCGCGCGGGTCGGCGGCGCGGACCACGTCGACGTGGAACAGGCTGCCGGCGGACGCCCGCACGCACTTGCCGTTGTACGGGTCGACGGCGTCACCGGCGAAGACGACCGCGCCCGCGCCGGCGGCGTCGGCGGTGCGCAGCACGGTGCCGGCGTTGCCCGGGTCACGGATCCCGGCGAGCACCGCGACCAGCTTCGGCCGGGCGGCGAGGGCCGCGTCGAGCGGCACGTCGAGGTGGCGGCAGACGGCGACCAGGCCCTGCGGGGCGACGGTCTCGGCGAGCGCGGCCAGGGCCTCGTCGGTGACCTCGGAGACGGGCACGTCGGCGCGGGCGGCGGCGGCCGCGAGGTCGGCGTACCGGTCCAGGGCGGCCGGGGTGCCGAAGAGTTCGGTGACCGTCCCGGCGCGGGCCAGGGCCTCGCGGACCGCCTGCGGCCCCTCGGCCAGGAACCGGCCGGTCGCCTCGCGGTCCCGGCGGCGCTGGAGCCGGCGGGCGGCGACCACCCGGGGGGTACGCGGGGTGAACGGGCCGGGGACAGCGTCGAGGCGCCTCCCGCGCGATGGTGACTGCATGGGAGACGCCTCGATCTGCTGCGGGTGGATCAGGCGGCCTGGGCCGCGGCGCCACCGGTGCCCTCGGCCGCCACGGCGGCCCGGGCCAGCTCGACGATCGCGGCGAACGCCGCGGCGTCGTTGACGGCCAGGTCGGCCAGGATCTTGCGGTCGACCTCGATGCCGGCCAGGCGCAGGCCCTGGATCAGCCGGTTGTAGGTCATGCCGTTGGCGCGGGCGCCGGCGTTGATCCGCTGGATCCAGAGCTGCCGGAAGTCGCCCTTGCGGTCGCGACGGTCCCGGTAGGCGTACTGCATCGAGTGCAGCACCTGCTCCTTGGCCTTGCGGTACAGCCGGGAGCGCTGACCGCGGTAGCCGCTCGCGGTCTCCAGCAGGGTACGACGCTTCTTCTGGGCGTTCACAGCCCGCTTGACGCGTGCCATCTCAACTCCTCTTTCGGTTCAGGTGGCGCGCGTCAGCGGCCGAGCAGCTTCTTGATTCGCTTGACGTCAGCCTTGGCCAGCTCGACCGTGCCGGTCAGCCGGCGGGTCTGGGTGGAGGGCTTCTTCTCCAGGTTGTGGCGCAGCCCGGCCTGCTGGGCGACGATCTTGCCCTTGCCGGTCACCTTGACCCGCTTGCCCATACCCGTGTGGCTCTTCATCTTCGGCATGTGGAACGTCTCTCCCCTGTTACTGGCCGCTGGTCTCAGCGGTCGTGCCGGTCTCGCCGGCTGCTGCGGTCTCGCCGGCCGCCGGGGTCTCGCCACCTGCCGGGGCGGCGGACTCCTCCGCGGCCCGGTCCCGGGGTGCGCCGCGCGACGCCGTGGCGGCGACCGCGGAGGCCTTCACGGCCCGGTGCGGAGCGAGAACCATGATCATGTTTCGACCGTCCTGCTTCGGAGCGGCCTCGACGTAACCCAGGTCCGTGATCTCGGACTCGAGTCGACGCAGGAGCCGGTAACCCAGCTCCGGGCGGCTCTGCTCGCGACCGCGGAACATGATCGTGACCTTGACCTTGTCGCCGGCCTTGAGGAACCGCACCACGTGACCCTTCTTGGTCTCGTAGTCGTGCGGGTCGATCTTCGGCCGGAGCTTCATCTCCTTGATGACGGTCTGCTGCTGGTTACGCCGCGCTTCGCGCGCCTTCAGTGCGCTCTCGTACTTGAACTTGCCGAAGTCCATGAGCTTGCACACCGGCGGGCGCGCCATCGGCGCAACCTCGACCAGGTCCAGGTCGACGTCCGCGGCCAGCTGCAGGGCGCGCTCCAGCGGGACGATGCCCACCTGCTCACCCTCAGGGCCGACCAGTCGGACCTCACGTGCCCGGATCTGCTCGTTCACGCGTGGTTCGACGCTGATGGGGCCTCCTCGAGTCGAGTTTCCTGCGTGTGGCGACCCCGCGGGCCCCCGGGTGGGGGCCGCCCGGAAAGCAGAAGGCCCTGGCGCATGCCAGGGCCCGCTCGACCGGTCGGCACGATCACATGATCGCGCATCCGGAGCCGGGACGTGCCCGGAACCGGGGACCGGACCCGGCCACCTACTGGGGCGACTCGGGTGGGAGCAGGCGCTCCGCTTCAAGACCGCCCGCACGTCGCAACGGGGGCAGCCTGGTCGACTCCGCAACACTACACCCTCACCCCAGCCACCCCCAAACCGGGCCCGCAGGTCAGCGCGGGTGCAGCCGGCCCCGCCACGGACGGGTCGGGCGGGTCGGGTGGGTCGGGCGCGGGCCTTGGCCAGCGCCTCGGGCGCGGACCGCCCGGGTCAGCGGGGGCCGGCGCCGCCGGCCAGGGCGGCCAGGTGTTCCTGGTGCAGCCGGCGCAGCGCCCGGACCCCCTCGACCGCGAACTCCTTGTCGGCGGCCTGCAGGGCGACCATCGGCAGCAGGTCGTCGTCGTGCAGCTCCAGGCTGGCCCAGGGCGCGCCCCGGTCGAAGCGGACGCCCCGGACGACCTCCCAGGGCAGCTCGTACGAGCCGATCACGTTGCGGACCCGCACGCCCCGGGCGTCCGCCTCGACCCGGGGGCGGGTGAAGAGCAGGACGGCCAGCGCGCCGAAGACGCCCAGCCCGACCATGGCGAACTGGTCGCCGCGCTGGAAGGTGCCGTAGCCGTTGCCGGTGGGGCCGGTCAGCGAGGTGGCCACCAGCCCGAAGACCACCACCAGCGCGATGGCCGAGGCCCAGCACACCACCCGGATACGGCGGGGCTTCAGGTGGATCTGCGCGGAATCGCTCACCCCACCAGTCTGCCATCCGCCCCGCGGCGCCGGCCGGCAGCCACGACGGCCGCCGGCCGGATCACCCTCCGTCCGGTCGCGGCCGGACGGGCGCCCTCGGTGACACCGAGGTGGCGGTGTCCGACGCACCGGACACCGCCAGCTCGGCGACCTGGGGGTCGATCACGCCGCCCCGACGGATCCCGCACGCCCGCCACGGCGGCGGCCGGTGGCCTCAGAGCCGGCAGGCGTGGATGTTGGTGACCAGGATGGCGCGGGCGCCCAGGTCGTACAGCTCGTCCATGATCCGGTGCACGTCGTCGCTGAGCACCATCGCCTGCACCGCGACCCAGCCCTCCCGGTGCAGCGGGGAGACCGTCGGCGACTCGATGCCCGGGGTGAGCGAGCTGGCCCGGTCCAGCAGCCCGGCCGGCACGTCGTAGGCGAGCATGACGTAGCGGCGGGCCACCAGCACCCCGTGCAGCCGGCGCAGCAGCTGCTCCGACTGCGGGTGCGCCGGCGCATCGGTACGCCGGACCAGCACCGCCGAGGAGCGCAGCAGCGGCTCGCCGAAGACCACCAGGCCGGCCTGGCGCAGCGTGGTGCCGGTCTCCACCACGTCGGCGACCACGTCGGCCACCCCGAGCCGGATGGCGTTCTCCACCGCGCCGTCGAGGCGGATCACGTCGGCCTTGACGCCCAGCACGGCGAGGTGCCGCTCGACCAGCCCCGGGTACGCGGTGGCGATCCGGTGACCGCCCAGCTCCCGGACGTCGTCGACGTCCTCCGGGCGGGCCGCGAAGCGGAAGGTGGCCCGGCCGAAGTCGAGGTCCACCACCTCCTCGGCGGGCGCGCCCGAGTCGATCAGCAGGTCCCGGCCGGTGATCCCGACGTCCAGGTCGCCGGAGCCGACGTAGGTGGCGATGTCCTTCGGGCGCAGGTAGAAGAACTCGATGTCGTTGGGCTCGTCGCGGCAGACGAGGTCCTTGGCGTCGGTGCGCTGGCGGTAGCCCGCCTCGCGCAGCATCTGGGCGGCCTTCTCGGCCAGGGCGCCCTTGTTGGGTACGGCGACACGCAGCATGGCGGAGTGCTCCTTCGATCGGATGAGATCAACGACGGGGCGCACTCACAGATGTCGGTAGACGTCCTCGAGCTCGAGACCGCTGGCGAGCATCAGCACCTGGACCTGGTAGAGCAGCTGCGAGATCTCCTCGGCGGTGCGCTCCGGCCCCTCGTGCTCGGCGGCCATCCACGACTCGGCCGCCTCCTCGACGACCTTCTTGCCGACGAAGTGCACCCCCTTCTCCAGGGCGGCGACCGTGCCCGAGCCCGGGGTGCCGGCGGCGGCCTTGGCCTGCAGCTCGGCGAACAACTCCTCGAACGTCTTCACGGGAGGCGATTCTTCCAGTCACCCGACGCCGACGCGCGCTCCGGGGTCCGGCCGGGTCATCTTGCCCACGCCTCCCGTACCTCGGGACGGCGCGGCCGGTCGGCCGGTGCGGCGGGCGCGACGGGGCACCGTCGGGCACGATCAGGCATCGATTTCCTATCTGAGTGGTGGGACAGCCTTCAAGGTCGTCGCGGCCGGCCCTACGCTGTCCGCCATGGCCCGCACCCGCATCCGCGTCCTCGCGCTCACCGCCGCCACCGCCGCCGTCGTCGCGGTGACCGGGTGCGCCCCGCAGGACGACAGGACGACCACCGCCACCCCCACCGGCGCCGCCAGCGCCTCCTGCGCGAAGGAGAGCCTGCGCACCCGCACCCCGGGCAGACTCACCATCGCCACCGACCAGCCGGCGTACGAGCCGTGGTTCAGGGGCGACGCGCCGGAGAACGGCGAGGGCTTCGAGGCCGCCGTCGCGTACGCGGTGGCCGAGAAGCTCGGGTACGCCCGCGCGGACGTCACCTGGACCCGGGTGAAGTTCGACGCGGCCATCGCCCCCGGCCCGAAGAACTTCGACTTCGACATCAACCAGTTCTCCGTCACCGAGGAACGCAAGCGGGCGGTCGACTTCTCCGCGCCCTACTACCTGGTGCGGCAGACCGTGATCGCGCTCAAGTCCTCGAAGATCGCCGGGAAGCGGAGCCTGGCCGAGCTGCGCGACGCCAAGCTCGGCGCCCAGGTCGGGACCACCAGCTACCAGGCGATCACCGACCTGATCCGGCCGACCGTGCAGCCGCAGGTCTACAACAGCAACGACGACGCCAAGAAGGCGCTGCAGAACGGCCAGCTCGACGGCCTCGTGGTGGACCTGCCGACCGCCTTCTACATCACCTCCGCCGAGATCACCGACGCCACCATCGTCGGGCAGGTGCCGCAGGTGGGCGCGCCGGAGACGTTCGGGTTGCTGCTCGACAAGGGATCCCCGCTCACCCCGTGCGTCAACGCGGCGATCAGCCAGCTCGGCGCGGCCGGCACGCTGCGGCAGCTGGAGCAGAAGTGGCTCGCCCAGGTGGCGGGAGCGGCCGAGTTGACGTGAGCCTGCTCGCGTACACCCCCTCGGCGGCACAACGGCGGCGGGCCGCGTACCGGCGCCGGCAGACGGTGCGCAGCGTGCTGGTCGCCGCCGCCTCCACGGCGGCGCTCGGCACGCTGCTGGTGCTCGCCGTCACCGGCGCGCCCGGCTGGGACCGGGTACGCGCGTCGTTCCTGGACCCGGCGATCGCCCGCGACGCCCTGCCGGCGGTGCTCTCCGGGCTGTGGCTGAACGTCCGCCTGCTGGTCTGCTGCGCGGCCGGCGCGCTGCTGCTGGGGCTGCTGGTCGCGCTCCTGCGTACGCTGCGCGGCCCGGTCTTCTTCCCGGTCCGGGCGCTGGCCGCCGGCTACACGTACACCTTCCGCGGGCTGCCGCTGATCATCGTGCTCTACGTGCTGACCCTGGGCGTGCCCGGGCTGCGGCTGCAGGGCATGCCGCCGGTGCTGGTGCTCGGCGGGCTCGCGCTGGTGCTCACCTACGGCGGCTACCTGGCGGAGGTGTTCCGGGCCGGCATCGAGTCGATCCACCCCAGCCAGCTCGCCGCGGCCCGGTCGCTGGGCCTGACCTACCGGCAGACGATGCGGCACGTCGTCCTGCCGCAGGCCGTACGGCGGGTCGCCCCGCCACTGCTCAACGACGTGGTGGCCTTGCAGAAGGACGTCGGGCTGGTCTCCCTCGCCGGGCCGATCGACGCGGTGCGCGCCGCGCAGATCGCCACCGCGCAGACCTTCAACTACACCCCGTACATCCTGGCCGGGGTGCTGTTCGTGCTGCTGGCGATCCCGCTGATCGCCGTCACCGACTGGGTGACGCTGCGCGCGGCCCGACGCCAGTCGGGAGGCTGAGGTGGCGGTGCTGACCTGTCGCGGGTTGCGCAAGGAGTTCGGCGGCCAACCGGTGCTCGACGGTCTCGACCTGAGCGTCGACGAGCATCAGGTGGTGGCGCTGATCGGGGCGTCCGGGTCGGGCAAGTCGACCCTGCTGCGCTGCGTCAACCTGCTGGAGGAGCTGGACGACGGGACCATCGAGCTGGACGGGGAGGAGATCTCCGACCCCCGGGTCGACCCGGACCTCGTCCGCCGCCGGATCGGGATGGTCTTCCAGTCGTACAACCTCTTCCCGCACCTGACCGTGCTTGAGAACGTCACGCTGGCCCCGCGCCGGGTGCACCGGCGGTCCCGGGCCGACGCCGAGGCCCAGGCGCGGGACCTGCTCGACCGGGTCGGGTTGGGCGCGAAGGCCGACGCCTACCCGGACCGGCTCTCCGGCGGGCAGCAGCAGCGGGTGGCGATCGTCCGGGCGTTGGCCAACCAGCCCCGGCTGATGCTGCTGGACGAGGTCACCTCCGCGCTCGACCCGGAGCTGGTCGGGGAGGTGCTGGCCATGATCCGCGACCTGAAGGCCGACGGGATGACGATGGTGCTGGCCACCCACGAGATGGGGTTCGCCCGCGAGGTCGCCGACCAGGTCTGCTTCCTCGACTCCGGCCGGGTGGTCGAGGCCGGGCCGCCGGGGCAGGTGCTGGGCGAGCCGACACAGCCGCGGACCCGGCAGTTCCTCCGGCGGATCATCGAGGCCGGCCGGCTGTGACCCGGCCGGCCTCGCGGATGGGGCCGGCGGTGACCCGGCCCGTCCACCGGTCCGGCCGACGGTGAACCGGCCCGCCCCGCAGGTCGGGCCGACGGTGACCCGGCCGGCCCCGCCGGTGGTCAGCCGCCGAAGCCGACCCGGTGGGCGTTGGCGGCCAGGCCGCGCACGGCCAGGGCGGCGTCGAGGGCCGCCACGGTCGCCGCCCAACCCTTGTCCTCCGCCGAGCCGGGCAGCCCGGCCCGGTCCCGGGCCTGCTCGATGGTGTCGACGGTGAGCACCCCGTGCGCCACCGGCTTCCCCTCGTCCAGGGCCACCCGGGTGAGCCCGTCGGTCACCGACCGGCACACGTAGTCGAAGTGGGCGGTCGCGCCGCGCACCACCACGCCGAGGGCGACCACCACGTCGCAGCGGCGGGCCAGGGCCTGCGCCACCACCGGCAGCTCCACCGAGCCGGCGACCCGGGCGACCACGGCGCGCGCGCCGCACGCCTCGGCCGCCGCGACCGCCCGGTCGAGCATGTGGTCGGTCAGGTCGCCGTGCCACCGCGCCGCGACCACGCCCACGGTCATCCCGGCCGCGTCCACCGTGCTCACCCCGGGCTCGCCGAATCCCGCCATCTCTACGCTCCGATCTCGTCGCCGGGGACCGGGCGGCCCATCGGGGCCTCGGTCACCTCGTCCAGCTCGTCCAGCAGGTGACCCATCCGGTCCCGCTTGGTCCGCAGGTAGCGCACGTTCTCCGGGTGCGGCCGGATCGGCAACCCCTCGCGGCCGGTGACGGTCAGGCCGTACCCCTCCAGCCCGGCCCGCTTGGCCGGGTTGTTGGTGAGCAGCCGCATCGACCGCACGCCCAGGTCGTAGAGGATCTGCGCGCCGGTGCCGTAGTCCCGGGCGTCGGCCGGCAGGCCCAGGTCGAGGTTGGCGTCCACGGTGTCGCGGCCCTGGTCCTGCAACTGGTACGCCTGCAGCTTGTGCAGCAGGCCGATACCCCGCCCCTCGTGCCCGCGCACGTAGAGCACCACGCCACGCCCCTCCCGGGCGACCCGGGCCAGCGCCGCCTGCAGCTGCGGCCCGCAGTCGCAGCGCAGCGAGCCGAACACGTCCCCGGTCAGGCACTCCGAGTGCACCCGGACCAGCACGTCCTGCCCGTCGCCGAGGTCGCCGTAGACCATCGCGACGTGCTCGGCCGGGTCGTGCTCGGCCCGGTAGCCCAGCGCCCGGAACACCCCGTACGGGGTGGGCATCCGCGCGTCGGCGACCTGCTCGACCTGCCTCTCGTGCCGCCGCCGGTACGCCACCAGGTCGGCGATGGTGACCAGGGTCAGCGAGTGCTCGGCGCAGAACTTCTCCAGGTCCGGCAGCCGCATCATGGTGCCGTCGTCGTTGACCAGCTCGCAGAGCACGCCGGCCGGGCGCAGCCCGGCCAGCCGGGTCAGGTCGACGGCCGCCTCGGTGTGCCCGGCGCGGCGCAGCACGCCACCCTCGCGGGCCCGCAGCGGCACCACGTGCCCCGGGCGGGCCAGGTCGGTCGGGTCGGTCGCCGGGTCGGCCAGCAGCCGGATGGTGTGCGCCCGGTCGGCGGCGGAGATGCCGGTGCTGACCCCCTCCCGGGCGTCCACGGTCACCGTGTACGCGGTGCCGCGCCGGTCCTGGTTGGTGTGGTGCATCGGCGGCAGGTCGAGGCGGTCGCACTCCGACTCGGTCAGCGGCACGCAGATGTAGCCGGAGGTGTACCGGACCATGAACGCGACCAGCTCCGGCGTCGCCAGTTCGGCGGCGAAGATCAGGTCGCCCTCGTTCTCCCGGTTCTCGTCGTCGACCACGACGACGGGTCGGCCGGCGGCGATGTCCGCCACCGCCTGCTCGATGCTGGCGAAGAGGGTGGTCATGCGACGGCCTCCGAGTAGGTGGACGGGATCGGTCGCGCCGCGGCCCGGGTGGCCCGCGAGCTGCGCCACCAGGCGGCGAGGCCCCAGACGCAGAGCGCGCCGTAGACCAGGTACATGGCGGCCGACGGGTAGAAGCCGCCGCGCAGCAGCAGGGGCACGCCGACCGCGTCGACGGCGATCCAGATCAGCCAGAAGTCCACCCAGCCGCGCGCCATGCCGTACGTGGCCAGCAGGCTGCCGGTGAGGATCCAGGCGTCCGGCAGCGGGCCCCAGGAGCCCAGCGCGGCGAGCACCGGGTACGCCACGGCGGTGCCGAGCGCCGCGGCGGCGAGCAGGCCGAGACGTTCCCGGCCGGTGGCCCAGCGCGGCGTGACGGCCGGCGCGTCACCGGCCCCGACGCGCCGGTTGCGCGACCAGCGCCACCAGCCGTAGAGGCTGACCGCGAAGAAGAAGACCTGCCGGCCGGCCTGGCCGTAGAGGTCGTGCTCCTGCGGGGTGGCGAAGACCCCGCCGAGGAAGACGGTGAACAGCAGCGCGTTGCCGACGATGCCGACCGGCCAGGCCCAGACCAGCCGGCGCAGCCCGAGCAGGGCCGAGGCGAGACCGAAGACGTTGCCGACGATCTCCCGGACCAGCACCGGCGAACCGGCGATCTGGACCTGGGCGTCGAGCAGCCAGCCGAGCGGGCCCATCAGGCCGCACCCCCCGGCACGCGGTCGCCGAGCAGCCGCTCGACGTACTTGGCGAGCACGTCGACCTCCAGGTTGACCGGGTCGCCGACGCGCCGAACGCCGAGGGTGGTCAGCTTGAGGGTGGTCGGGATGAGCCCGACGGCGAACCAGTCGTCGCCGACCCCGGCCACGGTGAGCGACACCCCGTCGACGGTGATCGAGCCCTTCTCCACCACGTACCGGGCCAGGGCGGCGGGGAGCCGGAAGCGCAGCGTCTCCCACTGCTCGGCCGGCTCCCGGTGCAGCAGCTCGCCGACGCCGTCGACGTGGCCCTGCACGATGTGCCCGCCGAGGCGGCTGTTGAGCGCCGCGGCCCGCTCCAGGTTGACCGGGTCGCCGGGGCGCAGCCCGCCCAGCGCGGTGCGGCGCAGGGTCTCCCCCATCACGTCGGCGGTGAAGACTCCGCCGTCGACGTCGACGACGGTGAGACAGACGCCGTTGACCGCGATGGAGTCGCCGTGCCGGGCGTCCGAGGTGACCAGCGGGCCCCGGACGGCGACCAGGGCGGAGTCACCTCCGGTGTCGGCGATCCGAACGACCTCGCCCAGCTCCTCGACGATGCCGGTGAACATGTCAGGCCTCCCTCTTCCGGGGCAGCGCGGTGATCCGCAGGTCGGGGCCGACCTGCGTAACGTCGGTGATCTCCAGGTCGATGGCGTCGGCGATGGTCGTCACGCCGGCGTCGAGCAGCGCGGTCGGGCCGGCGCCGAGCAGCTTCGGCGCGACGTACCCGACGATCCGGTCGACCAGGCCGGCGGCGAGGAACGCGCCGGCCAGTCGCGGGCCGCCCTCCAGCAGCGCGGCCCGCACGCCGCGGTGGTGCAGCTCGGCCAGCAGCGCGGGCAGGTCGACCCGGCCGTCCGGGTCGGCGCCGACCTCCGCGGCGGTGGCGATCCAGGTCCGCGCGGCGCCGTCGCGCACCCGGGCCCCGACGGGGGTACGCCCCGCGCTGTCCACCACCACCCGCAGCGGCTGCCGGATGGCCAGGGTGCCGTCGCGCAGGTTACGGGCGGTCAGCCGGGGGTCGTCGGCGAGCACGGTGCCCACCCCGGCGATCACCGCGTCGACCGTGCCGCGCAGCGCGTGCACGTCGATCCGGGCCGCCTCGGAGGTGATCCACATGCTGGTGCCGTCGGCCGCCGCGGACCGGCCGTCGAGGGTGGCGGCGTACTTCCAGATCACGTACGGCCAGCCGCGGCGCATCGAGGTGAGCCAGGCGACGTTGCCGGCCTCGGCCTCGGCGGCGCGTACCCCGAACTGCACCTGGACGCCCGCGGCGCGCAACGTGGCGGCGCCGCCGGAGGCGACCGGGTTGGGGTCGGGCACGGCGATGACCACCCGGGCGACGCCGGCCCGGATCAGCGCGAGGCTGCAGGGGCCGGTGCGGCCGGTGTGGTCGCAGGGTTCCAGGGTGACCACGGCGGTGCCGCCCCGGGCGCGCTCACCGGCCTGGGCGAGCGCGACGATCTCGGCGTGCGGTCCGCCCGCGTACGCGTGGAATCCCTCGCCGACGACCGTGCCGTCCGGATCGAGCAGGACGCAGCCGACGACCGGGTTGGGGCTGGTGGTGCCGAGGCCACGGGCGGCGAGCGCGACGGCACGACGCATCGCCTCGTCGACGGAGACGCCGGCCATGGCCCATGCCCTCTCACTCGCCGGTCCGCGCGCTGGGCGGTCGACGGGAGGTGCCGCGGGCAGGCGGCGGCGGATCCGGGAACGGCACAGCCGGCCCCGGGGAGCCCACGCGGCGGCTGGATGACAGCCCACGCAGGCCCGCCCCGTCCCGCGCGCTGTCTCCCATCCGGACTGTCTGGCAGCGGAACGATCCCGCCGCCAACCGTCGGCCCCGGATTCTCACCAGGTCCACCGGGCGGCCTGAGCCGTCCGGGTCGCGGGCTTACCACGGTCGGACCGTGGATCACCGCCGGTTCGGAATTTCACCGAGCCCCGCCAGCGCGTGGTGGGTACACGGAAAGTCTTACACGTCGGGCCGGGGGGTACGCCACTCCCGGCGTGCTACCTCACACACCGTCCGCGCGACGGCGGTCCACCGCGACGTACGACCCCGGTTGGCTCTTGGCGACCGTCTTCATCTCGGAGGCGACCGCGATCGCGGCGAGCGGGTCGGTGAAGCGCTTGCGGGAGTCCGACAGCGAGACGCCGATGGAGAGGGTCACCAGGTGCGCCCGGCGCACGTTGCCCCGACGGTCCTTGAGCTCGACGTAGCCGCGCTCGGCGTCGGTGGGGTCGTAGAGCTTGTCGGCGGCCCGTTCGAAGTCCACCACGGCCCGGGAGGTGAGCGGCCGGACCTGCTCCGGGGTGCAGACGATGACGAAGTCGTCCCCGCCGACGTGGCCGAGGAAGGCCGGCGGCAGCCCGATCGACACCACCGCCCGGTGCAGGCTGCGGGCGAGCGCGGAGATGAACTCGTCGCCACGCACGAAGCCGTACCGGTCGTTGACGCTCTTGAACCGGTCGATGTCGATGTAGCCGACCGCGTAGTCGACGCCGCTGCGCACCCGGTCGCTGATCTCCCGGCGGATCCGGCTGTTGCCGGGCAGCCCGGTCAGCGGGGAGACCTCCCGGAACTCCTTGTTGCGGCGCAGCGTGGAGTTGACCCGGGCCACCAGCTCCAGCGTGTCGAAGGGCTTGACCAGGTAGTCGTCCGCGCCGACGCTGAGGCCGTTGACCTTGTCCTGGGTCATCCCCTTGGCGGTCAGCATGATCACCGGGAGGGCGGAGGTCATCGGGTCGGCGCGCAGCCGGCGGGTCAGCTCCAGGCCGTCGATGCGCGGCATCATCAGGTCCACCACGGCCAGGTCGGGGCGTTGCCGCTCGATGACCTCCAGCGCCTCCTGCCCGTCCGAGGCGTGCAGCACCTCGAAGCCGTGCAGCCGCAGGTTGAACTCGACGAACCGGGCGATGTCCTCGTCGTCGTCGACGACGAGGATGACGTCGGGTCGGTCGCCGGCCGGCTCCACGTCAGGCCCCGGCGACCGCGCGCTCCGCGAGCCCCCGCAGGCGGCGGACCGCCTCGGCGGGGTCGGCCGCCCCGTACACCGCGGTGCCGGCGACGAACGCGTCGGCGCCCGCCGCGGCGGCCTGCTCGATGGTGTCGGCGGCGATCCCGCCGTCGACCTCGATCCGCAGCTCCAGGTGGCCGCTGTCGACGTGCCGGCGGGCGGCGCGCACCTTCTCCAGCAGCTGCGGGATGAACCGCTGGCCGCCGAAGCCCGCCTTGATCGTCATGATCAGCAGGGTGTCGAAGCTCGGCAGCAGCTCCAGGTACGGCTCGATCGGGGTGTCCCGGTCGATGGCCAGCCCGGCCTTCGCCCCGGCGGAGCGCAGGTCCTTGGCCAGCGCCACCGGGTCGTCACAGGCCTCGGCGTGGAAGGTGACGTTGTAGGCGCCGGCGTCGGCGTAACCCGGGGCCCAGCGACGGGGGTCGGTGATCATGAGGTGCACGTCGAACGGGATCTGGGTGGCTGCCCGCAGGCTCTGCACCACCGGCAGTCCGATCGTCAGGTTGGGCACGAAGTGGTTGTCCATCACATCGACGTGCAACCAGTCCGCGGCGCCCTCCACGGCGCGGACCTCTTCGGCGAGGCGGGCGAAATCGGCGGCGAGGATGCTGGGCGCGACGATCGGCGGCGGTACGGTCACCGGGCCAGTGTACGAACGCGGCCACCCCCCGCGGTCGGCGCGCCTCCATCGGGAACACCCTGTGACCCAGGGGTGACCGGTGGTGCAAGATTGGACCCCGCAGGACCGGAAGGCGAACGAAAGGCCATCCGTGACTGGCCGATCGACGGAAACGCGGGAACACTCCATCGGGGACGGTCACATATGCTGCACGGCCGACGGCGGGGCACTGCCGTGCGGGCCGCGATGATCGGCCGTCATCTCCCGGAAAGGGCGGACGATGCGACGGTGGCTCGTGGCGCTGGCGCTGGCCGGCGCGACGGTGGCGATGAGCGGCTGCGTCCAGCAGCACCGGGGCGACGGCGACCTGACCGACGACTGGCCGGCGCTGCCCGTGCCCCAGTTGTTCGTGCCCGCCACGGACGCCTGCCTGCCGCGGATCACGGCGGTGGTGCAGGCCAGCACCTACGACACGGTGGACTGCGCCCGCAGCCACCTGGCCGAGGCGATCCACGTGGGCGCGTTCACCGGCGCCGCCGAGCGTGGCCCCCGGCCCGAGCCGGGGTCGCCGGCGCTGCGCCCGGCGCGCGCCGAGTGCGACCAGCGCGCCCGCGAGGTGCTCGGCGGTGACTGGCACTCCGCGCGGCTGACGTTGAACATCGCGCTGCCCACCGTCTCGGCCTGGAACGGCGGCGCCCGCTGGTTCCGCTGCGACCTGAGCGAGACCGACAGCATCGACAACACCCGCCCGGTGAACCGGACCGGGAGCCTGCGCGGCGCGATGATCGGCGACAACCCGCTCTCCCACCGCTGCTTCGACCCGAAGCTCATCGGCAACAACCTGAACTACATGGCCCCGGTGCTCTGCTCCGAGCCGCACCGGGCCGAGTTCGTCGGCGTGTACCTCGAACGCGACCTGACCTGGGAGCAGTTCATCAAGGCCAACCAGCAGGTGCACCGGCGCTGCATGGCGCTGATCGCCAGCTTCGCCGAGGTGCCCAACAACGCCGACCTGCCGTACCGGGCCGGGTCGATCTTCTACCCGCCGTCGCAGCGGGAGTGGCAGGAGGGCGACCGGGGCATCCGCTGCTTCCTGTGGAGCGACGACCGGAAGCTGACCCGGTCGATGCGCGGCGTCGGCCCGCAGGGGCTGCCCGCCATCTGAGGCCGGGTATGCTGCCGCTCCGTGGCGGCACCGCCGCGAGGACGGACGGCGCCGAGGGAACGGATGCGATGCGGCGGTACGGCACGGCACTCCTCGTGGGCCTGCTCGCGCTCCTCGCGTCCACCGGCTGCCGCACCCCGGCCGGGCTGGACGCGGACCTCGTCGACGACTGGCCGGCGCTCGCCGCCCCGCAGCGCTTCGTCCCGGCCGCCGGGGTCTGCCAGCGGGGCACGCAGCACATCGGTTACCTCGGCGGCTACCAGCCGGTCGACTGCGCGCTGCCGCACCACGGCGAGACCCTGCACGTCGGCACCCTCACCGGGGCCCACGCGAGCCCGGCGGCCCCGCCGGCGAGCGGCAGCGCGGCACGGCGCGCGGCCCACGCCGAGTGCGACCGGGAGGTCCACCGGGCCCTCGGCGGCGACTGGCGCGCCGGCCGACTCGATCTGGTGGTCGTGCTGCCCTCCCCCGAGGCCTGGACCGGCGGGGCCCGCTGGTTCCGTTGCGACGTCAGCGAGATCCGTGGCCTCGACGAGCCGGGGGCGGTCCCCCGCACCGGCAGCCTGCGCGGCGCGTTGAAGGGCGACGGCGACCTGCGGCTGCGCTGCTTCGACCCGAGGGTGGCCGACGGCGCCGTCGAGGCGATGGTCCCGGTCGCCTGCACCGCCCGGCACCACGCCGAGTTCGTCGGCGTCTGGCAGGCCGAGGGCGTCAGCCACGCCCAGCTCGGCCGGGGCGACGAGCGGGTGCACCGGGGATGCCTCCGGCTGATCGCGAGGTACACCGGGGTGCCGGACGACGACGCGGTGCGCTTCCGCGCCGGCTCGATCTTCTACCACCCCCGGGAACGCCAGTGGCGCGACGGCAATCGCGGCGTGCAGTGCTTCCTGTGGCTCGACGACCGCGCGCCGACCCGCTCCCTCAAGGGCGCCGGCACCCGTGGGCTGCCGCTGCGCTGAGGCGCCGGACGGGTCGGGAACGCCCGGGCACGGACGGCGGCCCGCGGCTGGGGCGAGCTGGGACTCGTGGCGGAACGCCCCGTCCGCACCCGGACCAGGAGACCCTCACATTCACCGGCCGGGCGGTCAACCAGACCCCGGCCGGGCACGGCCGGACTGTCACAATCCGGCACATCAGGCGGCCCGGCGCGGCTCACCGGTGCGCGACGCGCAGCCGTTCCGTCAGCTCACGGACCTCCGGCAGGTCGCCCCAGCCGGCACACAGCCGGGTGTGCAGGCCGCGCAGCTCGTGCACGATGGTGGTCCGCCCGGTCCGCAGCGCCTCCTGCGCGACGGGCGTCGCCACCTCCACCGCCGCGTCCGGCATCCCCGCGCAGGCGTAGCTGTCCGCCAGCCGCAGGGTGAGCAGCAGGTACGTCGGGCGCATCCGCGCCGGCAGGTGGGCCAGCGACCGTTGGGTGGCGTGCACCGCCCGCCGGGCCGTGGGCCGGTCCCCGGTGTGGGCGGCCAGGTCACGCAACGCCCCGCCGACGGACGACTCGACCCGCACCTCGCCCTCGTCGCCGGTCAGCCACGGCACCTCCGTGCGGTCCCGTTCGTCGAGCCGGGACAGTCCCCGACGGGCCAGCCCGACCTGCCGCCGACACTCGGCCACCCCACCGTCGACGGCGTACGCCCGGGCCTGGTACAGGTGCGACAGCGTCGACATCCAGCCCCGGTTCGGGTCCACCGCCCCGAGCGCCCGGGCGTACGCCAGCGACGACGCGCCGTCGCGGTCCAGCCGGGTCAACGTGCAGTAGTCGGTGAAGAGCATGGCCTGGGCGACCCGGTCGGCGCAGACGCCGGCCCACCGCAGGCCGTGCCCGACCCAGGCCATCCCGACCGCGCTCTGCCCCCGCTGCATCCGCAGCCGGCCGGCGAGCTGGGCGTAGTGGGCGGCGAGGCGCAGCAGGCTGTGCGGGGACCGCCCGGCGGTGTCGACCACCTCGGCCCAGCGCACCAGCAGGTGCAGCACGTGCTCGATGGCGCCGACGACCTCGGTCGAGACACTCTCGACGGTCGCCCGCGTGTAACCCGGCAGCAGCGCGGTCAATCCGTGCACCAGGTCGGGCACCGGCTCGGTCGGCAGCGTCGCCGGGTCGCGCCGGTCGAGCCGGGCCAGCGCCGCCAGCACGTCCCCGGCCGGCGGCACCGGGCAGCCGTCGTCGCCGTGCAACGGGCAGGAGAAACCCCGGTCCGGCAGCCGCAGCGGCCACCCCGGCACACCGGGAGGCGTGACCCGGTCGGCGGTGTCCGCGCCCGGCAGCACCGCGAACAGGGTCGGGTCGCTCGCCGCCAGGTGGGCGCCGCGCCGTCCGGTGGTCGGCCCGGCCAGCGCGGTCAACGCGCCGCCCGTGCGCAGCAGCTCGTCCAGGCGCGCGGGCAGCCCCATCGGTGGCTCCCGCAGGCCGCCCTCCACCTTGCTGATCACGCTGTGGTGGTAGCCGACCCGCAGGCCGAGCTGACCCTGGGTCAGCCCGGCCCGGCGCCGCCACGAGCGCAGCTCCCGACCGAACTCCACCCACCGTTCGGCCCCACGGCCCTCCATCGCCCCTCCCGATCGCCCGGGTCCGACCGGTCCGGGTCGAGTGGTGGTGGACTATAGCAGCCGATCGGGGCAGGTCAATGGGGCTGTGGAGGCCCGCTCGGGCTCAGCCCCGGCGCAGCACCGCCAGGAACATCGCGTCGGTGCCGTGCCGGTGCGGCCAGAGCTGCACCGTCGGGCCGTCGCCCAGCCCCGGCATGCCGGCCGGCAGCAGGGTACGGGCATCGACGAAGTCGGCCGGCACCGCGGCGCGGCGGGCCGCCTCGGTCACCGTCACGTGCGTCTCCACCGTGTGCGGCGAGCAGGTCACGTACGCGACCAGGCCACCGGGGCGCGTGGCGCGCAGCGCGGCGGTGAGCAGCTCCCGCTGCAACCGGGTCAGCGGCGGCAGGTCGGACGGCTGACGCCGCCACCGGGACTCCGGCCGACGGCGCAGCGACCCCAGCCCGGTGCAGGGCGCGTCCACCAGCACCCGGTCGAAGTGCCCCTCCGGCAGCTTCGGGTCGGCGCCGACGGTCCGCCCGTCGGTGTGCAGCACGTTCACCGGCAGGCCCCGGGTGGCCTGCTCGACCAGCCGGGCCCGGTGCTCGGAGACCTCGACGGCGGTCAGCCGCGCGCCGCGCTGCGCGGCGAGCGCGCCGAGCAGGCCGGACTTGCCGCCGGGACCGGCGCACAGGTCGAGCCACCGCCCGTCCGGGCCGTCCAGCGGGGCGTGGGCCAGGGCGTGGGCCACGAGTTGGGAGCCCTCGTCCTGCACGTGCACCCGCCCCTGGGCCAGCGCCGGCAGGTCGCCCGGCGCGCCGCCGGAGAGGTAGACCGCGTACGGCGAGAACGCGCCGGGCGCGCCGCCCACCTCGTCGGCCAGCTCCACCGGGTCGGCCAGGCCGGGTCGGGCGCACAGGTGCACCGGGGGCCGCTCGTTGTCCTCGATCAGCAGCCGGGTGGTCTCGCCCAGGTCACCGCCGAGCGCCTCGTTGAAGGCCCGCACGATCCACTGCGGATGGCTGTACGCCAGGGCGAGGTGCCCGATCGGGTCGGTCTCCATCGGCGGGGCGAGCTTCGCCACCCAGGCGTCGGCGTCGCGGCCGGACACCTCGCGCAGCACCGCGTTGGCGAAACCGGTGGCGCCGGGCCCGACGGCGCGGACCAGGTCGACGGTGGACGACACCGCCGCGTGCGCCGGCACCCGGGTGTGCAGGAGCTGGTACGCCCCGAGCCGCAGCGCGTCGCGTACCGGCGGGTCGATCCGCTCGACGTCGCGGCCGGCCGCGTCGGTGAGGATCGCGTCCAGGGTGCCGAGGTGGCGCAGCGTGCCGTAGGTCAGCTCGGTGGCGAAGGCGGCGTCCCGACCGGTCAGCCCCTCCTCGCGCAGGATCGACGGCAGCACCAGGTTGGCGTACGCGTCGTCCCGGTGCACCGCGGCGACCGCCTGGTAGGCGGCGTACCGGGGCAGGTCGACGGCCGGGCCTGGACGGCCACCACGCCGGTCGGCGCCGGCCCGGCCGCCACCGGACCGGTCGCCACGGAAGCCGCCCGGACGGTCGCCGCGCGGCGCGTCGGCACGGCGGGGCGCGGACCGGTCGTACCGGTCACCACGGGGGGCGGCGCCGCGACCGGCGGACCGGTCCCCGCGGGGGTTGTCGGAGCGGAAGCTGTCGGGACGGTCCGAGGGGGCGCTCACGCGAACACCTCGCCGGCGGCGACCCGGGCGCCACGTGCCCAGTCGCTCGCCGACATGGCCTTCTTGCCGGCCGCCCGGACCTCGCCGAGCCGCACCGGCGCCGTCGCGGTGCCGACCAGCACCCGGGACTTCTCCGTGAGCAGCTCGCCCGGCTTCAGCTCGGGGCCGTCCGACACCGGGGTGACCGGGCCGAGCTTGACCCGCTCGTCGCGGAAGGTCGTCCACGGGCCGGGGGCGGGGGTGCAGGCGCGGATGCGCCGGTCCACCGCGAACGCCGGGTCGCTCCAGCGCACCCGGGCGTCCTCCACCGTCAGCTTCGGCGCCAGCGACACCCCGTCGGCCGGCTGCGGCTCGGCGCGGGCCGTGCCCGCCTCGATCGCGTCGAGGACGGCCACCAGCAGACCGGCCCCGGAGTGGGCCAGCCGCTCCAGCAGGTCGCCGGAGGTGTCGGTGGGGCGGATCTCGTCGGTGAGGGTGCCGTACACCGGGCCGGTGTCCAGCCCCTGCTCCAGCTGGAAGACGCTGGCGCCGGTCAGCTCGTCGCCGTGCAGCACGGCGTGCTGCACCGGGGCCGCGCCCCGCCAGGCGGGCAGCAGCGAGAAGTGCAGGTTGATCCAGCCGTGCCGGGGGATCTCCAGGGCGACCGGCGGCACCAGCGCGCCGTAGGCGACCACGGGGACGCAGTCCGGGGCCAGCTCGCGCAGCCGGTCGAGGAACTCCGGCTCCCGGGGCCGGGCCGGGGTGAGCACCTCGACGCCGTGCTCGTCGGCCCAGGCGCCGACGGGCGAGCGGACCAGGTTACGACCACGGCCGGCGGGGGCGTCGGGCCGGGTGACCACGGCCAGCAGCTCGTGCCCGGAGGCGTGCACGGCGGCCAGGGCGGGCACGGCGACGGCCGGCGTACCGGCGAAGACCAGGCGCATCCGGGTCACCGCCCCAGGCCGAAGGGGTTGCCGGCGGCGTGCGGGCTCAGCTTGACCGTGGGCGGGGCGCCCGGGTCGTACCAGTCGGCCTGGCGGATGGCCTTCATCGCCTGCTTGCGCCCGGCCGGGTCCAGCCGGTCGACGAAGAGCACCCCGTCGAGGTGGTCGGTCTCGTGCTGCACACAGCGCGCCATCAGCCCGGTGCCGACGATCTGCAACGGGTCGCCGTAGCCGTTGAAGCCCTTGGCGACGACGTTCTGCCGGCGCCTGGTGTCGAAGTAGAGCCCGGGGATGGAGAGGCAGCCCTCGGGGCCGTCCTGTTCCTCCTCGTCGGGGAACTCCAGCACCGGGTTGACCAGGTGGCCGAGGACGTCGTCGACGTCGAAGGTGAACACCCGCAGGCCCACCCCGAGCTGCGGTGCGGCCAGGCCGGCCCCGCCCTGCTCGCGCATCGTGTCGGTGAGGTCGGCGATGAGCCTACGCAGCTCGACGTCGAAGTCGACGACCGGATCGGCCGGCGTGCGCAGCACCGGATCCCCGAACAGACGGATGGGCTGGACGGTCACTCGGTGTGGCTCCTTCGGCGGGACGGACGGATGCCGTACCAGTCTACGGAGTGCCGGGGGCGGTCCCGGCCGGCGTACCGCGATGCGCCGCCGCCGACGCCGTGTCGATGGTCACCGGCAGGGTCTCGTAGCCGCGCAGGGTGAGCCGGGTCCGGTGCCGGGGCCGGCCGGCGAGCGCGAGGCCGGGCAGCCGGCGCAGCAGCAGCGGGAAGGCGACCTGCGCCTCCAGCCGGGCCAGCCCGGCGCCGAGGCAGTAGTGCGGCCCGGCCCCGAACGACAGCGGGTGCGACGGGGGCCGCCACGGGTCGAACCGCGCCGGTCGCGGGTAGCGCCGCGGGTCCCGGTTGGCCGCGCCGAGCAGCAGCAGCGTCCAGCTGCTGGCGGGCAGGTCGATCCCGCCCACGGTCGCCGGGGCGGTGTTGACCCGGGTGGTGAGCTGCACCGGCGAGTCGTAGCGCAGCAGCTCCTCCACGTGGTCGGCGGCGAGGTCGGGGTGCGCGCGCAGCGCCTGCGCGGCGCGGGGGTGGTCGAGCAGCACGACCAGGCCGTTGCCGAGCAGGTTGGTGGTGGTCTCGAAGCCGGCGACCAGCAGCACCACCAGGTTCGCCAGCAGCTCGTCGCCGGAGAGCCGGCCGCCGTCGGCGTCGTGCACCTGCACCAGGGCGGTGGTCAGGTCGTCGGCGGGCGCGCGGCGGCGGTCCTCGACCAGCGCGGCGAAGTAGCCGGTCAGCTCGGCGGCGCCCCGGTCGGCGACGGCCAGCTCGTCGAGGGTGATCTCCGGCTCCAGCACCCCGGTCAGGTCGGCCGCCCAGCGACGGAACAGCGGCCGGTCGGCCGCCGGAACGCCGAGCAGCGCGCAGATCACCCCGACCGGCAGCGGGTACGCGAAGTCGGCCAGGAAGTCGACCGGCTCCCCGGCGCGGGCCCGCCCCAGCATCGTGTCGACCAGCTCGTCGGCCTGGGCGGCCACCACGTCCCGCATGGCGGCGATCCGGCGCGGGGTGAACGCCCCGGCCGCGAGCCGCCGCATCCGGCTGTGGTCGGGCGGGTTGGTGCGCAGCATGGAGCGGGAGATGGCGGCGACGGCGGGGCTGTCGCGCCAGCCGGGCAGGAACTGGTCGCGCAGCGCGTCGTCCATCACCCCGAAGCGGGGGTCACGCAGGATCTCGTCGGCCTCGGCGTAGCCGGTGACCGCGAAGAAGACCGGCCCGGCCCGGGCCACCGGCCCGTGGGCGCGCAGCAGCTCGTAGGTGGGGTACGGGTCGATGCGCCCCGGCGGCGACATGAGCAGGGCGAGCGCCTCGGCTGGGTCCATGACCGGCCTCCCGCGTCGATGCGTCGGAAGGCTCCATCATGCGCGCCCGGGCGCCGCCGGGGCGACCCCGGACCGGTCAGGCGCCGGCGCCCGGCTCCCCCGCCAGGACAGCGTCGCCGCCGAGCAGGGCGTGCTCGGGCAGCGGCAGGGTGATGCCGTGCGCGGCCTCCCAGTCGTGGATCGTCGACGGGCGGGCGTGGGCGGCGAAGTAGTCGATCGCGCTCATGCCGCCGACGACCGGCTCGTCGACCTCCGCCACGAGCTGGGCCGGCACCAGGTGGAAGCCGTTCTGCAGGGCGGCGCTGAGCCGACGGTGGCCGTCGACGACGAAGTAGTACTCGCCGGTGTAGCCGATCCGCAGCGGCTCCAGGGCCTCGTCGCCGGCCTCGGCCACCTCCCCGACGAACTCCGAGTCCCAGAGCCCGCGCAGGGTGGCGATGTCCTCGGTGGGGAAGACCCGGGCCGGGTCGAGCAGCAGCAGCGGCGGGGCCTGGTCGAGCACGTCGGCGCCGAGCCGTCCCTCGTACACGTCGATGATGTGCGCGATCACCTCGGCCGCGGTGGCCCGGGTGCTGTCGCAGATCAGGTCGTAGTTGCGCAGCCGGGCCTTGTCGACGCCGTAGCGGACGATGAACCGGCTGCGCTCGCTCTCGCTGCGCTCCCGGAGCTTGGCCTTCGCCTCCTCCAGCGAGGTGTAGCTCTCGGCCGGGCCGGAGGGGCGCAGCAGCACCCGGCGGGCCGCCTCGCCCGGTTCGGTGATCATGTGCACCTTGAGCGCGTCGGTGAAGAAGTGCCAGGCCAGCCGGGAGTCCATCACCAGCGACTCGCCGGAGGCGGCGATGTCGCGCTGCAACTGGTCGACGTAGCCGTCGACGGCCTGGTCCAGCTCGGCGTGCAGGTTGAGCTGGAGCGCGGTCATCTGCCGCTCCTGGGCCATCTGGCGGTAGAGGTCGCCGACGCTGACCCGGCGCATCCCGAGCCGCTCGGCGATCTCGACGGAGACGGTGCTCTTGCCGCTGCCGAGGTCACCGTTGAAGACGATCGATTTACGGACGGTCACGACTGGTCCACCCCTGATCACCGGCTGATTGACATCATCGATTCGGCACCGGACCGGCGCCTTCCGCCATCGTCGCGCCATTCGTGCGCCCGGGCATGACGGGCGATGCTATCACGCACCTGCCAGCCATTTGCCGGACGCGGTGTGCGACGGTGACGCTCCGCAACGGCCGGCCGACCCGTCGGAGTGCCCGGGGTCACCCGCCGGGACGGCGGCGGGCGGCCCTCAGAACAGGCTCAACGGGTCGACCTGGAGCCGGACCGGTTCGGCGGCCTTGCGGGCGCTGCGCACCCCGGCCGCGATGTGCAGCGCCTCGGCCAGGGCGGCGGCCCGGGCCCGGGGCACCCGGACCAGCATCCGCTCGCGGCCCTCGTCGGCCGGCACCGGGCCGAGCACCTCGGCGTCGTCGGGCAGCCGGGCCTCGGCGAGCAGGCCGGCCACCGCCTCCGCCGTGCCGGTGACGCTGGCCATCTTCATCGCCGGCGGGAAGCCCAGCTCCCGCCGCTCGGCCAGTTCCCGGGCGGCGAACCAGGCCGGGTCCCAGCGCAGCAGCGCCTGCACCGGGGCGAGCGCCCCGTCGGCGACCACGACCACCCGACCGCCGGCCGGGCCGGGCCGGGCCAGCGCGGCGGCGCTCAGCCAGCGACGCAGCGCCTCCTCACCGGCGCGCAGGTCGGCCCGGGTGAGCAGGGCCCACGAGTCGAGCAGCAGCACCGCCCCGTAGCCGCCCTCGGCGGGCGGCTCCGCGCCCGGGGTGGCGATCACCAGGCCCGCGCCGCCGGGCACCGCGCCCAGCACCTCCTCCCGGCCCGAGGTGCGCACCGGCACGCCGGGGAAGGCCCGGCCCAGCTCCTCGGCGGTGCGCCGGGCCCCGGTGACCGAGGCGCGCAGCCGCCGCCCACCGCACTCCGGGCAGGCGTACGCGGCGGCGACCCGGCCGCACCAGCGGCAGGCGGGCGTGCCGTCGGCCGAGGGCAGCGCCAGCGGACCGGCGCAGTGCGGGCAGCGGGCCGGGGTACGGCAGTGCGCGCAGGCGACCGCCGGGAGGTAACCGCGGCGGGGCACCTGGACCAGCACCGGGGCGTCCGCACGCAGGGCGTCGCGGGCGGTGGTCCAGGCCAGGCTGGGCAGCCGGGCGGTGGCCGCGCCGGGGTCGCGGGCCAGTTGCGGGTCGTCGCCGGTGGGGGCGATGGCCGGGGTACGCGCCCGCACGGTCGCCCGGTCGGCGACCACCTCGCGGGCCCAGCCGGTCTCCACCAGCAACTGCGCCTCGGCGGTACGGGTGAACCCGCCGACCAGGGTGGCGGCCTCGGCGAGCCGGGCGCGGGTCAGCAGCACGTCCCGGGCGTGCGGGTACGGGGCCCGGGGCTCGGCGTGCAGGTCGTCGCCGTCGTCCCAGATCGCCACCAGGCCGAGCCGGTCGACCGGGGCGAACATGGCCGCCCGGGTGCCGATCACCACGGGCACGTCGCCGCGCCGCGCGGCGAGGAAGGCGCGGTACCGGCGGGCCGGGCCGAGGGCGGCGGAGAGGCAGGCGTGCCGGCCGGGCCCGAGCGTCGCGGTGAGCGCGGTGTCCAGGCGGTCGAGGTCCCGGGCGTCGGCCACCACCACGACCGCGCCCCGGCCACCGGCGACGGTGGCGGCGACCGCGTCGGCGTACCGCGCCGCCCAGTCCTCACCGGCCAGGGCCGACCAGACCGCGCGGGGGGCCCGTCCCTCGGCGAGCGCCCGCAGGTACGCCGGGCCGGCCGGGTAGTCCCGCCACCCGCGCGGATCGACGGCCGGGGCGGCGCCGGGGTCGGGTGTCGGGTGACCGGCGGACGGTGTGCCGGGACCGGTGGCGGCGGACGCGCCGGCCGCTCGGGTCCCGCCGCCGGCCGGGACGGTGCCGCCGCCGGTCGGGGCCATGCTCCGGGCGGTGCCGTCGCCGGTCAGGGCCACGCTCCGGGCGGTGTCGTCGCCGGTCAGGGCCACACCTCGGGCGGTGCCGCCGGCGGTCGGGGCCACGCCCGGGGCGGCGTCGTGGGTGTCCGGGGTGTCGCGGGGCTCCTTCTCGACCCGGGCGTGCCGGGGCGGGACGGCGAGGCGGAGCACGTCGGCGAGGCTGCCGGCGTACCGGTCGGCGACCGCCCGGGCCAGCCGGGCGACCTCCGGCGCGAGCACCGGCTCCGGGGAGACGACCTTCTCCAGGTACGCCAGCCGGGGGTGGGCGGACTCCGCGACCCGGTCCAGCAGCCAGCCGTCCACGAGCTGACCGGCGAAGCGGACTTTCACCCGGACCCCGGGGCGCGCCTCGGCGTCCAGCTCGGCGGGGACCAGGTAGTCGAAGGGGCGGTCCAGGTGCGGCAGCGGCACGTCCACGCAGACGCGAGCGACCGGCGACCCGTCAGCGGGTCGCCGGTCGCTGCGCCTGGTGCCGGTCAGGCTCCCGCGGCCGACTTGAGGTCGGCGGCCCGGTCGGTGTTCTCCCAGGTCAGGTCCGGCAGCTCACGGCCGAAGTGGCCGTACGCGGCGGTCTGCTGGTAGATCGGGCGCAGCAGGTGCAGGTCCCGGATGATCGCGGCCGGACGCAGGTCGAACACCTCGGCGACGGCCTTCTCGATCGCGGCGACCGGCACGTTCTCGGTGCCGAACGTCTCGATGAACAGGCTCACCGGGTGCGCCTTGCCGATCGCGTACGCGACCTGCGCCTCGCAGCGCTCGGCCAGCCCGGCGGCCACCACGTTCTTGGCCACCCAGCGCATCGCGTACGCCGCCGACCGGTCCACCTTCGACGGGTCCTTGCCGGAGAACGCGCCACCACCGTGCCGCGCGTACCCGCCGTAGGTGTCGACGATGATCTTCCGCCCGGTCAGACCCGCGTCACCCATCGGGCCACCGATCTCGAACCGGCCGGTCGGGTTCACCAGCAGCCGGTAGCCCTCGGTGTCCAGACCGAGGCTCTCCAGTTCCGGCGCGATGACGTGCTCGCGCACGTCCGGGGTCAGCAACGACTCCAGGGAGATGTCCGCGGCGTGCTGGCTGGAGACGACCACCGTGTCCAGCCGAACCGGACGCAGACCGTCGTACTCGATGGTGACCTGGGTCTTGCCGTCCGGACGCAGGTACGGCACCGTGCCGTCCTTGCGCACCGCCGCCAGCCGACGCGCCAACCGGTGCGCCAACGCGATCGGCAGCGGCATCAACTCGGGCGTCTCCGAGCAGGCGAAACCGAACATCATGCCCTGGTCACCGGCGCCCTGCGCGTCCAGCGCGCTCTCCGACGCGCCGGTACGCAGCTCGAAGGCGTTGTCGACGCCCTGGGCGATGTCGGCGGACTGCTGGCCGATGGAGACGCTGACGCCGCAGGACGCGCCGTCGAAGCCCTTCTTCGACGAGTCGTACCCGATCTCCAGGATGGTCTCCCGGACGATGGTCGGGATGTCCGCGTACGCCTTGGTGGTCACCTCGCCGGCGACGTGCACCTGACCCGTCGTGATCAGGGTCTCCACCGCGACACGGCTGTGCGGATCCTTGGCGAGCAGGGCGTCGAGGATGCCGTCGCTGATCTGGTCGGCGATCTTGTCCGGGTGGCCTTCCGTGACCGATTCGGACGTGAAGAGACGTGTCACGGTACTCCTAATCACTTGATCTCGGTGGAACAGTTCGCTCGCGGCAGTTTAGCCATCCCGGTTCCAGGGTGACTTGGGAACACGGATGTGACCAGTGTTCAGGATCGGTCGGCCAGCCGCGCGACCACGAGGTCCCAGACGCTGTCGGCCAGCTCCTCCTTCGCCTGCTCCGGCAGCGTGTGCAGGGAACCGTCCGCGCCGATGACGGTGGCCGCGTTGGTCTCGGCGCCGAAGACCTTGTCGACGCCGACCTCGTTGACCACGACGAGGTCCGCACGTTTGCGGACGAGCTTGGCCCGGCCGTTGGCCTCGGCGTCGCCGGTCTCGGCGGCGAAGACCACCAGCACCTGCTCGGGGCGGCGGCGTCGGCCCAGCTCGGCGGCGATGTCGGGGTTGGTGACCAGTTCGATGGTGGGCGCGCTGCCGTCGTCCGACTTCTTGATCTTGCCGGGGGCGTACGTCGCCGGCCGGAAGTCCGCCGGGGCGGCGGCCATCACCACCACGTCGGCGTCGGCGGCGGCCTCCAGGGTGGCCTTGCGCAACTCCTCGGTGGTGCCGACGCGGACCAGATCGACGCCGGCCGGGTCGGGCAGGGCGACGTTCGCCGAGACCAGGGTGACCCGGGCGCCCCGGGCGACCGCCGCGCGGGCGAAGGCGTACCCCTGTTTGCCGGAGGAGCGGTTGCCGAGGAACCGGACCGGGTCCAGCGGCTCGCGGGTGCCCCCGGCGGTCACCACCACGTGCCGGCCGGCGAGGTCGGCCGGGGCGTCGACGCCGCGGGCGAGGGCGCGGCGGGCCACCGCGAAGATCTCCGCCGGGTCGGGCAGCCGCCCCTTGCCGGTGTCGGCGCCGGTGAGCCGGCCGACGGCGGGCTCGATCACCCGTACGCCCCGGGACCGCAGCGTGGCGACGTTGGCGACGGTGGCCGGGTGCTCCCACATCTCGGTGTGCATCGCCGGGGCGAGCACCACCGGGCACCGGGCGGTGAGCAGCGTGTTGGTGAGCAGGTCGTCGGCGAGGCCGTGGGCCGCCTTGGCGAGCAGGTCCGCCGTGGCCGGCGCGACCACCACCAGGTCCGCCCGCTGGCCGAGCCGGACGTGCGGCACCTCGTGCACGTCGGACCAGACGTCGTCGGCCACCGGACGGCCGGAGAGCGCCGCCCAGGTCGGCGCCCCGACGAACCGGAGCGCCGACGCGGTCGGCACGACGCGGACCCGGTGACCCGACTCGGTGAACAGCCGCAGCAGCTCACACGCCTTGTAGGCGGCGATGCCGCCACCGACCCCCAGGACGATCTCGGCGGACATCGGCGCGCGGGGGTGTTACGGCTGGTCGGTCGGCTCGGCGGTGAGCAGGCCCGCGTTGATCTCGCGCATGGCGATGGAGAGCGCCTTCTCCTGCGGGGTGGTCTCCACGAGCGGGCCGACGTACTCCAGCAGACCCTCGCCGAGCTGGCTGTAGTAGGCGTTGACCTGGCGGGCCCGCTTGGCGGCGAAGATCACCAGCGCGTACTTCGAGGTGGTCTTCTCGAGCAGCTCGTCGATCGGCGGGTTGGTGATGCCCTCGGGGTTGGCGATGGATCCCACGAAAATTAACCCTCTGCGTCTGTTGTGTCCGCGCGAGCGCGGCGGGTCGCTCAACCGCGCAGTCGCGGCCGGGCGGGAGCCGGACAGGAAGAACCGAGCAAGCCTACCAGCTCACCCACGGCCCGCTCGGTGCGGTCGTGCACGACGGTGTGTCCGACGGCTGCGGCGAGCGCCGGGTCCGGACCGCGTCCCGGCGGCGTCAGCAGCACCAGTCGGACGTCCGGCAGGGCCTCCCGGACGGCGAGCGCGCCGGGCAGGTCGAGCGGGAGCAGCACCGGCCACCCCTGCGCCAGCCGGGCCCGCAGCGGCTCGCGGGGCGTGCCGCGCAGGTGCGGTCCCAGCCGGAACCACTCCAGCAGCTCGCCGGCGGCGACCATCCGGTCGAACTCGGCGGGCGTGACGAAGAGCCGGTCCACGCCGTCGGCCTCGCCGGGGCGGCACGGCCTGGTGGTGACCGGCACCGGCACCCACACGGACGGAGAACGCGCCCGGACCAACTCGACGACACCGTCCCGGCCGGCACCCGAAGGTCCGGTCAGGACGGTGAGCCGAGCCGCCGGGCGCGTCTCGTCATCCGTGCTCACCGCTTGTTTCTACACGGTGGCGGCGATCAGTTCGCGGCGAACTCTCCAAGCAGCGCCTTGCGCTGCTGCTCGCCCAGGCCACGCAGGCGACGGCTGTCGGCGATCTTGAGCTTCTCCATGATCTGGGTGGCCCGGATCTTGCCGATGCCCGGCATCGCCTGCAGGACGGCCGAGACCTTCAGCTTGCCGACGACGTCGTCGGACTCGGCCCGCTCAAGGACGGCGGCGAGGGTGGTCTTGCCCTGCTTGAGCTGCTCCTTCAGCTCAGCACGGGCCTTGCGGATCTCCGCAGCCTTCTCCAGCGCGGCAGCGCGCTGCTCGGGGGTCAGTGACGGGAGCGGCACCAGTTCTCCTCAGGTCCCTATCGCGACGGGCGGAACGCGCCGCCGCTCTGTGAAACGTGGTGTCGCTGGCAACCAAAGGGGTCCGTGGTTACCAGCGCGGGGAAAACTAGCGGTCGACGGCGCTTTCGGCAACGTGGGCACGCGAAGATCAACGTAAAGTGACCGAGCCGTCAGTCAGCCAGAACGCCCCGGCAGTCGGCCAGGACACGCTCCGCGGCGGCCCGCAGGGCGGCCGGATCCGGGCCGGCGCCCAGCACCTCGCGCGAGTACGACGGGAGCACCGACGGCAGGCTCGACCCGAACACGGTACGCAGGTCGGCGGCCGTCGCGCCCTGCGCGCCGAGGCCCGGGGCGAGCAGCGGACCGTTGACCCGGGAGAGGTCGTGGCCGGTGTCGCCGATCGTCGCCCCGACCACCAGCCCGAAGCTGCCGAGCGGCTGCGCACCCGCGTTGAGCTGGGAAATCTCGTCGATGACGGTCTGCGCGACGGTGCGTCCGTCGGCGCCGTGCGCCCGCTGCACCTGCGCCCCCTCGGGGTTCGAGGTGAGCGCCAGCACGAAGACGCCGCCACCGTGCGTGGCCGCCAGCTCGAACATCGGCGCCAACGATCCGACGCCCAGGTAAGGACTGGCGGTCACCGCGTCGACATACAGCGGAGCGGCCGGATCGAGGTACGCCGAGGCGTACGCCGCGACGGTGGAGCCGATGTCGCCGCGCTTGACGTCAAGCAGAACGAGCGCGCCCGATTCTCGCAACTGTCGGATAGTTGACTCTAGAATCCCGACACCCCGGGCACCGAAACGCTCGAAAAAGGCCGACTGGGGCTTGACGACCGCGACCTGGTCACCGATCGCCTCGACGACCGTCCGGGCGAACCGGTCCAACCCGTCGACGTCGTCGGGCAGCCCCCAGCGGGCCAGCAGCCCGGGATGCGGGTCGATGCCCACGCAGAGCGGTCCCCGCTCGGTCACGGCCCGGTGCAGCCGGACACCGAAGGTCTCCATCCGTCCCTCTCCTCCACACGCTCGTGCGCGCCGGCGTCCGCCGGCCCGTCCCCTCATCGGGCCGGCGTCCCCGCACCGGCCCCGCTCCGGCCCCGTCCTCGGACCGGCGTCCCCCCGGCCCCGGCCCCGTACTCCGGGCCGGCGTCCCCGGCCCCGTACTCCGGGCCGGCGTACCCGCACCGGCCCGTCCTCCGGCCGGCGTCCCGGGCCGGCCCCGCTCTCCCCGGCGTCCCCCACCGGCCGGCAGGCCCGCCGCACGGGCCGGTCGAGGCCGACCGGTCCCTCGGTTCGCCGACCGCCGTGCCGCCGGCGGGTCAGCCCGCCTTCACCGCCGCGGCGATCCCGGCCGCGATCCGGGCCACGTCGGCGTCGTCGGTGACGTACGGCGGCATGGTGTAGACCAGGTCGCGGAACGGGCGCAGCCAGACCCCCTGCGCCGCCGCCGCGGCCGTCGCCGCCGCGAGGTCCACCTCGTGGTCCAACTGCACCACCCCGATGGCCCCCAGCACCCGCACGTCGCGCACCCCGGCGGCGCCGCGCAGCGGCTCCAGACCGGCCCGCAGCCCGGCGCCCACCCTGGACACCTGCCCGGCCCAGTCACCGGCCCGCAGCAGCCCCAGGGAGGCGTTGGCGACCGCGCAGGCGAGCGGGTTGCCCATGAAGGTCGGCCCGTGCGCCAGCACCCCGCCCGCCGAGATGCCCCGGGCCACCTCCGGGGTGCAGAGCGCGGCGGCCAGGGTCAGGTAGCCGCCGGTGAGCGCCTTGCCGACGCAGAGCACGTCCGGAACCACCCCGGCGTGCTCGGCGGCGAACATGGTCCCGGTGCGGCCGAAGCCGGTGGCGATCTCGTCGAAGATCAGCAGCACCCCGTGGGCCCGGGTCACCTCGCGCAGCACCCGCAGGTAGCCGGGGTGGTGGAAGCGCATCCCACCCGCGCCCTGCACCACCGGCTCCACGATCACCGCGGCCAGCTCGTGGGCGTGCCGCTGCACCGCGTCGGTCAGCGCCGCCGCGTACGCCGGGTCGGGCCCGTCGTCGAAGCCACCCGGCGGGGCGGGGGCGAAGACCTGCCGGGGCAACACGTCGCCCCACAGGTGGTGCATGCCCCCCTCCGGGTCGCAGACGCTCATCGGGTGGAACGTGTCGCCGTGGTAACCACCCCGCCAGGTGCCCAGCCGCCGCCGCTCCGGCCGGCCGGTGGCCCGCTGGTACTGCAGGCACATCTTCACGGCCACCTCGACGGAGACCGAGCCGGAGTCGGCCAGGAAGACGTGCTCCAGGCCGTCGGGGGTCAGCTCCACCAGCGTGCGCGCCAGCCGGACGGCCGGCTCGTGGGTGAGCCCGCCGAACATCACGTGGCTCATCCGGCCGAGCTGGTCGGTGACGGCCGCGTCGAGCACCGGGTGCCGGTAGCCGTGGATCGCCGCCCACCAGGACGACATCCCGTCGACCAGCTCCCGGCCGTCGGCCAGCCGCAGCCGTACGCCCTCGGCGCTGTGCACCACGTACGGCGCGACGGCCGGTGGCAGCGCCGCGTACGGGTGCCAGACGTGGGCCCGGTCGGCGGCCAGGATCTCCTCGGGCGTCACGCGCTCTCCTCCGTACCCTCGTCGGTCGCCGCCCCGGCCACCGGCCGCCTCACCCCGCCGGCGTCGGCGCGGCGGCCGCGACCCGGGCGGCGGCCCGGACCAGGCCCGGGCCGCGGTAGATGAAGCCGGTGTAGAGCTGCACCAGGCTGGCCCCGGCGTCGAACATCCGGGCGGCGTCGTCCGGGTCGAGGATGCCGCCGACCCCGATCACCGGCAGCCGGCCGCCGGTCTCGGCGTGCACGAAGGCGACCACCTCCCGGGCCCGCCCGCGCAGCGGCCGGCCGGAGAGGCCGCCGGTCTCACCGCCGCGTGCCCGGTCGGCCGGGGCGAGGCCGTCGCGGGCCAGCGTGGTGTTGGTGGCGATCACACCGGCCGCGCCCCGGGCCAGGCAGACCTCCAGCAGCTCGGCGATGGCCGGCTCGGTGAGGTCCGGGGCGATCTTCACCAGCACCGGCTTCTCCCCCACCAGCGCCGCCAGCAGGGCGTCCAGGTGGCTCTTGTCCTGCAGGCTGCGCAGGCCGGGGGTGTTCGGCGAGGAGACGTTGACCGCGAAGTAGTCGCCGTGCTCGCGCAGCGCCCGGTACGAGGCGAGGTAGTCCTCGACCGCCTCGTCCAGCGGGGTCACCTTGGACTTGCCCAGCGAGATGCCCAGCGGCACCCCGAGCGGGCGGGGCAGCGCCGCCAGCCGGGCCGCCAGCGCCTCGGCGCCGGCGTTGTTGAAGCCCATCCGGTTGATCACGGCGTCGCTGTCGCGCAGCCGGAACAGCCGGGGTCGGGGGTTGCCCGGCTGGGCGTGCGCGGTGACCGTGCCGACCTCGACGAAGCCGAAGCCGAGCGCCGGCCAGGCGGGCAGCGCGACCCCGTTCTTGTCCATCCCCGCCGCGAGCCCGACCGGGTTGGGGAACTCCACCCCGAACACCGTCCGCGGCGCGCGCACCAGGTACCGCGCCCGCAGCGCCGCGAGCGCCCCGGGCCGCCGGGAGAGCACGGCCAGCCGCCGCAGCGTCCACTCGTGCGCCGCCTCGGCGTCCCCACCCCCGATGCGGAACAGCTGCGGCCGCACCACCTTCTCGAAGATCACCGCGCGCTCCCCCGCGCGCCTGCCGCGTCGATCACGACGTTCGCGTCCGGAGACGGGCCCGGGGCGGACCGCAACGTCTCGATCGACGCGGCGGAGGAGGCAGCGGGCCGGGCGGGCGCGCCGGTCACTGGGCGGCCCGCAGGGCCGCGTGGAGCTCCTGGAGGGGGCGCACCCGCATGTCGCCGCGGATGCGGGCCTCGATGCCCATGACCGCCGCCGCCGCGCCGGGGACGGTGGTGATGCAGGGGATGTCGGCGGTCACGGCGGCGCTGCGGATCTCGTAGCCGTCCGAACGGGCGCTCGCGCCGGAGCCCTGCGGGGTGTTCACCACCAGGGCCACGTCGCCGCCGAGGATCAGCGACACCGCGTCCTCGCCCTCGCCCGACTCGTAGTGCTTGCGGATCTGCTCGCAGGCGATGCCGTGCCGGCGCAGCACCTCCGCCGTGCCGGTGGTGGCGACGATCTCGAAGCCCAGGTCGGCCAGGCGCTTGATCGGAAAGATCATGCCCCGCTTGTCCCGGTTGGCGACCGAGACGAAGATCTTGCCGCCGGTGGGCAGCGAGCCGTACGCGGCCGACTGCGACTTGGCGAAGGCGTGCCCGAAGTTGGTGTCGATGCCCATCACCTCACCGGTGGACTTCATCTCCGGGCCGAGCAGCGAGTCGATGCCCTTGCCGGACGGGGTGCGGAACCGCTTGAACGGCAGCACCGCCTCCTTCACCGCGATCGGGGCGTCGGCGGGCATGCTGCCGCCGTCCCCGGTGGCCGGGAGCATGCCCTCGGCGCGCAGCTCGGCGATGGTGGCGCCGAGCGCGATCCGGGCCGCCGCCTTGGCCAGCGGCACCGCCGTGGCCTTGGAGACGAACGGGACGGTACGGGAGGCACGCGGGTTGGCCTCCAGCACGTAGAGCATGTCGTCCTTGAGGGCGTACTGGACGTTGAGCAGGCCCTTGACGCCCACCCCCCGGGCGATCGCCTCGGTGTAGCGGCGCACCTGGGTCAGGTGCGAGCCGGCCAGGGTGATCGGCGGCAGCGCGCAGGACGAGTCGCCGGAGTGGATGCCGGCCTCCTCGATGTGCTCCATCACGCCGCCGAGGTAGACCTCGCCGTCGGCGTCGCAGAGCGCGTCCACGTCGATCTCGATGGCGTCGTCGAGGAACCGGTCCACCAGCACCGGGTGGTCCGGGGAGATGTCGGTGGCCCGCCCGATGTAGTCGCGCAGGGTGGCGTCGTCGTAGACGATCTCCATGCCCCGCCCGCCGAGCACGTACGACGGCCGGACCAGCACCGGGTACCCGATCTCGTCGGCGATCGCCTTCGCCTCGTCGTACGAGGTGGCCATGCCGTGCGCCGGGGCGCGCAGCCCGGCGCGGGCGAGCACCGCACCGAAGGCGCCCCGCTCCTCGGCCAGGTGGATCGACTCCGGCGAGGTGCCGACCACCGGCACCCCGGCGTCCTTGAGCCGCTGCGCCAGCCCCAGCGGGGTCTGCCCGCCGAGTTGGACGATCACCCCGACCACGCCGGGCCCGCCGGCCGCCTTGCCGGAGGAGTCCTCGGCGTGCCAGACCTCCAGCACGTCCTCGAAGGTCAGCGGCTCGAAGTAGAGCCGGTCGGCGGTGTCGTAGTCGGTGGAGACGGTCTCCGGGTTGCAGTTGACCATGACCGTCTCGAAACCGGCCTCGGCGGCTCCGCCGACGGGCGCGCTGCGCAGCGCCTGGACGGCGTGCACGCAGGAGTAGTCGAACTCGATGCCCTGGCCGATCCGGTTCGGCCCGGAGCCCAGGATGAGCACCTTCGGCCGGGCCGACGGGACGACCTCGGTCTCCTGGTCGTAGGTGGAGTAGTGGTACGGCGTGGTCGCCTCGAACTCGGCGGCGCAGGTGTCCACCGTCTTGTAGACCGGCCGGACGCCGAGCCGGTGCCGCAGGGTGCGCACCCCGTCCTCGGCGGCCAGCTCGGGGCGGAGCGCGGCGAGCTGCCGGTCGGACAGGCCGGCCCGCTTGGCCCGGCGCAGCAGGTCGGCGTCGAGCACCGGGGCGTCCACGATCTCGGCGCGCAGTTCGACGAGCGCGGCGATCTGGTCCAGGAACCACGGGTCCATCCCGCCGGAGGCGGCGGCCACCTCGGCGATGGAGGCGCCCAGGCGCAGCGCCCGCTCGACGGTGTACAGCCGGCCGTCGTGCGGCATCCGCAGCGCGGCGAGGGTGTTCTCCCTGGTGGCGCCCTGCGGATCTGGAGTGGTCCAGAAACCCGATGATTGGGTTTCCATCGAGCGCATCGCCTTGTTGAGCGCCTCGGTGAAGTTGCGCCCGAGGCTCATCGCCTCGCCGACCGACTTCATCGTGGTGGTCAGCTCCGGGTCGGCGCCGGGGAACTTCTCGAACGCGAACCGGGGGATCTTCACCACCACGTAGTCCAGGGTCGGCTCGAACGCCGCCGGGGTCTTCAGGGTGATGTCGTTGGGGATCTCGTCCAGGGTGTAGCCGATGGCCAGCTTGGCGGCGATCTTGGCGATCGGGAAGCCGGTCGCCTTGGAGGCCAGCGCCGAGGAGCGGGACACCCGGGGGTTCATCTCGATCACGACGATCCGGCCGTCGGCCGGGTTGACCGCGAACTGGATGTTGCAGCCGCCGGTGTCCACCCCGACCTCGCGCAGCACCGCGATGCCCAGGTCGCGCAGGCGCTGGTACTCCCGGTCGGTGAGCGTCATCGCCGGGGCGACGGTCACGCTGTCGCCGGTGTGCACGCCCATCGGGTCGACGTTCTCGATCGAGCAGACCACCACCACGTTGTCGTGGCGGTCGCGCATCAGTTCGAGCTCGTACTCCTTCCAGCCGAGCACGCTCTCCTCGATGAGCACCTCGTGCACCGGGCTGGCGGCCAGGCCGGCGCCGGCGATGCGCGCCAGGTCCTCGTCGGTGTGCGCCATGCCGGAGCCCAGGCCGCCCATGGTGAACGACGGGCGGATGACCACCGGCAGGCCCAGCTCGGCCACGGTCGCCTCGACCTCGGCCATGGAGTGGCAGACCCGCGAGCGCGGCACCAGCGTGGCGGGGTCGTCGATGCCGAGCCGGGCGCCGGCCTTGGCGACGATGTCCTTGAACAGCTGCCGGTCCTCGCCGCGGTGGATCGCCTCGATGTTCGCGCCGATCAACTCCACGCCGTACTTGTCGAGCACGCCCGCCTCGTGCAGGGCGACCGCGGTGTTCAGCGCGGTCTGCCCGCCGAGGGTCGGCAGCAGCGCGTCGGGGCGCTCCTTGGCGATGACCAGCTCGACGAACTCCGGGGTGATCGGCTCGACGTACGTGGCGTCGGCGAACTCCGGGTCGGTCATGATCGTCGCCGGGTTGGAGTTCACCAGGCTGACCCGGATCCCCTCGGCGCGCAGCACCCGGCACGCCTGGGTGCCGGAGTAGTCGAACTCGCAGGCCTGCCCGATGACGATCGGCCCGGAGCCGATGACCAGGATGTGCTTGAGATCGGTGCGCTTAGGCATTCTTTCCGCCTTCGATGAGCTCGGCGAAGCGGTCGAAGAGGTAGTCCGCGTCGTGCGGGCCGGCCGCCGCCTCCGGGTGGTACTGGACGGTGAAGGCGGGCACGTCCTTGGCCCGCAGCCCCTCGACCACGTTGTCATTGAGGCAGACGTGTGACACCTGGACGCCGCCGAACTCGGTCTCGATCACCTGGTCGGGGACGACCGCCCCGGCCCGCGCGCCCGGCACCTGGACGGCGAAGCCGTGGTTGTGGCTGGTCACCTCGACCTTGCCGGTGGCCCGGTCGAGCACCGGCTGGTTGATGCCGCGGTGGCCGTAGCCCAGCTTGTAGGTGCCGAAGCCGAGCGCCCGGCCGAGGATCTGGCTGCCGAAGCAGATGCCGAACAGCGGGATCCGCCGGCCGAGCACCTCACGGGCCAGCGCCACCGGGCCGTCGGCGGTGGCCGGGTCACCCGGGCCGGGCGAGAAGAAGACCGCGTCCGCGCCGGTGGCGAGCAGGTCGTCGATGGTCGAGCCGGCGGGCAGCACGTGGGTGGTGACCCCGCGCGCGGCGAGCCGGCGCGGGACGTTGCGCTTGATGCCCAGGTCCAGCGCGGCGACGGTGAACCGGTGCTCACCCTCCGCCTCGACCACGTACGGCTTGGCGGTGGTCACCTCGGCCGAGAGGTCCGCGCCCACCATCTGCGGGGACTGGCGGACCCGGGCCAGCAGGGCGCGCGGGTCGTCGTCGACGCTGGAGATGCCGACCCGCATCGCGCCGCGCTCACGCAGGTGCCGGGTCAGCGCCCGGGTGTCAACCCCGCTGATGCCGACCACGCCCTCGGCGGCGAGCCGGTCCTCCAGACCGCCGGTGGCGCGCCAGTTGGAGCCGATGCGGGCCGGGTCGCGCACCACGTAGCCGGCGACCCAGATCCGGCCGGACTCGTCGTCCTCGCCGTTGACGCCGGTGTTGCCGATGTGCGGCGCGGTCTGCACCACCACCTGCCGGTGGTAGGAGGGGTCGGTCAGGGTCTCCTGGTAGCCGGTCATGCCGGTGTTGAAGACCGCCTCGCCGAAGGTCTCCCCGACGCTGCCGTACGCCTCGCCGGGGAACGTGCGCCCGTCCTCGAGCACGAGGATCGCAGGCCTGCGCTTCACCATGCCGTCCCTCCTTCGATCCGGACTGCGGGACTCCGCTCCGCTACATTCCTCGCTCGGATCACTTGACAGCCTTTCCGTCCAGGACCGTCGGCTCGCCGCGCAGGAAGGTCGCCACGATGCGACCCGGCAGCGTCATGCGGGCGTACGGGGTGTTGCGACTGCGGCTGGCCAGCTCCGCCGGTTCGATGGTGCGGCGGGCGGCCGGGTCGACCAGGGTGAGGTTGGCCGGCACGCCGGGTGCCGGGTCCACGCCGTGGCCCTCCAGCCCGGCGATCCGGGCCGGGGCGCGGGACATCCGCTCGGCGATCAGGTCCCACTCGGGGCCGAGCACGTCGAGGGCGATGGAGAGCGCCGTCTCCAGGCCGAGCATGCCCGGCCGGGCGTACGCCCACTCGCACTCCTTGTCCTCCACCGCGTGCGGCGCGTGGTCGGTGGCGACGATGTCGATGACGCCCTCGGCCAGCGCGGCGCGCAGCGCGGCGATGTCGGTGTCGGTGCGCAGCGGGGGGTTGACCTTGTAGACCGGGTCGTACGTCTCGGCCTTGGCGTCGGTGAGCAGCAGGTGGTGCGGGGTGACCTCGGCGGTGACCCGGACCCCGCGCGCCTTGGCCTGGCGCAGCACCTCGACGCTGCCGGCGGTGGAGACGTGGCAGACGTGCAGCCGGCTGCCGACGTGCTCGGCCAGCAGCACGTCCCGGGCGATGATCGCCTCCTCGGCGACCGCCGGCCAGCCGGTCAGCCCGAGCCGGGTGGAGACCTCACCCTCGTGCATCTGCGCGCCCTCGGTGAGCCGGGGCTCCTCGGCGTGCTGGGCGATGATCCCGTCGAACGCCTTGACGTACTCCAGCGCCCGGCGCATCAGCTTCGGGTCGGCGACGCAGTGCCCGTCGTCGGAGAAGATCCGCACCCGGGCCGCGGAGTCGGCCATCGCGCCCAGCTCGGCCAGCCGCTCGCCGGCCAGGCCGACGGTGACCGCGCCGATCGGCTGCACGTCGACCAGCCCGGCCTCCCGGCCGAGGCGCCAGACCTGCTCGACCACGCCGGCGGTGTCGGCGACCGGGGAGGTGTTCGCCATCGCGCAGACGGCGGTGTAGCCGCCGAGCGCCGCCGCCCGGGAGCCGGACTCGACGGTCTCGGCGTCCTCCCGGCCGGGCTCGCGCAGGTGGGTGTGCAGGTCGACCAGGCCGGGCAGGGCGACCAGCCCGGTGCCGTCGATCACGGCGGCGTCCGGCGCGGTGAGCCCGGCGCCGGTGGCGGCGACGACGCCGTCGCGGATCAGCAGGTCGGTCGGCGCGGCGCCGACGACGCTCACGTTCCTGATCAGGTACGGGGTCACAGGTTGTTCCCTCCGAGCAGCAGGTAGAGGACGGCCATCCGCACGGAGACCCCGTTGGCGACCTGTTCGACGATGGTGGAGCGGGGTGAGTCGGCCACCTCGGGCGTGATCTCCATGCCCCGGTTCATCGGGCCGGGGTGCATGACGATGGCGTGCTCGGGCAGCCGGCGCATGCGCGGGCCGTCCAGCCCGAAGCGGCGCGAGTACTCGCGGGCGGAGGGGAAGTAGGAGTCGTTCATCCGCTCCCGCTGCACCCGCAGCATCATCACCACGTCCACGTTCGGGAGAACGGCGTCGAGGTCGTAGGAGACGTCGGTGCCGGGGGCGAGCGCGGCCGAGATGTCCACCGGGATGAGGGTGGGCGGGCCGACCAGGGTGACCTTCGCGCCGAGGGTGGACAGCAGCAGCACGTTGGAGCGGGCCACCCGGGAGTGCAGCACGTCGCCGACGATCGCCACGTGCAGGCCGGCCAGCCGGCCCAGCCGGGAGCGCATGGTGTACGCGTCGAGCAGCGCCTGGGTGGGGTGCTCGTGGGTGCCGTCGCCGGCGTTGACCACCGAGCCGTCCACCCAGTTCGCCAGCCGGTGCGGGGCCCCGGAGGCGGGGTGCCGGACGACCACCGCGTCGGCCCCCATCGCCTGGAGGGTGAGCGCGGTGTCCTTCAGGCTCTCGCCCTTGGCCACGCTGGAGCCCTTGGCCGAGAAGTTGATCACGTCGGCGGAGAGCCGCTTGGCGGCGGCCTCGAAGGAGATCCGGGTCCGGGTGGAGTCCTCGTAGAAGAGGTTGACCACGGTCCGGCCGCGCAACGCGGGCAGCTTCTTGACCTCCCGGCCGGCGACGGTGGCCATCTCGGCGGCGGTGTCGAGGATCTGGGTGGCGGTGGTCAGGTCCGGGTCGGCCCCGGAGAGCAGGTGGCGGATCATGCGGGCCCCCCGTACAGCTTGACCTCGTCCGTGCCGTCGGTCTCGGCGAGGGTGACCTTCACGCTCTCGGCCAGCGAGGTGGGGATGTTCTTGCCGACGTAGTCGGCGCGGATCGGCAACTGGCGGTGGCCCCGGTCGACCAGGACGGCGAGCTGCACCGAGGCGGGGCGGCCCACGTCGTTGAGGGCGTCGAGGGCGGCGCGCACGGTCCGCCCGGAGAAGAGCACGTCGTCGACGAGGACGACCCGCTTGCCGTCGATGCCGCCCGGCGGCAGCTGGGTGGGGCCGATCGCGCGGGTGGCGTGCCGGCGCAGATCGTCGCGGTAGAGGGTGATGTCGAGCACCCCGACCGGGACGTCGACGTCCTCGAAGGTGCTGATCCGGGCGGCGAGCCGCTTCGCCAGCGGGGCACCCCGGGTCGGTATGCCGAGCAGCACGGTGTCGGCGGCGCCCTGGGTCTTCTCCAGGATCTGGTGGGCGATCCGGTCGACGACGCGCTGGACGTCGGCGCTGGCGAGGATCACCTTCACCGAGGGTTGTCGCTGCGGCGACAGTGGGGCAGCCGGTGGGCAGGCCACGGCGGACCTCCTTCCCCGCCTCACGGGACGGGTCGTTAAAGGACGTCTGGCACCACCGGGGCGGATCGCGGGCGAGCCGCGCCGGGGCTTCACGCCACGTTACCAGCGGTCACCGGACCGGCCGCCGGCACCCACTGATCCCCGGATCAGGGCGACCAAATACGGACAACTCCGTCCGGGCTCGCCAACGGTCAGGTCACGAGCACTTGACCACGTGTCGCAATCCCCGTACCGTCACGCTCCGTAGCGATCGCTGGGAGAACCCCAAAGCACAGCACTGGGAGTGTCCGAATGCCCTCTGAATACGCCAAGTCGCTGGGCGCCCGCCTGCGCTCCATCCGTCAGCAGCAGGGCCTGTCCCTGCAGGGGGTGGAGGAGAAGTCGAACGGGCGGTGGAAGGCCGTGGTGGTCGGCTCGTACGAGCGCGGCGACCGGGCCGTCACCGTGTCCCGCCTGGCGGAGCTGGCCGACTTCTACCGCGTTCCCGTCTCGGAGCTGCTGCCCGACGGCAGCGGGGTACGCCACGAGCCCACCAGCAAGATCGTGCTGGACCTGGAGCGGCTCTACGACGAGGCGTCCGAGGACCTCGCCTACGTCGCCCGGTACGCCCGCGCCATCCAGCAGCAGCGTGGTGACTACAACGGCCGGGTGCTCTCCATCCGCGCCGACGACCTGCGCGCCCTGGCGATCGTCTACGACGCCTCGCCGTCCGGCCTGATCGAGCGGCTCACCGAGCACGGTGTGCTGGTCGCCGACCCGCGGGCGTTCTTCGCGTCCTGAGCTGTGCACCGAGAAGGGCCCGTGCCGGTCGGCACGGGCCCTTCTCGTCGTCGGTGCCGCCACGCCGTCCTCGACGTGCCGGGCCGGCCGGGGCTGCCCGGCGCCGCCGGTCAGCGGGTGGTGTACTCGGCGATCCGGCCCAGCACGCCGTTGAGGAAGCGCGGCGAGTCGTCGGTCGACATCTGCCGGGCCAGCTCGACCGCCTCGCTGATCGCCACCGCGTCGTCGATCTCGTCGACGTAGAGCAGCTCGTAGACGGCGATCCGGGCGAGGTTGCGGTCGACCACCGGCATCCGGTCCAGCGTCCAGCCCTCGGCGTAGCTGGCGATCACCTCGTCGATCCGGTCGAGGTGCGCGGCCACCCCCTCGACCAGGCTGACCGCGTACCCCAGGTGCTCCGGCCGTGGCTTCTCGATCCGCTCGACGTAGCCGGCGAGCACCTCGACCGGGGGCCGGTCCCGCAGGTCGGCCTCGAAGAGCACGTCCAGCGCCCGCTTACGCGCCTTGCGGCGCGACGGCATCTGCTGCTTGGGACCCTCGGCCATCAGGCTCGGCCGAGGTAACGGCCGTCGCGGGTGTCGACCTTGATCTTCTCGCCGGTGGTGATGAAGAGCGGCACCTGCACGGTCGCGCCGGTCTCCACGGTGGCCGGCTTGTTGCCGCCGGTCGAGCGGTCGCCCTGCAGGCCCGGCTCGGTGTAGGTGACCTCCAGCACGACGGAGGTGGGCAGCTCGATGTAGAGCGGCACGCCCTCGTGCGTGGCGACGGTCGCCTCGGCCTCGGGGAGGAGGTAGTTCGCCGCCTCGCCGACGGTGCCGCCGGGAACGGTGATCTGGTCGAACGTCTCCAGGTCCATGAAGACGTAGTCCTCGCCGTCGGCGTAGAGGTACTGCATGGTGCGCTTGTCGACGGTGGCGGTCTCGACCTTGGTGCCCGCGTTGAAGGTCTTGTCGACCACCTTGCCGGACAGCACGTTCTTCAGCGTGGTACGCACGAAGGCGCCACCCTTACCGGGCTTGACGTGCTGGAACTCGACGACGGACCAGAGCTCCCCGTCGAGGTTGAGCACCAGGCCGTTCTTCAGGTCGTTGGTGGAGGCCATTTCCTGCCTTGATCATCAAGTGGCGGACAGACCCAGGAAGTCTACTCGCTGCGTCCAATCGGCGACCCCCACGTGTCGGAGGCGGACCACCGTCCCACGTTCCGGTCACCCCGAACGGGCGACGAGCGTCACAGCCGGTGACGTGGCACCCGGGCGCGGGTCACCCGGAGCGGGTCGCCAGGTGCCGCAGGGCCAGCCGGTAGCCGTCCACGCCGAGGCCGCAGATCACCCCGGTCGCCACGGCCGAGACCACCGAGTGGTGCCGGAACTCCTCCCGGGCGTGGATGTTGGAGATGTGCACCTCGACCAGGGGGCCGCGCAGCAGGGCGCAGGCGTCGCGCACCGCGATCGAGTAGTGCGACCAGGCGGCCGGGTTGAGCACCACCGCGGCGCCCTCGTCGGCGGCCTCGTGCAGCCAGCCGATCAGCTCGTGCTCGGCGTCGGTCTGCCGCACCGTCACGTCCAGCCCCAGTTCCCGGCCGGTGTCCACGCAGAGGGTCACCAGATCGGCGTAGCTGGTCACGCCGTACACGTCGACCTGGCGGGTGCCCAGCCGGCCCAGGTTGGGCCCGTTGAGCACGTACACCCGCGGCGCGCTCACCGGCTGATCTCCCGGTACGCGGCGTGCAGCAGCTCGTCGTCCGGGCCCTCCAGCATCGCCGGCCGGGCCAGGCCGTCGAGCACCACGAAGCGCAGCCGGCTGCCCCGGGTCTTCTTGTCCACCCGCATCGCGGCCAGCAGCTGCGGCCAGGCGTCGGCCCGGTAGCTGGTGGGCAGGCCGAGCGCGGCCAGCACGGTACGGTGCCGCTCGGCGGTGGCCGCGTCGAGCCGCCCCGCCAGCCGGGCCAGGGCGCCGGCGTATACGGTGCCGACCGCGACGGCGTGCCCGTGCCGCCAGCGGTAGTCCTCCACCTTCTCGATCGCGTGCGCCAGGGTGTGCCCGTAGTTGAGCACCTCCCGTACCCCGGACTCGCGCAGGTCCCCGGAGACCACGTCGGCCTTGACCCGGATCGCCCGCTCGATCAGCTCGCGCACCACCGGCCCGCGCGGGTCGGTGGCGGCGGACGGGTCGGCCTCCACCAGGTCGAGGATGACCGGGTCGGCGATGAAGCCGCACTTGACCACCTCGGCCAGCCCGGCGGCCAGGTCGGCCGGGGGCAGACTGTCCAACGTCGACAGGTCGCAGATCACGCCGGCCGGCGGGTGGAACGCGCCGACCAGGTTCTTGCCGGCGGCGGTGTTCACGCCGGTCTTGCCGCCCACCGCGGCGTCGACCATACCGAGCAGGGAGGTCGCCACCGGCACCCAGCGCACCCCGCGCAGCCAGCAGGCCGCCACGTAGCCGGCCAGGTCGGTGACCGCGCCGCCGCCGATCCCGACGACGGCATCGGTACGGGTGAAGCCCGCCGCGCCGAGCCGGTCCCAGCACTCGGCGGCCACCTCGATCCGCTTGCCCGCCTCGGCGTCGGGCACCTCGATCGGCAGCGGGGCCACGCCGAGCGCGCGGAGCCGTTCGGCCAATCTGTCGGCCAGGTCCTTGAGCGGCGGCGCGAACAGCACCGCCACCCGCTCGGCGCCGGGCAGCAGCCGCGGCGGCGGATCCAGCAGATCGCGTCCCACCAGCACGTCGTACGGTCGCTCGCCGCCGACCGGGATCCGGGTCACCTCGTCCATCGCCCGGGAGCCTAGTCCAGCGCGGACGCCGGAACGGCCGGTTGTCCACCTGGTGGCGCGTCGGCGCGCCCGGGCCCGTGACGCCGACGACGATCCGGACGTTTGGCCCTGCGGGGCGCGGGCAGGGCGAACGGGACAGCTCACCGACAGCTCACCGGCAGCGGAGGTACCCGATGACCACCACGACCATCGACGGCGCCGACATCCGGCTGCCCGCGACCATCCTCGGCGTCGGTCTCGGCGGCTTCGTCGACGGCATCGTCCTGCACCAGGTGCTCCAGTGGCACCACCTGCTCAGCAGCACCGGCAGCGACAACATCGGGGTGCGGGAGTACCCGGTGGACACCGTCGCCGGGTTGCAGATGAACACCCTGTGGGACGGGCTGTTCCACGTGGTCACCTGGGTCGCGGTGCTCACCGGCCTGGCCCTGCTGTACGCCCGGGTCACCCGCTCGCGGGGCCGGCTGTGGCGCTCCGGAGCCCTGTGGGGCTGGGCGCTGATCGGCTGGGGGCTGTTCAACCTGGTCGAGGGGATCGTCGACCACCACCTGCTCGGCATCCACCACGTCCGCACCGGCCCGCACCAGACCGCCTGGGACGTCGGTTTCCTGCTGCTCGGCGTGGCGCTGATCGCGCTGGGCTGGGCGGTGCAGCGCCGGGCCGGCACGGTCGACACCTGCGCCGACCGGCGATGACCGGCCACCATGCGAGCGGCGTCGGGCCGCTGCTGCTCGTACCGGCGCTGCTGTTCTGGGTCTACCTGGCCGCCGCGCTGCGGGAGCGGGACCGCGGCGGGTGGAGCCACTGGCGTACCGCGAGCTTCGGCGCGGGCGCGGCGCTGCTCGCGGTGGCCGTGGTGGTCCCCGGCCACGACCTGGTCGGGCACATGTGGCGGCACCTGCTGATCGGCATGCTGGCCCCGCTCGGGCTGGTGCTCGGCGCGCCCGGCACCCTCGTGCTGCGCGTGGTGAGTCGGCGGCGAGGGCGGGCGCTGGTCCGGCTGCTGCGGCGCCCGGCCCTCGGCGTGCTCGCCCACCCGGTCACCGGGCTGCTGCTCACCGCCGGTGGGCTGTACCTGCTGCACCTGACCCCGTTGTACCGGACCACCCTGGCCAGCCCGGCGCTGCACACGCTGGTGCTGGCGCACTTCCTGCTCAGCGGGTACCTCTTCACCTGGGCGATCGCCGGTCCGGACCCGGGGCCGCACCGGCCCGGGGTGCCGCTCCGCCTCGTCGTGCTGGGGCTGTCGGTGGCCGCCCACGCCACCCTGGCCCAACTGATGTACGCCGGCCTGGTCGACGCCGCCGCGCCGGCGGCGCAGGTGCGGGCGGCGGCCACCCTGATGTACTACGTCGGCGACCTCGCCGAGATCCTGCTCGCCCTGGCCCTGCTGGTGACCTGGCGCCCGAGCCCCGCCAGACCCACCCGCCCACACCCCGCCCCGGCCTGACCGCCCACACGCCCTCCCCGCCCGCCGCAGTCCCTCCCCACACGCCCTCCCCCGCACGCCGCAGTCCCTCCCCGCACGCACTTTCACGGAAAGAGTGGCTATCCGGCCGCCGACAGCCACTCTTTCCGTGAAAGTGCGCGGATCTTGGGGTGGGTGGGTGGGGCGGGTGGGCGGGGTCAGGTGGGGGGGCGGGTGGCCCAGGTGGCGAGGCGGGTGGCGTGGGCGTGGACGGCGTCGCGCAGCGCGGCCGGATGGTGGACGGTGAACGGCCAGCCCAGCCCGGCGAGCAGCTGCGCCATCCCGTCGAGCCGCTCGGCCCGGGCGCGCAGCAGTACGCCGCCGGGGGCCTCGGTCAGCTCCGCCACGCTGGGCGGCACCCGTCGTCGGGCGGTGGCCAGGTCGGTCTCCAGCAGCACCTCGACGGTGTGGGCGTACGGGACGGCGGCCAGTGAGCGGGTCACCTGGGCCACCGGGTCGAAGTCCGCCGGCGGGGTGAAGGTCTGCGTCCCGGTGGTGACGCCGCCGATCCGGTCCAGCCGGAACACGCGCACCTCGTCGCGGAGGTGGTCGTGGCCGGTGACGTACCAACGGCCGGCGTGGAACACCAGCCCGTACGGGTCGAGCTGCCGGCGGGACGCGCCGCCGGAGTGGGACCGGTAGTCGAGGGTGACCCGCTGGCGTCGCCGGGTGGCCGCGCCGAGGGCGAGCAGCGTGCCGCTGGCCGGCCGGGTCGACGGGTCGGTCTCGCGCAGGGTGAAGCCGAGGTGTTCCCGTACGGCGGCGAGGCGTTCCGCGAGCGGGGCGGGCAGCACCCGGCGGACCTTGGCGAGCGCGGTGGCGGTGGCCGGCTCCTCGGTGCCCAGCCCGAGCCGGTCCGCGGCGAGCAGGCCGAGCAGCACCGCGACCGCCTCGTCGTCGGTGAGCATCAGCGGCGGCAGCTTGTAGCCGGGGCGCAACCGGTAGCCGCCGTACCGGCCGCGCTCGGCGGTGACCGGGATGCCGAGGTCGGCGAGGGTGGTGGCGTAGCGGCGCACGGTGCGCTCGTCGACGCCCAGGCGCGCGGCGAGTTCGGCCCCGGTGAGCCGGTGGTGGCTCTGGAGCAGTTCGAGCATGCCGAGCACCCGGCCGGCGGGATGTGACACGGGTCACCCTTCTATACCGGGCGGAAGCTGTCCGGTATTGATCCTACGGTGTTGGTGTACGACGAGACGAGGGAGATCGAGATGGCGACGTTCGTGCTGGTGCCGGGGTTCTGGCTGGGCGGCTGGGCGTGGCGGGAGGTGACCGGTGAGCTGCGCCGACGTGGTCACGAGGTGTACCCGCTGACCCTGACCGGGGTGGCCGAGCGGGCCCACCTGGCCGGGCCGCAGGTCGGCCTGGAGACGCACACCACCGACATCACCGCGCTGATCGAGACGGAGGAGCTGCGCGACGTGGTGCTGGTCGGGCACTCCGGCGGCGGCATGCCGGTCATCCAGGCGGCGGACCGGATCCCGGACCGGATCGCCACCGTGGTCTACGTCGACAGCGGCCCGCTGCCCGACGGGACGTCGCAGTTCGACACCAACCCGCCCGAGGAGCAGCAGCGGCTGCGGGAGCTGATCGGCGACGGCCACCTGCTGCCGCCGCCGGCCTGGGATCCCGCCGAGGACCCGGAGAACCTGGCCGGCCTGGACGACACGGCGCTGGCGCTGCTGCGCCGGCGCGCCACCGGGCAGCCGCTGCGGGCGGCCACCGACCCGGTCCGGCGCACCGGCGGGCGGCCGGTGCCGACCGCGCTGGTCGCCTGCACGTTTCCGGTGGAGGTGGCCCGGGCGATGATCGCCGAGGGGCACCCGTTCTTCGCCGGGCTCGCCGACGCCGCGCTGCACGGGCTGCCCACCGGCCACTGGCCGATGCTGAGCGAGCCGAAGGCGCTCGCCGACGTGCTGGACACCATCGCGCGCGGCTGACGGACCGCACGGGCGTCGCCGGTCCATCCGGGCCGGCGACGCCCACGATCGCCGGCAGTCACCGCCGGGCCGCCGACCGAGCGGTGGCGGTGGCCGGGCCGGCTACCGACAGGTGCCGGTCGGTCGGAGGCGTCAGGGCTTGAGCAGGCCGACGATCTCGGTGGCGATCTCCTCCGGGGCACGCCCGTCGGTGACCACGGTCGCGGTCGCGACCTCGGCGTAGAGCGGACGGCGCTGGTCCATCAGGTGCTTGAGGGTGGCTCGCGGGTTGACCGCGAGCAGCGGACGGCCGGTGCTGAGCCCGACCCGCTTCACCGCGTCCGGCAGCTCCACCGACAGGTACACCACGGTGTGCCCGACCAGCGCGGCCCGGTTCTCCTCGGCGAGGACCGCGCCGCCGCCGAGGGCCAGCACGCCGCCGTGCGAGGCCAGCGCCGCCGCCACCGCCGCCCGTTCGAGGGTACGGAAGTGCGCCTCCCCCTCGTCGATGAAGATCTCCGGGATCGGCTTGCCGGCCAGCGCCTCGATGTCGGCGTCGGTGTCGCGGAAGTCCACCCCGAGCCGAGCCGCCAACTCCTCGCCGACGGTGGTCTTGCCGGAGCCCGGCGCACCGACCAGCACACAGACCGGCTTCGTCATCGCGTCACGCCCCGCCGCGCCGCGCCCACCGGGGCCACGCCGTCGCTCGCGACTGCGCGGCTCCGCCGCGCCGCAGTTCCCGCGTTCACCGGATCACCAGCGCGTCGAGGTAGCCGGCCAGGTTGCGGCGGATCTCCGCCACCGAGTCGCCGCCGAACTTCTCGGTGGCCGCCTCGGCGAGGACCAGCGCCACCATCGCCTCGGCGACCACCGCCGCGGCGGGCACCGCGCAGACGTCGGACCGCTGGTTGATCGCGGTGGCCGGCTCGCCGGTGGTCACGTCCACCGTCGCGAGGGCCCGGTTCAGCGAGGAGATCGGCTTCATCGCGGCCTTGACCCGCAGCGGCTCGCCGGTGGTGATGCCGCCCTCCAGGCCGCCGGCCCGGTCGGTGACCCGCCGCACGCCGGTGGCGGTGGGCATGATCTCGTCGTGCGCCTCGGAGCCGCGGGAGCGGGCCTGCTGCCAGCCGTCGCCGATCTCCACGCCCTTGATGGCCTGGATGGACATCAGCGCGGTGGCGAGCCGGGCGTCGAGCTTGCGGTCCCACTGCACGTGGCTGCCCAGGCCCGGCGGCACCCCGTACGCCAGCACCTCGACCACGCCGCCGAGGGTGTCGGCGGCCTTCTTCGCGGCGTCGACCTCGGCGACCATCCGGGCGCTGGCCTCCGGGTCGAGGCAGCGCAGCGGGTCGGCGTCGATCCGCTCGGCGTCCTCCGGCCGGGGCCGCAGGCCCGGCTTGACGGCGACCGGCCCCAACTCCACCACGTGCGAGACGATCTCGATGCCGAGGGCCTGCTTCACCAGGGCCTTCGCCACCGTGCCCACGGCCACCCGGGCGGCGGTCTCCCGCGCGCTGGCCCGCTCCAGGATCGGCCGGGCGTCGGTGTGGCCGTACTTCTGCATGCCGGCGAGGTCGGCGTGGCCCGGCCGGGGCCGGGTCAGCGGCGCGTTGCGGGCCTGCCGGGCCAGCTCGTCGGGGTCGACCGGGTCGGCGGCCATGACGGTGCGCCACTTCGGCCACTCGGAGTTGCCGACCCGGATCGCCACCGGGCTGCCCAGCGTGACGCCGTGCCGCAGCCCGCCGATGATCTCGACCTCGTCCTGCTCGAACGACATCCGCGCGCCCCGGCCGTAGCCGAGCCGGCGGCGGGCCAACTCGCCGGCGATGTCGCCGGAGGTCACCGCCACCCCGGCGGGCACACCCTCCAGGAGGGCCACGAGGGCGGGACCATGGGATTCACCTGCAGTCAGCCAGCGCAACACGACGCTCAGTCTGTCACGCCGGAGCACCCGCCCGACGCGCTGCCCGGGGCGTCCCGCCCTACGGACACGCGCGTCCGCAGGGCAGGTCACCGGGGCCGGTCAGGCCGTCCGGACCGCGATGATCGACTTGGTCATGCCGAGCAGCCGCTCGGCCCGGATGGTCGAGTCGGGGAAGAGGTAGCGCATCTCGGCCCGACCGATCAGCTCGGTGGTGAGCACCTGCTTCATCGCCTGCTCCCAGGACTTGCCGGGGGTGTAGGCCAGCGGCCACTTGCGGGCCACCGCGACCCGGGCCGGCACCGGCAGGAACTGCATGCCGGGCGCCACCCAGTGCGGCTCGACCGGGAAGTACCGGTACGGCGTCTGCACCCAGTGCCGGGGGGCCAGCTCACGGATCGCCTCGGCCATCCGGCGGCGGCGCTCGTGCCCGCCCACGTGCTCCAGCACGCTGTTGCTGAACACCAGGTCGTAACGGCGGCTCATGATCGACGGCGGCAGCTCGCAGGCGTCCGCGTGGTCGGCCTCCATCCCCTCGGGCAGCTCCGCCGGCAGCGGCTCCAGGTTGACCACGTGCACGTGCCTCGGCCGCACCGGCACCGTCGACCAGCTGCCCACCCGGCCGCCCAGGTCCAGCACGGACATCTCCGCCAGGTCCGGGAAGGTCTCCGACAGCCAGAGCGCCCGCTTCGCCCGGCGCTTCGCCCCGTACGAGTCGGGCGAGTCGACCAACCGGAACCGCAGCGCGTTGAGCGAGCTGCGGCGGGGCGCCGCCGGGCTCTCGTCGTTCGTTCGGGTCCCGCTCACCACGGTCAGCTCCCCCAGTCGAAGGTCATGCCCAGCCGGCTGGCGAGGGCCTCGTCGTACGGCGCGTAGTACCGGGTCAGCTCGGCGCGCACGGCCGGGTCCATGGCGTTGCTGCGCCGGTCGTTGAAGACCTCGTACCGGTCGAGCCGGTACGGCGGCAGGCCGAGGAAGTCGAGCACCCGGGCGTGGGTGGCCGCCGGCTCGCGGTAGAGCGTCTCGCTGGGCAGGATCAGCAGCTGCGCCGGGTCGAAGCGGTCCAGCCAGGGCTCCAGGTGCTCCAGGTAGCGCCCCCGGGCCCGGTAGCTGTACCAGTCGTAGGCGTTGCTGACGTACGTCGGGTCGGCGATCAGCTTCTCCCGCTCTCCCGCCGTACGCTCCTCCTCGGCCGCGAGGGCCTCGGCGAAGTCCAGCGGCTCCACCCCCTCGGTGCGCCGCTCCTTCCAGTGCGAGTACGCCCGCTGGACCGGGTCACGCAGCAGCACGATGAGCTTCACCGACGGGATCAGCCCGGCCACCCGCTGCGCGGCGAGCGGGTGGAACATGTACAGCGGCGCGGCCTCCCCCACCCGGGTCGGCCCGCCGTGCCGGCGCTCCAGCGCCTGCCGCTGCCGCCGGGTCGGGAAGTGCGAGCGGTACCACGCCTCGCCCCGGGAGTAGGTGTCCTCGAAGTAGTGCGAGGTCTTGGTGTTCCAGGCCGGGAAGAGGCGCGGCACCAGCGGGTGCTCCAGCAGGTAGCGCCAGAGCGAGGTGGTGCCGCCGCGCTTGGTGCCGATGATCAGGAAGTCCGGCAGCGGACGCCGGTCGCTGGTGCGTTCCCCGTACCGGACCAGTGAGCTGCGCACCCCGGTCACCAGCGGGGTGGGCACCAACTGCTTGACCCGGTCCCGCATCGTCGTCATCGCGTCCTCCTCGTCATCGCGGCCCCCGGCCCAGCAGGGTGGGCGCCGTCGCCCGCACCCGTCGGCGTACCCCGGGGTGCAGCAGCAGCGCGCCGGCGAGCAGCACCGCCACCCCGAGGGTGAGGAACAGCCCGGCCACCCCGCGGCCGGCGACCGCCGCGCCCGCGCCGGCCAGGACGGCGGTGGCCGTGGCGGCGGCCAGCGCGGCCGCCAGCACCGCCCGGGTGAGCAGCGGCTCGCCGACCACCCGGCGGGCGGCGAGGGTGGCGAGCACGTTCTCCACCACGATGCCGACGGTCCAGGCCAGGGCCGCGCCGAGCGCGCCGTGCGGCGGGATCAGCACCACCGCGAGCCCGACGTTGAGCAGCAGCCCGGTGGCGGCGGCGACCAGGTGCCGGCCGCTGCTGCCGCTCATCAGCAGCAGCGTCTGCACGATGCCGGTGCCGGAGTTGACCAGCATGGCCCCGGCGAGCACGACCATCGCGGTGGCGCCGGTGGTGAACTCCGCGCCGAACAGCCGCAGGAATCCCGGGGCGAAGACGGCCAGCAGCAGGTACCCGGGCCAGGACAGCGCGATGATCCAGGCGGTGATCCGCCGGTACACCGCCGCCGCCTCGGCGGTGCGCCCCTGCCCGAGCAGGCGGGACAACTGCGGCGCGACGGCCACCCGCAGGCCCTGCATGATCAGCAGCCCGGCCAGCGCGTACCGGCCGACGGCGCCGATGACGCCGGCCTCGGCCTGGTCGGCCAGGGCGGCGGTGAGCAGCACGGTCAGCCACATGCTGCTGGCGTCGATGGTCGCCGACGCGGCCCGGGGCAGGGCGAAGCCCCACAGCGTCCGCCAGTCCTCGCGCACCGGCCGCAGCGTCGCCCCGGAGGTCAGCGCGAGCGGACGCACCAGCAGCGCCGCGCAGACCAGCACGGCCAGCGCCACCGGGGCGAGCCAGCCGGCGAAGGCGACGGTCACCCCCGCCCCGGCGGCCAGCGCGGCCAGCACCAGCGCGGGGCGGGCCGCCGGCACCAGGACGTACTGCACGGCGACCAGGGCGGCGACCGGACGGACCGCCCGGACGGCGGCGAGCAGCACGGTCATCGCCACCACGAACGGCAGGCCGGCGAAGGCCAGCCGGAGCAGGCCCGGACCCTCGGTGGCGCCCGGGTCGAACAGCACCGGCGCGAGCGCCCCGGCGGCGGCCACACCGGCCCCGGCCACCGCCACGGTGAGCAGCAGCGTCGGCGCCAGCGCCACCGGCAGCAGCCGGGCGGCGTCCCCGTGCCGGCCGGGGGTACGCCGGGGCAGCGCCCAGACCAGCGCGGTGTCCGCGCCCGCGCAGCAGAGCACGCCCATGATGGCCACCACGCCGATGGCGGTGAACATCGCGCCGGAGCCCGCCGGGCCGAGACCCCGGACGATCACCACGGTCAGGGCGAAGCCGAGCAGGCCGTTGACGGCCGCGCCGGCCAGCCCGACCATGCCGTTGCGCGTGCCGCGCCGTACCTCCCGCTCGCCGGACTCCGGCGTGGCGGTGACGGCGGTGGCCCGCGTACCCGGGTCGGTCATGCCGGCCGTCCCGTTCCCGGCCGCTGACCCACCGGCGGCTGCGGCGCGGACCCGGTCGGCGGACGGTCCGCCGGGGCCGGGTCGGCGGTGCGCAGCGGCACGGCCGCGACCCCGGTCGCCCCTGCCGGGGCGTCCGGGCCCTGCGGCACGGCGGCCCGGCCGAAGCCCCGGGTACGCCACGGCGTCAGCGGCGCCGGCCGGGACATGCTGGACGGGCCGAGCGAGGCCCGGTTGACCGGCCCGCTGACCGCGGCGAGCCCGGCCCCGACGGCGAAGAAGATCACCGACAGGTTCGGGTCGATGTAGGCGTAGACGGGGATCACCACCAGCGCGATCACCGGGACGGTGCTCAGCCAGTGCCCGGCCGGCGAGACCGCGGCGGCCAGCCGCCGGGCCACCAGGACCAGCCAGGACAGGAAGAGCACCAGCGCCGGGATGCCGTGGCTGTAGAGGATCTGCCAGATCAGCCCCTGGGTGCCCAGCGGCTCCTCGGCCAGGGTGGTGTCGACGCTCTTCGGCGCGCCGTAGCCGAGCAGCGGCGAGCGCTCCACCGCCTGCCAGGTGCGCAGGTACAGGTCCATCCGGTCGACGTTGGTGTCGGTGGTGCTGACCCGCGCGTTGATCATCTCCTGTACCGGGACGACCAGGCTGACGATCCAGACCAGCACCACCAGGCCGGCGATCGAGACGATCAGCCGGGCGTTGCCGCGCACCAGCGCCCGCAGGCCGAGGTAGAGCAGGCCGGCGCCGAGGCCGAGGAACATGCCCCGGTTGAGCGTCATGAACGCCGGCACCACCGACAGCGGCAGCGACACCCACAGCGCCACCCGGAACCGCCCGGTGCGCACCGAGGTCAGGTACGCCAGCACGCACGGCACCAGCAGCGCGTACGCGGTGCCCCAGTTGTTGGTGTACGGGTACGGCGCGGCGGTGCGGTAGATCGGCGTACGGGACACCGGGTTGAACTCGTTGGCGCGCACGTGGGTCAGCGCCTGGATGTACCGCTCACCGGCGATGCCGCCCGGCAGCGCCAGCTCCACCGGCGTGGTCAGCGCGAAGGTCGGCGCCAGCACGGCCAGCCAGCCCAGCGCCACGATGCCCAGCCAGTACCAGCCGAGCGGGCGCAGCACCCGCTCCCAGGAGGTGCCCTCCCGGACGAGGGTGTGGACGTACACGCAGACCACCAGGGCGGTCACCAGGAAGCCGTAGCGCAGCCCGAAGGTGAAGTACGCGGTGACCCGGTCCAGCCGGGTGGCGCTGAGCAGCACCACGACGAGGAAGACCAGCCAGCAGGCGGCGCCGGCGGGCAGCGGCACCCGGCCCCGGGTGACCAGCAGGGCGAGCAGGACGACGCCGAACACCGACCAGCCGAGGTAGAACGCGCCCAGCGCCCACCAGAGCGGCACCAGCGCGAACATGACCGTCAGCGGCCAGACCGGCAGCGGCGGCGGCCCGGGCGTAGGCCGCGCCGGGCTGCCGGAGGTCGGCGCGGGGCTCCCGGGTGTCGGCGGCGCGGCGGTCCCGGGCCGTCGGTCAGACACCCCGCCCCGTCCGCTGGGCCAGCCGCAGCACCCGCTCCCCGGAGAGCAGCCCGAGCACCACGGGCACGGTCACCAGCACCCGCTTCTCGCGCGGGTTCAGCCGCAGCACCCGACCCAGCTCCCGCACCGCCTCCCGGCGCCGCCGGCCGGAGGCGAGCGCGAAGGCGATCTGCCCGTGCAGCCGGGCCAGGCCGGTACGGCTGCCGGCCAGCTCGGGATGCTTGTCGATCAGGTAGCGGGTGGCCTCGACGATCATCGCCCAGCGGCCGAAGAAGAAGGAGCCGCCGTGCCAGTCCACCACCACCAGGACCTCCGGCACGATCACCACCGGGCCGTGCGCGGCGATGCGCAGCAGCCACTCGTAGTCCTCGCCGTAGCCGCCGGGCAGCTCCTCGTCGACCGGGCCGACGGCGTCCCAGGTGGACCGGCGGATCAGGATGGTGCTGGAGTGCACCTCCATGATCCGGTCCTCGACGAAGTCCGCCAGCCTCACCTCGGCGACGTCGAGCCGGCGCTCCTTGGCGATTCCCGGGCCCTCCAGCCGGATGCCGCAGCTCGCGGCGGCCGCGTCGGGACGCTCGGCGAGCAGCTCCACCTGCCGGCGCAGCTTGCCCGGCAGCCAGAAGTCGTCGTCGTCGCAGAAGGCGATCAGGTCGTGCGAGGCGGTGTCCACCCCGGTGTTGCGGCCACCGGGCAGGCCCCGGGAGTGGGTGTTGTTGACGTAGCGCAGCGCGCGGCCGTCCGGCACGGGCAGGTCGAGCGGGCGGATGTCGGTGTGGTCGTACACGACCACGCACTCGACCGGGCCGGGATGGTCCTGGTCGAGCACCGCCCGCACGGCCCGTTCCAGCAGCCCCGGACGGTCCCGGGTGGCCACCACCACGGTCACCGGCGGGTACGCCCCCGGGGCTCCGCCCGCCGGCCGGTCGCGGTCAGTCACGGCCCTCTCCCGTCACCACGAACCCGAACGGCTCCACCCCGACCGAACGCAGCCGCTCCACGAGCTGCTGGAGCTGGTTGGTGCGGGTGCGGTCCCGGGCCGCGACCAGCACCGCCCGGCCCTCCCGGGCGGCCCGGACCCCGCGCTCGTCGTGCAGCGCGGGCGGGGCGTCGAGCACGGTGAGGCCGTCGCCGGGCGCGGCGTCGAGGTCGACCAGACGCACCCGTCCGGAGCCGATGCGCAGCTCCTGCCCGTCGGCCGCGGTGCCGGTGGCCGGGCCGGGCCGGGGTGTGGTCGGAATGACCTCGGTCTTGTCGTCGGTCGTGGTGGACCGGTACACCGCGCCGTTCTTCGCCTCCGGGGTGGGGAACGGCCGGGGCTTGCGGACGGCGGGGATCACCATGGTGTCCTCCGGACCGCCGCCGGCAGCCGGCGTGGGAGCCGGGGCCGGCGTGGCCGCCGGCACCGCGGTGGACGCGGGCGCCGGCCGGGGCCGGGGCAGCTTGCTGCGGGCCGGCTCCACCGGCGGGTTGCGGCGCTGCGCGTCCAGCATCAGCGGCCGGATCCGGTCCAGGCTCTCCGGGGTGACTCCGAGGCGCACCTCGTGGCCGGCGGCGGCGAGCACGACGGCCAGCCCGGCGGTGACCTGCTCGCGCCCCTCGTCGGCCGACGAGGAGAGCACCACCAGCGGGGTGCGTTGCGGCCCGTCCACCCACCGGCCGAGGGCGAGCACCAGGTAGCGCAGGTCGGCCTCGTCGGGCTGGCCGGACCGGTCCCGGCGGACCGTGCCGAGCAGCGGCGCGCCGATCGCGCTCGCGGCCTCGCCGGCGGTACGCACCCGGCGGTCCAGCGACTCCCGGACGAAGGCCACCAGGCCGCCCAGGAGCAGACCGCCGAGCAGGCCGGCGACCAGGATCAGCGGCGCGGCGTCCCGGCTGGACGGCACGGGGGTACGCGCGGCGCTGGTCACCGAGCCGGGGCTCAGGTCGGCGGAGGCGACCTTGGACCGCTGCTCGGCCAGCGTGGCGAGCTGGTCGTTGAGCGCCCGGAGCTGGTCCAGCAGGGCGCTGGTGCGCGGCGACGGGTTGCTCGACGGCTGGTTGGCCGGCAGCGACTTCTGCGTGGTGGTGCGCTGGGCGGTGACCACGGCGATCGTGTCGTCGTACGACTTGAGCACCGCCGCGCGCTGGTTCTCGTACATGCCCTTGCGCAGTTCCAGGTACGCCTCGGCCGCGCCGTTCGCGCCGTCGACGGCCTCCTGCTCACCACGCCCGGAGTAGCTGAAGCGCATCACCTGCCCGCCGACCGGCGTCTCGACCTCCAGGGCGTCGGCCACCGCCTCCGGGTCGCGGCCGGTGATGCCGGCGACCTTGTCGATGACGTCGTTGCTGGTGGCGATGCCGCTCTCGGCGGTCATGTTCACCGCCCGGTCGGCCGCCACGGACTGCACCGAGAACGGGTCGGTGACCACCGGCCGCACCACCACCGCGGTGGTCGCGGTGTACGTCGCGGGCAGGACGAACAGATAGCCGAGCACGGCCAACAGCACCAGCGTCGCGGTGGCGAGCACCATCCGCCACCGCCGCAACGGTATGCGGGCCAGCTCGACGAGGCCGACCGGGCGTTGCCGGGCGGAAGCGACGTCGGTCACGTCCATCAGTCAGTCCTTGCGCGATGAGGGGTGGGCGGCCGACCGGGCCGGGCGGGGGGTGGGGACCGGTGGTCGTCTCATTGTCGCCGACCGTTCACCGGTGGTCGACACTCCCACCGGCCCCCACCCGCTGTCAGGACCGCCGGGACTTCGGAATCGGCGCCGGACGGGCGCGGTCGCCCGACAGGGACGTGGCGCCGGCGAAGAAGAGCGTCCGGCTGGACCAGTTCACCCCGGCCGAGGCCGGCGCGACCAGCACCGACGCGGCGCCGTCGACGGCCGCCTCGTCGAACGGCACGGCCCGCAGGCCACCGTCGGTGTGGCCGTACACGATCTTGCCGTTGACCCAGGCCATGCCCCGTACGCTGCCCCAGGCCAGGCCCACGCTGGGCAGCGTGAACTCGGTGCAGCCGACGATGTGGCCGTCCGGCTCCAGGTAGCGGTAGAAGAGCTTGTTGGTGCCGGCCTTGGTGTAGTACATCCGACCGTTGAGGTAGAACGCCCCGCTCATGGTGGCGGCCTTGAACCAGTTGTTGTAGCCGCTGCTGATCCACGGCGCGCCCACCGAGCCGCCGGTGAACATCGACACGTCGAGGTAGCTGCCGTTCGGGGCGGTCGCGTCGGTCTTGGACCAGTAGAGCTTGTTGCCGACCGAGAACGACGCGCCGGCCGAGGTCAGGTTCGGCTGCGGGCTGGCCTCCGGGGTGCCGAGCGTGGTGCCGTCGAACGGCACCTTGGTGGTCTGCCCGTCGCCGGTGCCGACGTAGAGGTGGCCGGAGGCGGCCGACGGGGCGTTGACGGCCGGGATCGTCCGGCCGCCGGCGAGCGGGAACAGGCCCATCCGGCCGTGGTACTCGTTGCCGAGGCCGTCGTTGTCGAAGCCGGCGTAGACGCCGTTGCTGCCGCGCCACAGCTCCCACAGGATCGCGCCCCAGGCGGTGGTGCCCGCCGGGGCGCCGGAGCGGGTCGGGTTCCACACCAGCGGCATGCCGTTGACCGGGTCGAGCGCGCCCAGGCCGAAGCGGTTGATGGCGCCGGCGCCGGCGGAGTCGTTGCCGTTGGCGTTGTTCAGCCAGCGGAAGTGCCCGCCGACGTAGACCACGTTGTCCGCCACCTCGACCGAGGTGACCGAGTCGGTGCCGGTGTAGTTCACCCAGGTGCCGTCGATGGCCGAGCCACGGGTCGCGGTCTCGAAGCGCGCGATCGCGTCGCAGTACGCCCCGTCGGCCCGCCCGCCGTCCGCGATGATCACGAAGTAGCTGCCGTCGTCGGAGAAGTCGACGTCCCGGGCGTAGAACGGGAAGCCGGCGTAGCAGGGCGCGACGTAGCGCTGGGTGCTCCAGTCGGCGACGGCCGGCGTGCCGGTCAGGTTCTCCACCACCACGACCTGGTTCCGGGCCACGCCGTTGACCTGCGTGAAGTTGCCGACCGCCACCAGCGTCCCGCCGTCGGGCGCGACGGCGAGGCCCCAGACCAGCTCGCTGCTGGACCGGGCCACGCTCGCGTCGATCTGGAAGGCCGGGTCGATCGCGCCGGTCGTGGCGTCGAGCCGGGCCAGCAGCGAGTGCGCGGTGCCGTTGACCCAGTGGAACGCGCCGGCGATGTAGAGCTTGTTGCCGACCACGATGGTCCGCCGGACCAGGCCGCCGTCGCTGCGGCCGACCCACGACGCGATGGTGGCGCCGGTGGCCGGGTCGAGCTGCACCAGGTTCTTGCGGTCCACCCCGTTGACGGTCTTGAACGCGCCGCCGACGATCAGCTTGCCGGTGGGGCTGACGGCCAGGGCGTGCACCGCGCCGTCCAGCGCCGGGGTGAAGTCGGCCTTCAGCGCCCCGCTCGCCCGGTCGTACGCGAAGAGGTAGTTGCGGGTCGTCCAGCTCGCGTCACCGGCGGCCTTGACCGAGGTGAACGAGCCACCCACGTAGACCGTCGACCCGATCTCGGCGAACGCCTTGACGTCGCCGTTCTGCGCGTGCGGGATGTTGTCGGCCGGGTTCGGCGAGGTGAGGGTCATGGCGACCGGGGTGGGCACCTCGGCCCGGGCCGGCGCGGCGACGAGCAGGCCGGCGGCCAGCACCGGGGCGGCGAGCGCGGCGAGCCACCGCCGCGGGGCCCGCACCCGGCCCGATCGAGACGACGTTCTGAGCAGCACTGGCGCCCCCAATGATGAAGTGAGATCCTGCGTAGCTTGCTGTGCCCGGACATTTCGCACCATCAACCGACCGGGCCGCTCGGGCGGCGGCTCGGTCCGGTCTGTCCGTACGGGTCGCTGCCCGAGCACCCGCGCCGGACGAACCCACCGGCTCGACCGGTGGACGGGACGGCCGGGCCGGGGGCTCACGCCGCCCACCGGAACGGGGTGAGGGCGCCGGCCGTGCCGACCGTCCACCGTGCCGCCTCCGCCAGGTCCTCGGCGGTGACGGCGTCGGCCTCGCGGGCCAGCACCAGTCCGCGCCGGTCCAGCTCCCGGGCCATCTCGACCTGGTGGTCGTCGACGTGTTCGCCGTGCGCCCGACGCCGGGGCACGTAGATCGCGCGGTGCCCGGCGCGCATCGCGGCCAGCGCCGAGCCCACCCCGGCGTGGGTGACGACCACGTCCGCCTCCCGCAGGGCCTGCTGCATCTGCGCGTGCGGCACCTGACGGCGGGCGCCGGCCGGCATCCGGGGGATCACGGTCGACCCGACCTGCCAGAGGACCTCCGCCTCCGGGGGCAGCACCTGCGCCAGGCGGGCCAGCAGCCGAGGGAAGCCGAACCGCTCGTGGGTGCCGAGCGCCACCACGATCCGCGACACCGGCCGCGGCTCGGGGCGGAGGGTGGCGAGGTGTCCGTCGAAGATGGAGCCACCGTAGCGCCACCGTCCACCGGCCCAGCCCGGGTACTGGGTGTAGAGCCGGGTGCGGGGCACCCGGGCGACCAGCCGTCCGGTCAGCGAGGGCCCCTCGGTGCGGGTGGCGCTCTCGATGTAGTGGCAGGCCAGGCCGTGCCGGGCGGCCGGCAGGAAGAAGGAGAGCGCGACGCTGGCGCCGGTGCTGACGACCTGGCGGAACCGACCGCCGCGCAGCACCCGGCGGGCGGCCAGGAAGTCGCGCAGCGCGCCGGCGGCGTCCCGGGTGGTGGCCGGCGGGACGTGGATGACCTCCTGGCCGTCGAGCAGCGACCGGCTCTGCGGCGAGTCGAACGTCGCCCAGACGCAGTCGTCCTGCACACCGAGCCGCGGAGCGAGGTCGTGCAGCTCCGCGAGGTGTCCACCGGTGGAGGCGACGAGAAGGGTGGTCACGTCGTGCCAGCTTCCGTGTCGAGGGGTGGTGGGCCGGGCGCCGCGGGAAAGGGGTGGCGACGCCGGGCCCGGGGTGTTCAGGTGCCGGTGGTGACGCGGTGCGGGGCCGGGGTGTCCCGCTCGACCGGCGGCCGGATCCGGCCCTCGGCGACGAGCAACGCCAGTGCCGTCACCCCGAACAGCAGGACGGCGAAGATCCAGCCGCCGATCACGTCGGTGAACCAGTGCTTCTCGGCGTAGATGCGGGTGTAGCCCTCCATGCTGACCAGGGTCACCACCCCGGTCATCAGGGCCACCCGGCCGCCGCGCGGCACCCGCCAGGTCAGCATGGCGAGCACGGCGATGGTGCCGAAGGTCATCATGATCCGGGCGCACCCGCCGGAGGGGTAGGTGCCCAGGTCGGTCGGCGGGTGCCCCCGGTCGACCATGGTGGCCAGGATCGCCTGGACGTACTGCTCCACCCCGAACTGCAGGGGCAGCACGACCAGCGGGATCCACCAGCGCCGGTGACGCCACAGCACGGCGAAGACCACCGCGGCGACCCCGGTGACCCACTTGAGCGGGTACCGGTCGCCGAGAGCGGTGTAGAAGGAGTTGACGTCCGCCCAGGCGTCGACCCGGCGGGCGTGCACGTAGTCGAAGACCGGATGGTCGACCTGGGGTTCGAGGCTGGCCAGCGCCTCGCCGAGGGGCCAGCAGATCGCCACCACCGCGGCACAGCCGGCGAGCAGCACGACCAGCGCCGCGCCGACCCGGCCGAACGCGGCGGTGAGCCCGGCGACGGCGACCCGGAGGCGCTGCGCCGTCCGGCCGGCGCGGACGCCGGGCACCCGTCGGGCGAGCGCCGGCACCAGCAGCACGGGCAGCAGCACCGACAGCGCCCCGAGCGCGTAGATGAGGATCACCGGCGGTCACCGCCGCCGGGCTTGCCGGCGCACGCGCCGACGTCCGTCCGCCGGGCGGCCCCTCGCCCGGCGCTGTGTGCCACTGTCATCGGGTCTCCCTGCCCTGCCGGCCACCGGCCGGACCTCCCCACGCCCCTGCGCCCGGTGACGCCCCCACGCCGTCCGGACAGGACCGACCACACCCCGCCCCCCGGCGGACGGTGATCGAGTGGTGCCACCCTAGTGGACCCTGCCGGCCGAACGGTAGCGACGATGTCACCCCTGCGGCCTTTCCCCGTTTTGCCCGTCGCCGACCGGACAGCGCGTCCCGCTCGCCGGGACGCAGCGTGCTCACGACGACGGTGGCAGCCGCTCGGCCAGCACGTCCAGCAGCGCGGGATGCAGCCGGCGACTCCACCCGCCCCCGCCGGCCGCCAGCTCCGCCGTCCGCAGCCACAGCTCGACGAGGTAGGCGTCGGCGACCAGCCGGCGCCGGGTCGCGTCGAGGCCGAACGCCCCGCCGTGCCGCCCGAGCACCTCGACCATCTCGGCCGTCGCCGCCGGCACCGGCCGGTCCCGCAGCGACAGCGCGCTCTGGAACCCCTGGTGGGCGAGGTCGAACCCGACCGGGCGGTGGGCTCCGCTGTTCTCCCAGTCCCAGACGGTCAGCCGGCCACGGTGGACACCCAGGTTCCACGGCACCCAGTCACCGTGCCAGTGGCCGAACTCCAACGCGACCGCGCCGTCGCGGCGGGCCAGCGCCGCCACCGCGTCACGGACCGGGCCACCGGCGCGCTGCGCGCGGGCGGCCAGGTCGGCCAGGAAGGGCGAGCCGGCCAGCGGTCGGGGCGCGGCGGGTGGGCCGCCCCGGCGCGCCACGGCCAGCATCGCGGCCACCCGGGGCCGCTCGGGCCTCGGCAGCCGCCGGACCCGGGGCGGCATCGGCGCGACCAGGGTCACCGCCAGGTCCACCCAGCGCAGCTCACGCTCCAGGCGCGGCACGTCGGGGAAGTCACCGCCGTCGCGGGGCAGCTCACGCAGCGCCGCGGCCTCCGCCGCCACCATCGCCCGGGTCGCGTCGTTCCACCCGATCTTCGCGTACCCGCGGGGCGCGCCCCGGTCGTCGAAGAGCTGCAACGTCGGCTTGTGGTGCGGGTCCGGCGGCCGGACGCCGATCGCGGCGTGCAGCCGACGCCCGGCCGACCGGCCCAGGTGCTCGGCGAGCAGCAGCTCCGCCGGGTCGACGCCGTCCGGCACGGCGACGGTGAGCACCGGCATCCGGGCCAGGCCGGTGGCCCCGAGACCGGCCAGCGCCCCCACCGCGAGCCGGTTGGCCCGCACCCGGGGCGGCCGCAGCGCGTTGTACGCCAGGGTCGAGGCCGCCCCGACCCGGCGGGAGGCCAGCGGCAGCAGGAACTTCGCCCGCTCGACCGACGGCACCACCGCGTACCGGGCGGCGACCCGGTGCCCGGACGGCAGCGGGGACGGGCCGGTGGACAGGCCCAGCCACAGCCTCGGGTCACCGAAGATGGCCCGGCTCACCCAGCCCAGGCCGTCCTCACGACCACGCGGATCGTCCGCCCGGTGCACCGTCATGCCGTCTCCGTCCGCCCCTGGACCACGCTGGCGGACACGATAGGGCGCGCGGGCAACCTGCCGGCCCTGGGGTCAGCGCTGCCAGACCCGTACGTGGTCGACCCGGAAGTCGGCCGGGAAGCGGGTCGTCGCGTCCGGGTCGCCGAGCCAGCCGCCGACCTGGAAGTTCAACCGCAGGTTGTACGGCTTGTGGAACACCTCGTCGAACCAGGGCGTGGTGGCGCGGTCGCGCTGCCAGACCAGCCGGCCGTCGACGTACCAGCGGATCGCGTCCGGCTCCCACTCGGTGGTGTACGTGTGGAAGCCGTCGCCCGGGTGCCCGGTCGGGAAGGCGTAGCGGGTGTCCTGCTTGACCGGGGTGTAGTCGTAGAAGATGCCCAGCGTCGCGGCCCGGTACCAGTCCCGGCCGCCGGGCAGCTCGACGACGTCGATCTCCCCCCGGCCGCCGTCCTCGGGACGCAGCCAGAACGCCGGCCACAGGCCCCGCGAGCCGTCCGGCCCGTTGGGCGACTGCGCGCGCACCTCGAAGCGGCCGTACCGGAACGACGTCCGACCGATGGTGTCCAGGTAGCTCTGCGTGTACTGCCGGGTCTGCGAGCTGCACACCGCGCTCTCCCGCTGCGCGCGCAGGGTGAGCACCCCGCCGGAGACGAACGTGTTGTCCGGGTCGTCGACGTTGCAGCCCCGGTCGATGTCCCGCCCCTCGCCGTCGCGCAGGTTCCACTTCGAGCGGTCGAGCGTCGGGCCGTCGAACTCGTCGGACCAGACCAGCCGCCAGCCGGGCACCTGGGTGCCGGGGCGGACGGTCGGCGACGGGGCGGGCGGGCTCGTGGTGGGCGGCGCGGTCGTCCGGCTCGGCGACGGCGCGGGCGTCACGGTACGGCTCGGCGAGGGCCGGGGCGCGACGGTGCTCGGCACGCTGGGCTCGGGGGCGGCGGTGGTCCGGGTCGGCGCGACGTGCCCGCCCCGCTCGTAGCGCAGCACCAGGTGCGGGCGCAGCGCCGAGCGGGTGTTCTCCCGGGAGGCCCAGTAGATCCGGGTGTTCCAGGTCTCCTGGGCCAGCGCGAAGGCGATCCGGCCGTTGCCGGTGACGGAGGCGGAGACGTCCCACTCGTTGAAGCCCGCGCCGACCCGGTCCACCGCGGCCAGGGCCGGGCCGAGCGCCGGCCGCCGCTCCCAGGCGCCCGGGCCGCTGGCGCTGCCCCACGCCCGGTGCGCGTGGACCCGGGAGGTGAACGGCTGCCAGGCGTAGACCCGCAGGGTGGCGCGGATGCGTGTCGCGTCGGCGGGCAGGCCCTGGACCGCGAACTCGACCAGGGCGTCCCGGCGGCCGTGGCGGTTGCCGTCGCAGAGGCGGGGGCAGCTGGCCAGCGTCGTCTTCACCCCGTTGTCGCCGTCCTGCGGCACCTGGGTGGCGGTGGTGTCGGCGGTCGCGGCGACCACGACCGGGGGCACCTCGGCCGCCACCAGCGGCATCATGGTGGCCACCACACCGGCCACCACACCGGCGCTGAGGACGCTGAGCACGACGGCCTTGCGGCGACCACCGAGGCGGGACGCCGCCCGGTGCAGTCCGTGCCTACTCACAGGACACTCCCCGTGTCGGAGACGATTACCCGCAGCAGCGTAACGACGGGCGCCCACCGTCGTCCGTCGTCCATTCGGGTGTCGGCCGGAATTAACCTCGCCCTAATGAAGCCGGACGGCGGTGCCCGGCGAGCGCGTGGGCCATCGCCGCGCGGGGCGCCGGCACCCCGGTGAAGTGCTCGAACTGCCCGACTGCCTGGGCCAGCAGCAGGTCCAGCCCGGAGACCACCCGGCAGCCGGCCGCCGACGCCGAGGCGGCCAGCGGGGTGGGCCACGGGTCGTAGAGGGCGTCGAAGAGCACCGTCGAGGGCCGCCAGCGCACCTCGGCGGCGAGCGGGTCGGCGACCCCCTTCGGCACGGTGGCGACGACGACGTCGGCGCCGGCGGCGTACCCGGCGGCGTCCGGCCAGCCCGCGCCGGTGAGCGGGATCCCGAGCGCCTCGGCGACCGGCCGCAGCTCGGCGATCGCGGACTCCCGCCGGGCCACCACGATCACCCCGGACGCGGTGAGCCGGGCCGCCGCCACCAGCGCCGCCCGGGCGGTGCCGCCGGCGCCGAGCACGGTGACCGTGGCGCCGGTCGACACCCCGGCCGCGGTGAGCACCTCGACCATGCCGGTGACGTCGGTGTTGTCGGCGTACCAGGTGCCGTCGGTACGGCGTACCAGCGTGTTGGCGGCGCCGGCGGCGGCCGCGACCGGCGACACGTCGTCGGCCAGCGCGAGCGCCGCCTCCTTGCCGGGCATGGTCACCGACAGCCCCGCCCACTCCGGGCCCAGGCCGGCGACCAGGGCCGGCAGCTCCGCGGCCCCGCACTCGATCCGGGTGTACGACCACCCGGCGAGCCCGGCGGCGGCGTAGCCGGCCTCGTGGATCACCGGGGAGAGCGAGTGCGCGATGGGTCTACCGACCACCGCCGCCCTGCGTCCCGTCACGTCGCTCCCCTTCCGCGCAGCGGAACCCTAGCAACCGGGGCGGCTCCCGGCCGACGACACGGCAACTCCGGTGGTGGCGAGCGCCACCACCGGAGCCGGAGTGTCAGGTCAGATGATGCCGGCCTCGCGGGCCTTGGCCTCGTTGCGCTTCTGCTCCTCGTACGTCTCGGCGAACGCGGAGTGCCCCTCCTTGTCGATGGCGACGAAGAAGAGCCAGCCGCCCTTGGGCGGGTTCGCCGCCCCCGCCAGCGCCTCCTTGCCCGGGTTGTTGATCGGGGTGGGGAGCATGCCGCGCAGCTTGCGGTTGTACGGGTTCTTCGGGTTGTCCATCTCCGCCGGCCCCATCTCCTTGGAGCTGAGCGTCTTCTTGCCGATCAACTCGTAGTAGTAGTTGACCGTGACGTCCATCTCCAGGCACCCGCAGGGGAAGTTGCCCTTGTACACCCGGTTGTAGGCCACCCGGGCGACCTTGCCGAGGTCGTCCTTGTTGCCGGCCTCCGCCTGGGACAGCGACGCCACGATCAGCGCCTCGTACGGGGAGACCCCGCCCAGGCCGCCCTCGACCGTCTCGGCGAACTTCATCTCACCGGTGACGGTGAGGAAGGTGCCGACCATGTCCTTGAGGATCGACTCGGCGGTCGCGTTCGGCGCGATCTCGTAGGTGTCCGGGTAGAGGAACCCCTCGATCGACTTGGTGACCTTCTTGCCGTCCTTGCGGACGAACCACCAGTCCGGGACGCCGAGCGCCTCCGGGTCCTTCGCCGCAGCCTCGAACTCCTTGACCGGGATCTTGGTCTTCTCGGAGAGCAGCTTGTAGGTGTTCTTGGCGGTGCGCCCCTCCGGGATCGTCACCTGGTTGGTGACCTTGTTCTTCCGGTCGAGCAGCATGGTCAGCGCGTTCTCCGCGCTCATCTGCTTGCGCACCTTGTAGAGGCCCGGCTGGATGTTCTTGCTGAGCGCGTTCTCCTCGGCCGCCTCGATGAAGGCCTTGGTGCTCTTCACCACATCGGCGGCGACCAGCGCGTCGCCGATGTCGGCGATCAGGGCGCCCTGCTTCACCTCGACCAGCGCCTCACCGGTCCCGGCGCCGTCGTAGTCGGGGGTGACGAGGAAGTTCTGGATCCGGTCGAAACCGTAGAAGGCGCCACCGCCGATGCCGCCCAGCAGCACCAGCGCCATCAGCAGGGCGAAGATGGTCTTGCCCCGCCCGCCGGACTTGCCGTCGCGCTTGCGGAAGCCGCGTCGGTGCCGGCCCTTCTCCCCCCTCTCCGGCTCGTCGAACCCGAGGTCCAGATCGTCGATCATTCCGTCCGCCTCCGCTGCGCGTCTAGCCAGCTCTGCAGGATCTCGACCGCGGCGGCCTGGTCGACCACCGCGCGTTGGCGCTTTCCCCGGACGCCCCGCTCCGCCAGCCTACGAGACGCCACGACGGTCGACATCCTCTCGTCGGTGAGCGCCACCGGAACCGGTGCTATTACATCGGCCAAACGGGTCGCGTACGCCGTCACGTGCTGCGCCGCCGGGCCGAGCTTACCCGCGAGATTGACCGGAAGGCCGACGACGACCTCGACGGCATCGTGCTCCGTGACGAGATGTGCCAGTTCCGTCATGTCGCTGGGCACCGCGTCCGGCTCCGCGGTCAGGTCACGACTGAGGGTGACCAGCGGGGTGGCCAGGATGCCGTGCGGGTCGGAGCGGGAGACCCCGACCCGGACCTGCCCGACGTCCACGCCCAGCCGGACACCTCGGGACATCTCACCCACGGTGGGTCACTCCTCGGAGAGAACGAGCCAGGGCGGACCGACCCGGTCCGCCCTGGCTCACGAATCGCGACATCACGCGTCGGCGATGGCCTGCTCGACGGTGGCCAGCAGCTTGGGCGCCTCGGCGGCCGGCAGGCCGCCGCCCTGGGCCAGGTCCGGGCTGCCGCCGCCGCGACCGGAGAAGGCCGCCTTCACCAGGTCGTTCGCGGCCAGACCCCGGCTACGGGCCGCCGCGTTGACCGCCACCACCAGGGACGCCTTGCCGTTCGCCCGGGCCGCCACCGCGACGACCGCCGGCCGCGATGGGTCGATCTTGCCGCGGATCTCCTGGGCCAGGGTCCGCACGTCGTTGCCGGCCGCCCCCTCCGGTGCCTCGGCGCCGACGTACGCCACACCCCGGACGTCCTTCGCCTGCCCGGCCAGCGCCGCCGCCCCACCCAGCACGAGCTGGGCGCGCAGCTTCTCCAGCTCCTTCTCGGCGTCGCGCAGCTGGGTCACGGTCTGCTCGACCCGGTCGGCGACCTGGTCGCCCGGCACCCGGAACAGCTCCGCCAGCCGGGACACCAGCAGGTGCTCCCGGGCCAGGAAGCCGAACGCGTCCATGCCGACCAGGGCCTCGATGCGCCGTACGCCCGAACCCACCGACGCCTCGGAGAGGATCTTGACCAGGCCGAGCTGGGCCGAGCGGGCCACGTGGGTGCCGCCACACAGCTCCCGGGCGTAGTCGCCGACCTCGACGACCCGGACCCGCTCGCCGTACTTCTCCCCGAACAGCGCCATCGCGCCGATCCGGCGGGCCTCATCCTGGGTGGTGATGAAGGCGTGCACCTCCAGGTCCGCCAGGAGCACCTCGTTGACCTGCTGCTCCACGTCGTGCAGCACGCTCGGCGCCACCCCGGTCGGGGTGTTGAAGTCGAAGCGCAGCCGGCCCGGCGCGTTCAGCGAACCCGCCTGGGTCGCCGACTCGCCCAGGAAGTTGCGCATCGTCTGGTGCACCAGGTGGGTGGCGGTGTGCGAGCGGGAGATCGCCCGACGCCGGGTCACGTCGATCTCGGCGTAGCCGGTCTCCCCGGCGCGCACCTCGCCCCGGACGACCTTGGCCCGGTGCACGATCAGGCCCGGCAGCGGCTGCTGCACGTCGAAGACCTCGACCTGGCCGCCGCCGACGGTGATGAGCCCCTGGTCGGGCTGCTGGCCACCGCCCTCGGCGTAGAACGGGGTGGTGTCCAGGACCAGCTCGACGGTGTCACCCTCGACCGCCGCGCCGACCGCCGCGCCCCCGGCGAGCAGCGCGCGGACCCGGGACTCCCGGTTCAGCTCGGTGTAGCCGGTGAACTCGACCGCGCCGCCGTCGTCCAGCACCGACCGGTACGCCGACACGTCGGTGTGCCCGGTCTTGCGGGCCTGCGCGTCGGCCTTGGCCCGGTTGCGCTGATCGGCCATCAGCCGGCGGAAGCCCTCGGCGTCGACCTGGAGCCCCTGCTCGGCCGCGATCTCCAGGGTCAGGTCGATCGGGAAGCCGTAGGTGTCGTGCAGCTGGAACGCCTTGTCGCCGGAGAGCGCCGGCTTCCCGGCCGACTTGGTCTCGGCGATCGCGGTGTCCAGGATCGTCGTCCCGGCGCGCAGCGTCGTCAGGAAGGCGTCCTCCTCGGCGTACGCGTACTGCGAGATCCGGTCGAACTCCTCGGCCAGCTCCGGGTACGACGGGGCCATGCAGTCACGGGCCACCGGCAGCAGCTCGGGCAGCGCCCGGTCCTGCCAGCCCAGCAGGCGCACCGCCCGGATGGCCCGACGCATGATCCGGCGCAGCACGTAGCCGCGCCCCTCGTTGCTCGGGGTCACCCCGTCGCCGATCAGCATCAGCGCGGTCCGGACGTGGTCGGCGACCACCCGCAGCCGCACGTCGTCGGGGTGCGACTCACTGGCCACGTGGCCGGACTGGGCGCCGTACCGCTTGCCGGTCAGCTCCGCCGCCCGGTCCAGGATCGGCCGGACCTCGTCGATCTCGTAGAGGTTGTCGACGCCCTGGAGGATGGAGGCCATCCGCTCCAGGCCCATGCCGGTGTCGATGTTCTTGGCCGGCAGGTCGCCCAGGATCGGGAAGTTCTCCTTGCCGGTGCCCGGGCCCCGCTCGTACTGCATGAAGACGAGGTTCCAGAACTCCATGTAGCGGTCCTCGTCGACCGCCGGGCCGCCCTCGCGGCCGTACTCGGGGCCACGGTCGTAGAACAGCTCGGAGCACGGGCCGCACGGGCCGGGGATGCCCATCGACCAGAAGTTGTCCGCCTTGCCCCGACGGACGATCCGCTCGGACGGCACGCCGACCGAGCGCCAGATCTCGAACGCCTCGTCGTCGTCCAGGTAGACCGTCGGCCAGACCCGCTCCGGGTCCAGCCCGAAACCGCCGGACTCCACCGGCTTGGTGACCAGGTCCCAGGCGAGCGGGATCGCCCCTTCCTTGAAGTAGTCACCGAAGGAGAAGTTGCCGTTCATCTGGAAGAACGTGCCGTGCCGACTGGTCTTGCCGACCTCGTCGATGTCCGGCGTGCGGATGCACTTCTGGACGCTGACCGCGCGGGTGTACGGCGGGGTCTGCTGGCCCAGGAAGTAGGGGACGAACTGCACCATGCCGGCGTTGACGAACAGCAGGTTCGGGTCGCTGATGGCGGGCAGCGGAGCGGACGGCACCACGGCGTGGCCGTTCGCCTCGAAGTGGGCGAGGTACCGCCGCTTGATCTCCGCCGTCTTCATCGCTGGTGTTCCTCCGGAAAGATCTCTCGGTCGCCGATGCGCGGGTCCTCCCGCAGCTCGGCGAACTGGTCGTCGAACGCCTCGCCGCGGGCGAACGCCTCGTGGATCTCCTGCTCACGCTCGGCCATCCCGATCCGGACGTCCTCCACGAAGCCCCGCAGCGACTCGACCAGGCTGCCGGCCGACTGGGACAGCCCACCCGCGATGCCGGCCGGGGTGTACGCCTGCGCGGTGCGGGTCGCCTTGCGAACCACCACCACGCCGACGGCCAGCCCGATGCCCAGCCAGAACAGTCGTCTCATGCTCTCATCCTCCCGCGCGGTCGGATCAGCGGTTGCCGCGCTTGGCGGCGCGACGCTGCTGCTTGATGGTGTCGCGCACCTCGCGTTCGGTCTCGGCGTGCCGGCGGGCCGAGGCGGCCCGACGCACGCCGTACCCGAAGGCGGCGACCTTGACCAGCGGGTTGGCCGCGGCGGCGGAGACGACGGTGGCCAGGTTCGCCACGTTGGCGGTGACGTTCTGCGCGTGGGTGGTCATGGTGTCGACCTTGGCGAGCTGGAGGTTCACCCCGTCGAGCGAGGTCTGCACCTGCTCCAGCGCGGTGTTGACGTTCTTCACGGTGGTGTTGACGTCGCCCAGCAGCGGCGTGGTCCGCTCGTTGACGTCGTTGATCATCCGGGTCGTGGCATCCACGGTGTGCCGCAGCCGCAGGATCGGCACGGCCAGCACGAGCACCAGCATCAGGAACGCGCCGGCCGCGATCAGCGCAGCGATCTGTCCACCATCCACGCGCATGTCCTCCTCACGCAGGCGTCCCGGGGCCCTCTGCCCCGGAACGCGCGACCCACCTGCCCACACCGGCACCTGCCGACCCACGCACGGTCAACGGGCGCGGACGGGCCCGCCAGCCCCAGACCCTACCGTCCGTGATGGAAACCGGCTCAGGACGGTGAGGGTGTCAGTTCGCCGAGCGGATCGTCGGAGACGGTCGGGAACGGGTCCTCGCCGGTCAGCGACGGATCCGTGCTCGGCTGCGGCCGGGTCCGCTCGTCGTCGATGGCGTTGCGCACCTTCACCGACACCAACGATCCTGCGCACTCCCCCGCCGCGGGGGTCGCCGCCGGGGACGGCGGGACCGCCGGCTCCCCGCTCACCGGCGGCGGCAGGCAGGTCGGCTCCCGTACCCACAGGTCGAGGGTGAGTTCGTCGCGCCGCCAGCAGGTGTAGCTGCCCTTGGCCGGCTGCTCCGGGCAGAGGCTGACCTTCCAGGGCTCCCAGCCGTCCTCGCGCAGGGCGGTCTCGTACACCCGGGCGGTCTCGTCCGGCGGTCGCTCCGACTCGACGGTGCGTTCCCGCAGTCGGCAGTCCCGCAGGCACCACCGGCTGCCGCTGACGTTGTCGACCGTCTCCGACGCCGCCCAGCTCGGCACGTCCAGCGTGTCGAGGGTGTCGAAGACCGGGTCGCGGCTGAGCGTACGGACGCCGAAGTAGAGCGGGATCGCGCCGAGCAGCACCACGCTGACCAGGATCAGGATGCCCAGCCGCAGACGGCGCCGCTCGCGCACCTGGCGGCGCAGTTCGGAGCGCGCGCCGCGCAGCCCGCCGACGGTGTCGCCGGAGGGCTCCTCGTCGGCGGCCCGGCGCAGCGGCGGGCCGCTCACCGGCTCCACCGGTGCGGCTCCGGCCGGCGGCACCGAGGCCGCCGCCCGCGCGGCGACGACCGGTTGCTCGGGCCGGGACGGCGGTGGGACCGGCGCGGCGCCGGTGGCGTCGGGTCGGGCCGGCTGCCGCTGCGGCGGCGTGGCCCGGCCGGGGTGCTCGTCGGGGCGGGCGACCGGCGCGGCGGCCCGGGCGGCGACCGGCTGTCCGGGACCACCGGGACGCGCTACGGCCGGCGGCGGGCCGTCCCGACGCGGGTCCTCGCCCGGCGCGGGCGGACGGGCCGCCCCGGTGGCGGGCCCGTCCGGGCGGGCCGCGCCCCGGGCCGGGACGCCGGGGCGTGGGGCAGCGGTCGGGTCGGCCTCGCCCGGACGCCTGCCCGGGACCGGACCGCCGGGTCGCGCCGCGGGGCCGCCGGGGCCTGGGGCACCCGTCGGATCGGGCTCGCCGGGACGCCCGCCCGGGACGGGACCGCCGGGTCGCGCGGCCGGACCCTGCGCCGGGCCGCCGGGGCGGCGGCCCGGGCCCTGCTCGGGTGTGGGCTCGGCGGCGGGGCGGCGGCCCGGCCCGCCCGGCCGGCCGGCCGGGGCGGGGCCACCGGGACGCGCGCCCTGCGGCGGGACGGCGACACCCGCACGACCGCCGGGGACCTGGCCGGTCGGAGCCGGGCTCTGCGGGCGGGGGCCGGCGTCGGGTCCGTCGGGCCGGGCGCCGTGCGGCGGCCGGGGTCCGTCGGGGCGGGGGGCGCCGCCGTCGGGGCGCGGGGCGCGGTCGGCGTCCGGAGCGGGGACCGGGCGGGCGGCCGCTCGGGCCGGACCCTCCCTCCCCGGAGTGGGCGGCGGGCCGGCGGGGCGGGCCCGGCCGGCGGGGCCGGCGCGCCGGCCGGTCGCGTCCGGGCCGGACGGGACGACGGGCCCACTGGGCGCGGACCGGTCGACGACCGGGAGCGCGGGGTCGGTGTGCGAGGTGCGGCCGGCCTGACGCAGCCAGTCGGCCGGCCGGTCGGGGCGGTCGGCGCGGGCCTTGCCTGCGGGCGGGGTCGCCCGGCGGGGAGCGCCGGGCTGGTCACCGTCGGCGCGCAGACCGTGCCGCGCCTCCGGGTCGTGACCGGCGGGGCCGGGACGGGCGACGCCGGGTCCGGCCGGCGGCACCGGCGGGGCGTTGCCGCTCACCGGCACCGCGGGCTGCTCCGGTTCGGCGGCGCGGCGACGGCCGGCGGAACGGCCCGGGGCGGCCGGGCCGCCGGTGTGCCGGCCGGTGGTGTCGCCGGACGCGGGGACGGCCGCGCCGCGCCGGCCGGATCCGGTACGCGGCTCGGGGGCGGCCTGGTCGGGACGGGGACCACCGACCGGAGGTACGGCGGGGCCGGGGCGCGGGACCCCACTGACCGGTCGGGGCGCACCGCTGACCGGGTTCGGGTACGCCGGCTCGGCGGGGGCGGGGCCACCGCGCCGGGCGGGCTCGGCGCCCTCGGCGGGGCGGGGGCCGCTCTCCCGGGCGGGCGCGGGACGGCGTCCCGGTCGGCCGGGCTGGCTCTGCGAGGGGCCGTCCCAACCGGGCCGGACGCCGGGGGCGGCGGGACCGGGCGGCGGGACGGGTGCCCCGCCGGAGACGGGAGCGGCCGGCCCGTCGGGGCGGGGGCCGCCCTGCGGACGGTCGGGGCCACGGTGACCGGGACGCACGGCGGCGGCGGTGCCCGGCCACGGGCCCTCGCCGGGCCGGGGGCGCTGCTCCGGGGCGGCCGGCCAACCCTCGCGCACGGGTGGGGACGCCTGCGGGCCGGCGGGCCGGCCGGGCACGTCGGGCCGGGGTCGACGAGGCGCTTCGGGGCCGGGGCCACCGGCGACGCCGGGCCGCACGGGCGGGCCGTCCGGGCGGGCCGCGCCGGGGCGCGGCGCGCCGGGTGCCTCGGCACGCGGATTCGCCTGACCCGGGCGCGCGGCGGGCGGCGCAACGTCGGGTCGGGCAGCCGGCTGACCGGGGCGAACCCCCGGCGGCGCGGCCTGTGGCCCCGGACCGGCCTGGGCCGGACGCACGGGCGGCGCGGCCGCCGGACGCGGCCCCGCCTGACCGGGACGCCCACCCGGCGGCGCGACGTCCGGACGCGGCGCGGCCTGACCGGGACGCCCACCCGGCGGCGCGACCTCGGGCCGTGGCGCGGCCTGCCCCGGACGCAGCACGGGCGGCGCGGCCTCGGGACGTGGACCGGCCGGCGCGGGGCGTGGTCCGGCGGGCGGCGTCGGGCCACGGCCGGCGGGCGGCGGCGGGACCGGGCGGGGCGGCTCGCCGTCCGGGCCCAGCTCGGTGCGCTGCTGCTTGGCGGTACGCAGGTCGTCGATCCAGCCGAACTCCTCGCCGACCGGCTCCTCGGGAGCCTCCCCGGCCCGGCCCCGTCCCCAGCGCCGCCCCTTGGCGCGAGGGTCGCGCCGCTCGTCGGGACCGTCCTGCGGTCGCTCCCCACCACGCGATGTCACTGCTGACCCTCCTCGACGGCGTCGACGCCGCCCTCATCCGCCCCACCGGCGTGCCCCGTGCCCGACGGGTGACGGCCGTTCACCGCCACCGGCGCCGGTCCCTCGGGACGCGACGCCGGGGCGGGCAGCCCCCGGACGATCCGGCGCAGCAGGGGCAGGCGGGCGGCCACCGACCGCTCCGCGCCGTGCCCGCTGGGCCGGTAGTAGTCGATCCCGACGAGATCGTCGGGAGCGTACTGCTGGGTGACCACCCCGCGCTGGTCGTCGTGCGGGTAGCGGTACCCCGTGCCGTGCCCCAGGCCGCGCGCGCCGGCGTAGTGCGCGTCGCGCAGCCCGCGCGGCACCGGGCCGCCCCGGCCGGCCCGCACGTCGGCGATCGCCGCGCCGATCGCGCTGGTGGCCGAGTTCGACTTCGGGGCGGTGGCCAGGTGGATCACGGCCTGGGCCAGGTTGAGCTGGGCCTCCGGCAGGCCGACGTACTCGACGGCGTGGGCGGCGGCGGTGGCCACCCCCAGCGCGGTCGGGTCGGCCATGCCGACATCCTCGCTGGCGAAGATCACCAACCGGCGGGCGATGAACCGGGCGTCCTCGCCGGCCACCAGCATCCGGGCCAGCCAGTGCAGCGCGGCGTCCACGTCCGAGCCGCGCATGCTCTTGATGAACGCGCTGGTCACGTCGTAGTGGGCGTCACCGTCGCGGTCGTAGCGCACGGCGGCCACGTCGACCGCCTGCTCGGCGGTGGCCAGGTCGATCCGGCCGGTGCCCAGCGCCGTCGCCGAGGCCGCCGCAGCCTCCAGCGCGGTCAGCGCCTTGCGCACGTCGCCGCCGGCGAGGCGTACCAGATGGTCCTCGGCCTCGGTCTCCAGGGTGAGCGCGCCGGCGAGGCCGCGCGCGTCGGTGACCGCGCGGCGCAGCAGGCCGCGCACGGCCGCCTCGTCGAGCGGTTGGAGGGTGAGCAGCACGCACCGCGACAGCAGCGGAGAGATGACCGAGAAGTACGGGTTCTCGGTGGTCGCCGCGAGCAGGGTGACCGTCCGGTCCTCCACCGCGGCCAGCAGCGAGTCCTGCTGGGTCTTGCTGAACCGGTGCACCTCGTCGATGAAGAGCACGGTCTGCGGGCCTCCCGCGCGGCGCTGCCGGCGGGCCGTGTCGATGACCGCCCGCACGTCCTTGACGCCGGCGTTGAGGGCCGACATGGCGACGAACCGGCGATCGGTGGCCCCGGCGACCAGGTGCGCGATGGTGGTCTTGCCGCTGCCCGGCGGGCCCCAGAGGATGACCGACATCGGCGCGCCGCCGCCGACCAGCTGGCGCAGCGGCGCGCCGGGGGCGAGCAGGTGGTCCTGGCCGACCAGTTCGTCGATGCTCGCCGGACGCATCCGGACGGGCAGGGGCGAATCCTGCCCGACCGGGCCGAAGCCGTCGACGCCACCCGGACCCGCGGGGGCGCTGGGCGCCGCGGCGGGTCCACCGAGGGAGAAGAGGGCGTCGGATTCCATCACGAAGACAGTACCGGGCGCGGTCAGCAACGCCCGAGTCGCGCCGCTGACCGCGCCCGCCCTGATCGCTAGCGGTCAGCCACGGCCGGGACGCCGGCCCCGGTACCAGCGGCCGCCGCCACCACCGCGCGGGCCGCTGCCGACCCCGGCGAGGTAGAGCGACAGCAGCAGCAGACCGATCAGCACGAGGGTGTTCCAGTTGAACAGGTCGGGTGCGCCGAAGTTGGTGTTCAGCAGGTCGATCAGGAGCGCGAAGCCGAACACGATGGCCGCGAGGATGGCGAACATGTCAGTGTCCTCCGGTGGGGGTTCCCAGTAGGTCGGCCGGGATGTACCCAATCGGACGAGCCGTCAATCTCCACCCTGGACCGGGCGGGTCGGGTGGACGCGTTCTAGGCTGTTTCCATGATCATCGCCGATCAGGAGCTGGTGGGCCGGGCCGCGCTCCTCGCCGCCACCGGCCACCACCCGTTCGCCCGGCACGTGATCCGCCCCGGCGACCGACCGCGTGGTTGGCGACGCGACGACATGGTGGCGTGGCTGCTCCCCGCCGACGCCGGCCCGGTGGGCGGCGCCATCGGCGCCTGCGCCCCGGCGGTGGAGCTGTTCGCCGCGCTGGTCGCCGAGGGCGCGCTGCGCCCCGGGCAGTGGGTGCAGCTGCCCCGGACCGACCCGGAGACGCTGGCCGGGCGGTTCGAGATCGCCCGCCTCGACGCGTGGGACTTCCTCTGGACCGACACCGCGCCGCCGCGGCAGGCCGACGAGGAGCGGGTGGTACGCCTCACCGCCGCCGACCACCCGGCGCTGGCGACGCTGATCGACGAGGCGTTCCCGAGCACCACGTCCCGCCCCGGCGACCCGGGGATCGTCGACTGGTACGGCATCCGCGACGGTGACCGGATCGTCGCCTGCGGCGCCGACCGCAGCCGGGGCGACGTCGGCTTCCTCGCCGGGCTGACGGTGGCCCCGGACCGGCGTGGCCGAGGGCTCGGGGCGGCCCTGACCGCCGGGATGACCCGTGCCCTGCGCGCCCGCTACGACCAGGTGGCGCTCGGCGTCTACACCGACAACGTGGGGGCGATCCGGCTCTACCGGCGGCTCGGCTTCACCGGCACGCTCGCCCGCAGCTCGCTGCGACTGGCCTGAGCCGCGCCGCCGGAACCGCCCGCCGCTCAGCGGGCGGGTGACGCCTCGCCGACCACCGGAGGGCCGTCCGGGGCGGGCAGCCCCGGCTGGCCGGTGAGGTGGTCCGCCGTTGCCGGCGCCACGGTCGGGCCGTCCGCCCGGAGATCTGCGGCCGGCCGGGCCGTGTCGGGGTCGGTGATCGGCGGGGCGACGCCCGGGTCGGTGCTCGGCGGGAGCGTGCCGGGGCCGCCGGACGGCGCACCGGGGTTCGCGTCCGCCGCCGCGCCGGCCATCCGCTCGGCCCGCCACGCGGGCAGGTAGAGCGGGGCGGCCACGGCGAGCACCACCGCGCCGACCAGCATCGCCGTGCTGACCCCGCTGGTGTCGGCGATCGCGGTGAGCAGCACCGCGCCGACGGCGAACCCGGGCTGTCCCATCATCGAGTTCAGCGAGATCACGCTGGTCCGGTACGGCCCGTCGACCTGGCGGTGCAGCAGGCCCATGTGCAGCGGGTTCGAGGCGCCGTGCACGGCGTAGCAGGTCAGGTAGGCGACCAGCACCCCGACCGGCCCGGCGAACAGCCCCATCCCGACCACGGTGGCGCCCTGCACGACGCGCAGCAGCGCGGCGCTGGCCGCGCCGCCGGGCCAGCGCAGCAGCAGCGGGGTCAGCGCCGCGCCGGCTGCCGAGGCGAGCCAGGCCGCCGAGCTGGCCGGCCCGAGCAGCGCCGCCGCCGCGTCGGCGTCGCCCACCACCTCGGCGAGGCGGACCGGCAACAGCGACTCGAAGGTCACCATGCCGAAGCCCCAGAACAGCTCGACGGCGACCAGGGCGAGCAGCACCCGGGAGCGGCGCAGCAGGCCGAGCGCCTGGCCCACCATCCGGGGCGCCTCGACGACCGACGCCCGCAACGCCCCGACGTCCCGGCGCGGGTGGACCTCGACCAGCAGCACGAGCAGGGCGACCAGGCCCAGCGCCTGCAGCGCGACGGCGACCAGCACGGGCACGGTCAGCGCGCTCACCGGCCCGATCGGTCCGAGGGCGACCAGGCCGCCGCTGAGCAGCGCGCCGGCGCTGATGGACAGGCCGATGACGGTGCCCGCGTGGCCGAGGCCGGGCTCGTAGCGGGCGTCCGGGTCGGCGGCCAGGGTGGCGTCGACGTACCAGGACTCCAGCGGTCCGCTGTCCAGTGCCCGGAAGACCCCCTGCAACGCCCAGACCACGAAGAAGAGGGCGAACGAGTCGGCGACGGCGAACAGGACCAGGGAGGCCAGGCCGAGGCTCCAGGCGGTCAGCAGCACCGGACGGCGGCCCAGCGCGTCGGCGAGCCCGCCGGTGGGCAACTCCAGCGCCAGCACCACCAGCCCCTGGGCGACGGAGACCAGCCCGATCTCCGACAGCGACAGACCGCGCTCCTGCATCAGCAGGATCATCACGGGGATCATCAGGCCGCTGGGCAGCCACCGCAGACCGTGCAGCAGCAGGAAGCGCCGCCGGGCCTGGCGTACGGACAGGGCGTTCATCGTCCCCCCAGCAGGGGGTAGGCGGCCACGAAGACCTGGACCGGCTCGGCGTCGGCCTCGGCGGGGTCGACCTCGTCGTGGTACCGCTGGAGGACCTGCCACAGCTCGGCGTTGAGCGCCGTGAGCCGCTCCGGCGAGATGGTCATGAAGGCGTCGCCCATGCCGAGGGCGTCGCGCCAGGCGGGCGACCAGTCGTGCTGCACCGCGAACCACCGCTCGGCGTGCTCGACCAGCAGCCGCACCTGGTCACCCTGGATCCACTCGATCGCGGCCCGGGCGTCCGGGTCGTCGTCGAAGTCGGTGGGCTCGAAGTTGGTGACGTCGTGCGCGGCCCGCCACCAGCGCTGTCGCCCGCTGGCCAGCTCCGGCGCCTCGGTGACCAGCCCCACCTCGGCGAGCTGACGCAGGTGGTAGCTGGTGGCGCCGGTGTTGGTGCCGAGCAGCTCGGCCAACCGGGTGGCGGTCGCCGGGCCGTCGACCCGCAGCGCGCCGAGCAGCCGCAAACGCAGCGGGTGCGCCAGCACCCGCACCTGCCGGTGGTCGATGCGCACCTCACGGGGCGGCCTGCGGGCCGCCGGACGCTTCTCCATACGATGCACAATATCTGTGCACACTTTCTATGCACAAGAGCTATGCACAATCTCTGTGCATGAAGTGGGTCAGCTCAGGGTTCGAGGAGTTCGCGCACGCCGCGCGCAACCGGGTCCGGAGCAGACCGGCCGCGCGGGACGAGTCGAGGCGTACGTCGGCGGGGCGGACCAGGCCGGTCGCCGCGACGGTCGAGGTCTTCAGCCCGGTCGGGTCCAACCCGAACCGGCGGGCCACCAGCAACCCCAGTTCGGCGCGGCTGACCGCGTCCGGGCCGGCCACGTTGAGCGGGCCCGCGTCGGAGGAGACGGCCAGTTCGAGTACGGCGTCGGCCAGGTCGGTCACGTCGACCGGGCAGCGGAACTCGTCGGTGAAGAGGGTGGCCCGGCCGACCAGCGCGTCCCGGCAGAGCTGGATCTGCTTACTCCCCTCCCCCACGATCAGCGAGGTCCGCACCAGCACGGCGCCCGGGTCCACCGCCCGGACCGCCGTCTCCGCCGCCGCCTTCGCCGCCCCGTAGAAGTACACCGGCGTGGGCGGCTCGTCGTCGCGGTAGGGCGTGGCCCGCCCACCGTGCAGGGCGTCGCTGGACAGGTGCACCAGCCGCGCCCCGACCTCGACGGCCGCGGCCGCCACGTGCCCCGCCCCGTCGGCGGTGACCCGCCAGTCGTCGACCCGGTACGGCGTGCCGACCACGACGTCCGGGCGTACGGCGGCCACGAGCCGGCGCACCGCCGCGCGGTCGGTCACGTCGAGCCGGCGCAGCGCCACGCCGGGCAGCGACACCGGGGTGGCGTGCCACGTCCCCACCACCGACCAGCCAGCCGCGACCGCCCGCCGGCACACCTCACCGCCGAGGAACCCACCGGCGCCCACCACGAGCGCCCTCATCCCACCGTCCATCCGTCCTCCCCGAACGATCGAGAGGTCCGCGTCACTCCGCCGGGGCGGCGCACGACGCGGACCTCTCGATCGAACAGGATCGGGCGGCGGGGCGCCCGGGCGGGTCAGACCGGGTCGGCCACCGGGGCCGCCGGGCCCGCCGTGCCGGCGTGCACGCCGGTCGGGGCCTTCGGCTTGGCGTCGATGCCGGCCTCGGCGCGCTGCTGGGCGGTGATCGGCGTCGGCGCGCCGGTCAGCGGGTCGAAGCCACCCCGGGTCTTCGGGAAGGCGATCACCTCGCGGATCGAGTCCGCGCCGGCCAGCAGCATGCAGACCCGGTCCCAGCCGAACGCGATGCCGCCGTGCGGCGGGGCGCCGTACTTGAACGCCTCCAGCAGGAAGCCGAACTTGTCCTGGGCCTCCTCCGGGGTGATGCCCAGCAGGTCGAAGACCCGCTGCTGCACGTCGCCCCGGTGGATACGGATGGAGCCGCCGCCGATCTCGTTGCCGTTGCAGACGATGTCGTACGCGTACGCCAGCGCACGGTCCGGCGCCTCCTCGAAGCGGTCCACCCACTCGGCGTTCGGCGAGGTGAACGGGTGGTGCACGGCCGTCCAGCCGCCCTCGTCGGTGCGCTCGAACATCGGCGCGTCGACCACCCAGCAGAACGCCCAGGCGCTCTCGTCGACCAGCTTGGCCCGCTTGGCGATCTCGATCCGGGCCGCGCCGAGCAACTCCTGCGCCTCGCGGGTGTTCGTGCTCGCGGCGAAGAAGACCGCGTCGCCCGGCTTGGCGCCGACCGCGTCGGCCAGCCCGGACAGGTGCGCCTCGGAGAGGTTCTTCGCCACCGGGCCGCGCGGCGCGCCGGTCTCGGCGTCGAGCACCACGTACGCCAGGCCCCTGGCGCCGCGCGCCTTGGCCCAGTCCTGCCAGCCGTCCAGCTCCTTGCGGGTCTGCGCCGCGCCGCCGGGCATGACCACCGCGCCGACGTACCCACCGGCGTCGATCGCGCCGGCGAAGACCCGGAACTCGGTGCCGCGCAGGTAGTCGGTCAGCTCGGTCAGCTCCACGCCGTAGCGCAGGTCCGGCTTGTCCGAGCCGTACCGGGCCATCGCGTCGTGCCAGGTGATCCGCGGGATCGGCCGGGAGATCTCGTACCCGGCCAGGTCCTTCCAGAGCGCCGAGACGATGGCCTCGCCGAGGTCGATCACGTCGTCCTCGGTGACGAAGGACATCTCGATGTCGAGCTGGGTGAACTCCGGCTGCCGGTCGGCGCGGAAGTCCTCGTCCCGGTAACAGCGGGCGATCTGGTAGTACCGCTCCATGCCGCCGACCATGAGCAGCTGCTTGAACAGCTGGGGCGACTGCGGCAGGGCGTACCAGCTGCCGGGCTGGAGCCGGACCGGGACCAGGAAGTCGCGGGCGCCCTCCGGGGTGGAGCGGGTCAGCGTCGGGGTCTCGATCTCCAGGAAGTCCCGCTCGTGCAGCACGCCCCGGGCGAGCTGGTTGGCCCGCGACCGCAGCCGCATCGCCTTCGCCGGGCCGCCGCGACGCAGGTCGAGGTAGCGGTACTTGAGCCGAATGTCGTCGCCGGCCTCGACCTGGTCGTCCACCGGCAGCGGCAGCGGGGCCGCCTCGGAGAGCACCTCCAGCTCGCTGGCGGTCACCTCGATCTCACCGGTGGGCAGCTCGGGGTTGTCGTTGCCCTCCGGCCGGCGGGTCACCTCGCCGGTGACCTTGACGCAGAACTCGTTGCGCAGCGCGTGCGCGTCCTCCTCGCGGAAGACCACCTGGACCACGCCGGAACCGTCGCGCAGGTCGACGAAGATGACACCGCCGTGGTCGCGCCGGCGGGCCACCCACCCGGCGAGCGTCACCGTGGTGCCGGCGTCCGTCGCGCGCAGGCTGCCGGCGTCATGGGTACGGATCACGACTTGCGTCTCCTCATCTGCGGTCCACGTCTGATCCCCGCATTCTGTCAGGGACGCCCCGGACCGGCTGGCACCGGGCGGTCACGCCACCCGGAGGACGGGGGGGCCGGCGAACCCGGGTACGGCGACGCGACGGGCCTCGGCGCGTACGGTGTGCCGGGTGCGTGTCGTACCCCGCTGGGCCCTGCTCTCCGCCGCCCTCGCCCCCGTGCTCCTGATCGGTGGCTGGACCCTCGCGGCGGCCCGCCAGCCGGGCGGTTTCGACCCGGTGGCCGGGACGATCAGCGCGCTCGCGGCGCGGGACGCCGCCGACCGCTGGGTCATGACGGTCGCGCTGCTCGGCCTGGGCCTGTGCCACTGCGTCACGGCCGCCGGGCTGCGTCCGGCGCGCCCGGCCGGCCGGCTGGTGCTGGCCCTCGGCGGTGTCGCCACCATGGCGGTGGCCGCCTTCCCGCTGCCCTCCGGGCGCGGCTCGTCCACCCCGCACGGGCTGGCCGCCGCCGTCGCGTTCGGCGCGCTCGCGCTGTGGCCGGCGCTCGCCGCCGGCCGGCGCGCCTCCGGCCTCAGCACCGCGGCGGGTACGGCCTGCGCCGCGCTGCTGCTGGCGCTGGTCGGCTGGTTCGTGCTGGAACTTCTCGCGGGTGGGCCGCGGATCGGGCTGTCCGAGCGGGTCGCGGCCGGGGCGCAGGCGCTCTGCCCACTGCTGCTGGCGGTGGCGCTCGGACGGCGGGCAGCGGCGGGCGCACCCGTGCCGGACCGGGGGTGAGCGCCGCCCGCCCGCGTCATGGTCGGTGAGCACCGCCGTGAGCACCGCCACCGTGCCGGCGGCGCTGCTCGCTCCGGTCGGTGTGGACGCGACGTGGCCGTGTCCCGGCGCACTCGGCCGTGACCGGGCGCCGGACGCGGAGCGGGCCGCCGGGTGACCCGGCGGCCCGCTCGCGGTGTGACGATCAGTAGACGCTGACGCCGTAGCGGCTCAGCACCTCGGTGACCGGCTGGAAGTAGGTGGTGCCGCCGAAGGAGCAGTTGCCGCTGCCGCCGGAGGTGAGGCCCAGCGCGGTGCCACCGCTGAACAGCGAACCGCCGCTGTCGCCCGGCTCGGCGCAGACGTTGGTGCGGATCAGGCCGGAGACGGAGCCCTCGGCGTAGTTCACCGTGGCGTTGAGAGCGGTCACCGAGCCGCTGCGCAGCCCGGTGGTGCTGCCGGAGCGCTGCACGCTCTGGCCGACGTAGGCGTTACCCGAACCGGTGATGTCCCGGTAGCTGCCGTTGTAGAGGTAGACGTTGCCCGGCTGGGTGGTGGTCTGGTTGCTGTACCGGACGATGCCGTAGTCGTTGCCCGGGAAGCTGGTGCCGGACCGGCTGCCCAGCAGCGAGGTCTGGGCGGAGTTGCTGTACCAGCTCGACGAGATGTTGGTGCAGTGCCCGGCGGTGATGAAGTACTTGACACCACTGCTGCTGCGGACGTTGAAGCCCAGCGAGCAGCGTCCGCCGCCGCCGGCGTAGATCGCCTGGCCGCCGGAGATGCGGGTGCTCAGGGTGCCGGCCTCGGCCTCGATCCGGACCGCGCCGCCGGTGCGGGCGGCGGCGGCCTTGACCCGCTCCAGCTTGGCGCCGGTGACGGTGCTGTCGACGGAGACCACGACCTGGTTGGTCGCCGGGTCGGTCCACCACGCGGTGCCCGGGATCTTCGCCGAGCGCTCCAGCTCCGCGGTGGCGGCGTTCAGCACGTCGGCGCCCCGGGTGACGATCTTCGGGGTGGCGCCGGCGGCGCGCACCTGGCGGGCGGCGGCGGCGTCGGTCACGGCGACGACCATCTTGCCGCTGGCGTCGGCGTACGTGCCGGCGGCGCGGTCGCCGAGCCGGTCGGCCAGGCCGGCGGCGGCGTCGGGGGACGCCGGCGAGGCGGGGGCGGCCTGGGCGGGAGCACCGAGCAGCGCGCCGGCGACCAGGGTGCCGGCCATGGCGACGGCTGCGGCGTGGCGGAGCGATGACCTCGTGGGTCGCATGTAACAACCTCCGGAAGGGGGCGACGGGCGGCGTCACGTCAACGCGCCCGATGACATCCCGGCCGACCTGGGGAAATCGACCGAGTGAGGCAAGTATTCACATATTTAAGATCGTGCGCAAGGCATCCCTTTGCCCGAATTCACCCCGCCGCCCCATGTAACCGTGAAGCAACATTGTGGACACAGAGAGTCGTCTATACCATCTGGCCACCGCAGCACGCAGGCACCCGTGAACCGGAGGCCACCCATGACCCTCGTCCGACGCGCGCTGGCCACCCTCGCCGGCGCCACCGCCCTCGTCCTGCTCGCCACCACCCCCGCCGTCGCCGACGCCGGCCCGCCACCGAGCTCGATGGCCAGCCTCGGCGACTCGATCACCCGCGGCTTCAACGCCTGCGGCTGGTACGTCGACTGCACCTCGCGGTCGTTCAGCACCGGTGACCACTCCAGCGTGAACAGTCACTACCTGCGCATCCGCGCGGTCAACCCGACCATCGGCGGGCGCAACCACAACGACGCCCGCAGCGGGGCCAAGTCCGCCGACATGTACGGCCAGGCCGGCACCGCGGTCAGCCAGGGCGTCGGCTACGTCACGATGCTGATCGGCGCCAACGACGCCTGCACCAGCTCCGAGTCGACGATGACCCCGGTGGGCACCTTCCGGGCCAACATCGACGCCGCGCTGAACCGGCTCAAGGCCGGCCTGCCCAACGCCCGGGTGCTGGTCGTCAGCGTGCCCGACATCCACCGGCTCTGGTACGTCGGCAAGGGCAGCGGCAGCGCCCGCAGCGCCTGGTCGCTCTTCGGCATCTGCCAGTCGATGCTGGCGAACCCGACCTCCACCCAGCAGGCCGACGTCGACCGGCGCAACCGGGTCCGGCAGCGGGTGATCGACTTCAACACCCAGCTCGCCCAGGCCTGCGCCGCGTACGGCCCGAACTGCGACTTCGACGACAACGCGGTGTTCAACTACCCGTTCGCGCTGAGCCAGGTCTCCACCTGGGACTACTTCCACCCCAACACCAGCGGCCAGGCGGTGCTGGCCAGCGTCTCGTACGCCAACGGCTTCGGCTGGTGAGCGACGGGTCCGACGCGCGGGCGGTCACCGTCCGCGCGTCGGCGCGCGTCCCTCGGCGTACCCGGGACCGGTCGCGCTACCGGTCGGCCCGGCGGCGCGCCCCCGGGCCGGGGCGCGGCACCACGTCGCGCGGCCGGTCCACCTCGTGCCCCTCGGCGCAGCGCAGCTCGACGTGGACCTCCGCCCCGCAGTCGCGGTGCCCCACCGAGAGCGGCGAGCCCTCCGGGTCGGCCAGGTAGCGGTCCCCCCAGCCGAGCACCGCCACCAGCACCGGCCACAGGTCGAGCCCCTTGTCGGTGAGCCGGTACTCGTGCCGCACCCGGCTGCCCGGCTCCCGGTACGGCTCGCGGCGCAGCACGCCCTGCTCGACCAGGGTGGCCAGCCGGTTGGTCAGCACCTGCCGGGGGACGCCGGTGCGCACCCGCATGTCGTCGAAGCGGCGTACGCCGTTGAAGACCTCGCGGAGCACCACCAGGGTCCACCGTTCGCCGAGGATCGCCATCGCCCGGGCGATGGTGCAGTTCTCCACCGACCAGTCCAGTGCCTCGGGTCTCATACCGACCAGGCTAGGTCTGATTGACAGACTCAGCAACGCGCTGCCAGGCTGGGTCCATGACTCAGACGCAGGACGCGGCGCGCAGCCGTACCTTCTCGTGGTCCGACCCGACGGCCGGCGCGGCGCACGTCGGCCGGCGCGGCGGCCTGGAGCTGCTTCGCGCGATGATCGCCGGCGAGCTGGCCGCGCCGCCGATCATGCACCTGATCGACATGGCCCGGATGGAGGCCGACGAGGGCCGCGTCGCCGTCGAGCTGGTCCCCCAGGAGTTCCACTACAACCCGCTCGGCACCGTCCACGGCGGGGTGATCTCCACCCTGCTGGACACCGCCGCCGCCTGCGCGGTGCACACCACCCTGCCGGCCGGGGTCGGCTACACCTCGCTCGACCTGAACGTGAAGTTCCTCCGCCCGGTCACCGTCGCCAGCGGCACCCTGCGCTGCGAGGGGACGGTGCTGCAACGCGGCCGCCGCACCGCCCTCGCCGAGGCACGACTCACCGACGCCCGGGGCCGGCTGATCGCCCACGCCACGTCGAGCTGTCTCCTCTTCCCCCTCGACCAACCCGCCTGACCCCCCACCCTCCCCCACCACCCCGCACCGCCCGTCCTCACGCCGCACAGGCGCACCGCGCCGAAGTCCGCACCGTCCCGCGCCGCCGCCGCACATGCGAGCAACGCTCGCCCCGCAGGCACCCGCGAGCACGCTCTTTCAGAGAAAGAGTGGCTATGAGACGCGGAATAGCCACTCTTTCTCTGAAAGAGCGGCTATTCCTGCGGCGCGCGGTGGCCCGACGAGGGGTGGTGGGCGCGGTGGTCTGTGGGGGGTGGGTGGGTGGTTAGGCGCGGGTGGCGAGGCGGGCCTCGCGGGCGGCCCGCTTCTCCTCGAAGCGGGCGGCCGAGCGCTCCAGGCCGTCGAGGTGGGCGGCGATCTCGTCGCGGGCGACCTCGCCGTCGGCGTCCAGGCCGGTGACGTTGAAGACGTCCCACTGCCGCAGCACGGGCACGACCACCTCGTCCCGGTGCTGGCGCAGGTCGTAGATGCCGGCGAGGGCGATCGCCACCGACTTGCGGGCGAAACCCTCGATCCCGACGCCGGGCATCTGGAAGTCGGCCAGCACGTCGGCCACCGCCCGCATCGCCTGGCCGGGAGCCAGCTCGAACGCGGCGCCCAGCAGGTTGCGGTAGAAGACCATGTGCAGGTTCTCGTCGGCGGCGACCCGGGCCAGCAGCGCCTCGCAGGCCGGGTCGGCGGTGGCCCGCCCGGTGTTGCGGTGCGAGATCCGGGTGGCCAGCTCCTGGAACGACACGTACGCCAGCGAGTGCAGCACCTCGTCGCCGTGCACGTTCTCGTAGCCGGCGGACATGTGCGTCATCCGGGCCCGTTCCAGGGCCACCGGGTCGACCGCCCGGGTCACCGTCAGGTAGTCGCGGATCGCGGTGCCGTGCCGCCCCTCCTCGGCGGTCCACCGGTGCACCCAGGTGCCCCACGCGCCGTCACGCCCGAACAGGGTGGCGATCTCGTGGTGGTACGAGGGCAGGTTGTCCTCGGTGAGCAGGTTGACGATCAGCGCCGTACGGGCGACGTCGGGGATCGTGGAGTCCGTCTCCGACCAGGGCTCGCCGCCGAGCGGCCCGTCGAAGGTGCGCCCGTCGCTCCACGGCACGTACTCGTGCGGGAACCACTCCTTGGCCATGGACAGGTGCCGGTCGAGGTTCTTGGCGACCACGGGTTCGAGTTCGAGGAGCAGGGCGGTCTGGCTCAGCGGCGCGGTCATCGGCATCTCCCTACGGTGGCGTAGCTTACGCCACCGTAGGTCGCCGTCGGCGTACGCGCCAGTAGCAACGGCCCTGTTCACCCCCCGGCGATACGCAGCCAGAACGAGGCCGGCAGGTGGTGCTCGGTCAGCCCCAGCCGCCGCCACAGCGGCGCGGCCACCTCCCGCAGTGCCGGGTCACCGGCGACGAACGCGTTCGGCAGCTCGACCTGCCAGCGATCGCCCCCGGCGAGCAGGAACGCGGCCAGCAGGTACTGCTCGTTGTAGTGCCGGTGACGCCACTCGGGCGGGTAGTCGCGCGGCAGCATGATGTCGTGCACCTGCACCAGCACACCGGGCCGGAGCCGGGGCAGCACCTCGAAGAAGAACACCGTCACGTCGGAGCCCATGAAGCTGCGGTGCGAGCCGTCGAAGAACACCACGTCGCCCGCCTCCAGCGTGTCGAAGACGGCCAGGTCGGTCCGCTCCAGCGGGGAGCGCACCACCTCGTCGCAGAGCACGTCCACGCTGGCCCGTGGCGCCGGGTCGATCGAGGTGATCCGGGTCCGCAGCCCGTGGTCGCGGATCGCCCGGCGGGCGAACTTGGTGGAGTTGCCCGAGCCGATCTCGACGTAGCGGCGGGGGTCGCCGTCGGCGAGGAAGCCGTACAGGGCCAGCGCGTCCAGCGGTGGCAGCCACCCGTTGACCCAGTACGGCGCGCCGGAGTCGAGATCGTCGCGCAGCGGGACGGCGGCCAGGTGGTCGGCGTAGGTCAGGAACCCCCGCAGCCGCTCGGCGTACCGGTCCCGTCCGCGGTCCAGGAGCGCGGTGAGCGCCGGATGGTCGGGGCGGCCGTGGCCGAAGCGCGGCTCCGGCCGGACCGGGAAGTCCACGAAGATCGGCCGGCGCAGCCCGAACGCGGAGAGCACCAGGCCGTGCAGCAGCGGCCGGCGTTCCAGCCGGGCCAGCGGCCCGGCGAGGAACGGCCACGCGGCCAGCACCTCCAGCCCGGAGGCGGTACGCACCGCGCTGCGCAGCCGGCGGGTGAAGCCGCGTACGCCGCCGCCGGTGACCCGTCGCGGGGCGCGCAGCCGGCTGGTGGGGGTTTCGGAGACGCTCATGACGGGGCTCCTTCGAGTTCGTCGACGGGGACCGGGGCGGGGACGGGGCGGCGTCGGCCGGTGACGCCGAGCAGGCCGAGCACGACGCCGGTCGAGCCGATGTCGCCGACGGTCAGCAGCACCCGGCTCAACGCGACGAGGGTGACCAGGTCGGGGCCGGCGACCAGGGTGGCCAGGGTGACCGCGAGGACGACCTCGCGCACGCCCAGCCCGGTGGGCATGACCACGGCGAACAGGCCGGCCACCACGGAGAGGGCGAACCCGCCGACCCCGACCCCGAGGGCCCGTCCCGGGTCCGCGCCGAGCGCGACGGCCAGCACCGTGATGTGCAGCCCGCTGATCAGCCAGCCGAGCAGCATCAGCGCGGTCGCGCCGAGCAGCGTCGCGCGGGCCGGCAGCAGCGGCCCGGTGCCCTCGCCGCCACGGCGCAGCAGGCGGGCCGCGAGGCCCAGCAGCCGGGTCAACAGGCGGGGCGCCAGCACCGGCGCCAGCGCGGCGGCGCCGGCCGGCAGCAGCAGCCACCACCAGCGGCTCTGCGCGACCAGCCAGGGCAGCGCCAGGATGCCGACCAGGACCCCGGAGACCGCCGCCAGCCCCTGGGTGACCAGGAACGCGGCGGCGAGCCGGGCCGGTGGCTGGCGCAGCGGACGGGCCATCGCGGCGTGGGCCACCGCGGGCCAGACGCCGCCGGGCAGGTACCGGGTCAGACCGGCGAGGAAGAAGACCCAGGTCGCGTCCCGCAGCGACAGCCGGCTGCCGAGCCCGGCCAGGAGCAGCCGCCAGCCGAAGAACCCGGGTACGCCACCGACGGCGGCCAGCACACCGGCGGCGAGCGCGGTCGGCCAGCCGACCGTACGCAGGCTCTCCCCCATGCCGTGCCGTACCCGCCAGACCTGCCAGCCGAGGAAGGCCAGCACGGCGGCGTACCCGACCACCCGCAGGACGGCCCAGAACCGCGCCCGGGTCACCGGTCGCCGCCGAGGGAGAGGGTGCTCTCCTGCATCCGGTGGTCGGACATGCCGTCCACGTCGCGCAGCCAGTAGCGGTGCACCGTCCAGTCGGCGGAGACGAACGTCCAGTCCAGCCGCCACCACCGCTGTCCCCCGATCGCCCAGGACCGCGGGTACGCCGACCCGCTGGCCCGGCCGGCGTCGGTCAGCCGGTCGGTGAGCCGGTCCAGGTCGGCCATGGCCGGGCTGGTGTTCAGGTCGCCGGCCACCACGGCGGGCAGCGGGTTGCGGTCCAGGTCTGCGGCGATCGCGTCGTACTGGACCTGGCGGCGCTGGAAGAACTCGTGCCGGCGGCGGTGGAACGTCGCCCGCAGCGGGCTGCTCAGGTCCAGCGGCACCAGGATGTGGGTGTTGTAGACCGAGACGGTCCGGGTCCCGATCCGCAGGTCGGTGCGGAGCGACTTGACCTCCCAGTAGTCGGTGCGCCAGTCGGAGCCGGGCGGCGGGTCGGCCGGCAGCGCGGTGACCCCGACGATCGGGAACCGGGTCAGCGTGACCAGCTCGCCCCGGGCGGCCACCTGGTAGCCGGGGAACTCCCGGCGCAGCCGGGCCAGGTCGGCGTCGCGCGCCGCCGGGTCGTCGGCCGGCTTGTACTCCTGCAACAGGTAGACGTCGGCCCGGCGGGCGGTCAGCAGGGCGTAGAACCGGTCGGGGTCGTCGTCGTGGTTCCAGACGGTGGTGTTCCAGGAGACCAGCCGCAGCGCGTCGGCGGGCGCGGGCGGCGGGGTGCGCAGCACGGCGGGATTGAACCCGGACAGGTCGGCGCCGAGCAGCAGCGCCGCGACGGCCAGCAGCGCCACCCGCCGCCGGGCCGGCCCGGCCGCCAGGGCGAGCAGGAGCAGCAGCGCGGGCACGAGCACGAACGCCGGCGGCGGCACCAGCTCCGGCAGCAGCCAGCGCCACCAGCGGCCGCTGAGCAGCCGGTGCGCCACCACGAAGGCCACCCAGGCCCCGGCCAGGAACAGCAGGGCGGCGCCGATGCGGCGACGGGTCGGGGACGCCGGCGGGTCCGGGGTGGCGGCCGGGGGCGCGGCGGCGGGGTGGGGCGCCACGACGGCGCTCACGCGGCGGCCGTGGTGTCGTAGAGGCGGCGGAAGCGGCGGGAGACCAGCCACTGGACCAGCCCGACCGCCACCCCGACCCCGATGGTCAGGTTGACCAGCAGGTGCATCGCCGCGTACGCGACGGTGTAGGGCAACCCTCGGGTGCTCCGGACGAACCGGTACATGCGGGCGTCGCTGGCCAGCCAGAGCACCAGCAGGAGCAGGGGCAACGCGGCCCATGCCGGGCCGGCGAGCAGCGGCAGCGGGGTGGTGGCCGCGGCCAGCCAGGCGGCCAGTCCGGTGCCCGACTCGGCCGAGGTGACCACCCCGGCCACCCGCCGCCGGTCCAGGAAGAACGGGATGTGCACCCGGGTGCGGGTGAACACCTTGGACAGGGCGATGCGCAGGGTGGCGTCGTCGTCGTGCCGGCCGATCACGGTCGAGGTCATCCGCACCTCGTACCGGTCGGTCAGCCGCTGGCCCACGTCGGCGCCCTCGCTCTGGGTGAGCCTCGGGTTCCACGGGCCGACCTCGGCCCAGACCCGGGCCGGCACGGCCAGGATCGCGGTGGCGAGGAAGCCGGTGATGTTGCCCTCGGCGAGCCGGTACCACCAGTGCCGGTAGAGGTTGCGGTAGTCCTTGACCAGCCCGCCGGGCAGCAGCGGGACGGTGTCGTAGTTGCCGCAGACCGCGCCGACGCCCGGTTCGCGGTCGAGGATCGCCACGGCGGTGGCGACGGCGTCGGGGGCGAGCGCCACGTCCGAGTCGACGAACATGAGCACCTCGCCGCGCGCGGCCTGCGCGCCGATGTTGCGCGCCACCGACGGTCCGCTGTTGACCGGGGTACGCAGCACCCGCACGTCGAAGGACTCGGCCACCGCCACCGAGTCGTCGGTGCTGCCGTCGTCGACCACGATCACCTCCAGCGGCCGGTGGGTCTGCGCGTCGAGGGCGGCCAGGCAGAGCCGCAGCGTGGGCGCGTAGTTGTAGTTGGGCACGATCACGGAGACCAGCGGCGCGGAGCGCACGTTTCACCAACCTTTCGTCTCGACCGGCCGGACGGCCGGGCGGGTGCGGCGACGGGACGGGCCGAACGACGGGTCCACCACGGCGCGGGCGGACCCGACCAGCGCGCCGGCGATCAGCGCGAGGTTGACCAGCAGGTGCGCGCCGACGCCGAGGCCGAGCAGCCGCCAACCGCCCCGGCGGCGCAGCAGGGCGAACAGCGGCCGGTCGGCGGCGACGAAACCGGCGAGGCAGAGCAGCGGCAGCACCGCCAGGCCCGGGTGCAGGAGCCCGGCGGGCAGGGTGAGCGCGGTCAGCCCGGCGGCGGCCACCCCGGCGGTGGGGTTGAGCACGAGTCCTCGGGGGCGGTACCGGTTGCGCAGCGAGAACGGGATCAGCTGGGCCCGGCGGTACTGCTCGTCGAGCAGCGGCGCCAGCCGGTCCGCCTCGTCGTGCCAACCGCGTACGGCGTCGCTGAGCCGGATCCCGTAGCGGGTGAGCAGCCGCTCGCTGTACTCGTCGTCCTCGGCGCTGCGCAGCGTCTCGTCGAAGCCGCCCAGGTCGTCCAGGACCCGACGGGGCACCGCCGCGAGGGCGAAGATCGCGCTGTCCACCGGTCCGGCGGCCCGGGTCAGCGCGGCGTGCAGGTGCAGCACCCGGTAGCGCTCGACCGGGCCGTCGTCGATCAGCGGCTCGGGGGCGTACACCCCGTAGACGCAGCCGCAGTCCGGGTGGGCGGCCAGTTCGGCCAGGGCGGCGGCGATCGCGTCCGGGGCGAGCGCGACGTCGGAGTCGAGGAAGAAGACCACCTCGGCCGTGCCGGCGGCCACCCCGGCGTTGCGGGCCGCCGACACCCCGCCGTTGGTCGGCAGGACGACGAGGCGGCAGCCGGACTCGACGGCGATGGCGCGGGAGTCGTCGGTGCTGCCGTCGTCGACGACGATCACCTCGACTGGGCGGTGGGTCTGCGCGTGGACCGACGCCAGGCAGCGGCGCAGGGTCTTCGCCGCGTTGTAGACGGGGACGACGACCGCGACGCTCGGTGCGGCGTTCACGACACCTCCGGCAGGGAGATCAGGGCCTGTTGGGCACGGTGGTCGGAGAGCCCGGCCGGGGCGCGCAGCTCGTACCGGTGCACCCGGACCGCCGGTGAGGTGAGGGTCCAGTCCAGTCGCCAGAGCGCGGGCAGCCGGCCGTCCGGCCAGGTGGCCGGGTAGCCGGCGGCGGAGGCGTCGGCGGCGTCGCGCAGCCGGTCCCGCAGCGGCCGCAGGTCGCCCATCGCCGGGGTGGTGTTGAAGTCGCCGCCGACGAGCACCGGATGGGGGTTGGCGGCCACGTCCGCCTCCAACGCCCGCAGCTGGGCGCGGCGGGCGGCGTCCCGCTCGGCGACGAAGCCGAGGAACCGCCGCGGGGCCAGGTTGAGCTGCACCGGCAGGTGCACGTTGTACGCCGAGAGCACCCGGTCGCCGACGGCCAGGTCGGTCCGCAGCACCTTGGCGGCGGCGAACACCCGGCCGGAGTCGGCCTCGGCGGGCAGGACGGCGTCCGGGCCGACCGGTGGTCGGGCGAGCACCGGGTACCGCGACAGCGTCAGCAGCTCGCCCCGGGCCACCACGGTGTACCCGGGGAACACCGCCCGTAGCCGGGACGGATCGGGTGCCGGACGCGCCCCGCGCAGCCCCGCCGTGGCGTCCCAGTACAGGTGCTCCTGGAGCAGGTAGACGTCGGCCCGCTGCGCGACCAGGAAGCGCAGGAAGGCGTCCGGGTCGTCGTCCTGGTCCCAGTACCCGGTGTTCCACACCAGCACGCGGAGCGCGTCGGCGGGCGGTGCGACCCGCCCGCCGGTGAGGGCGTACCGGTTGAGCCCGGCATCCGGCAGGCCGAGGCCGAGCGCGAGAGCGGCCGCGGTCAGCACCACCGTGCGGGGGCGCGACGGCACCGGCCGGCGCAGCAGCCGGGCGGCCGGGACGGCGAGCGCCAGCAGCACCGGCACCAGGACGTAGGCCACCGGGGGCAGCAGGTCGGGCAGCAGCCAGAACCACCAGCGCCCGGTGAGCAGCCGGTGCAGCGCGGTGAGCAGCAGCCAGCCGAGGGCGACGGCGACGAGCAGCCGGGTGCCCGGGCACCACCGGGTCCGGGCCGTCGGCGCGGTCGCCCGGCCGCCCGCCGCCGACCCGACAGCGCCGACGACCGGGGGCGCGGCCGGCCCGACGGCACCGGACGCGGCGGCGACGACCTCGGGCACCGCCGGACCGACAGCGCCGGAGGGGGTCGGGCCGACGACCCCGGGCACCGCCGGACCGACAGCGCCGGACGCGACCGGACCGACGACCCCGGGCACCGCCGGACCGACGGCGCCGGACGCGACCGGACCGAGAGCGTCGGGCGGGGCGGGGCCGTCGGACACGGCCGGATCGGCGGCCCCGGGCGGGGTCGGGTGCGCTGCGCTCACGCCGGCACCCGCCGCGGCTGCGGCCCGCCGTCGTAGAGGCCCCGGAACGAGCGGGAGGTCAGCCACTGGACGGCGCCGGCCGCCGCGCCGCCGGCGATGGCGAGGTTGAGCAGCCACTGCACCCCGAGGAAGACCAGCAGCAGGCCGGGGCCCCGGCGGCGCAGCACGAACCGGTACATGCCGGCGTCGCTGGCCACGAAGGCCACGGCGAGGGCCAGCGACGGCGCCAGGCCGACCGGCCCGAGCAGCAGCGGCAGGGGCAGGGCCAGGGTGGCGAGGAAGGCGGTGACGCTGCCCCACATCCGGGCGGCGGTCTCGAATCCCTGCGCGGCCCGGCGGCGTCGGGCGTACAACGGCATCCGCAGCCGGCAGCGGTGGAAGACCTTGCGCAGCAACGGCCAGAGGAGGTGGTCGTCGCGGTGCCGGCCGTGGATGGCGTCGGTGAGCCGGATCGGGTAGCGGGCGCTGAGCCGCTCGCCGTACTCGACCTCCTCGGTCTGGCGCAGTCCCTCGTGGAACGGTCCCAGCTCGGCGAAGACCCGCGCCGGCATCGCGCACAACGCGCTGAACAGGAAGCTGACGTCGCCCAGCGCGCTGATCCGCCAGTAGTGCGCCTGGAGGCAGCGACACTCCTGCACCAGGCTGTCGCGCACCAGCGGGGTGTCGTCGAGGGTGCCGCAGATCGCGCCGGCGTCCGGGTCGTCGCGCAGCAGCCGCACCACCCGCTCGACGGTGTCCGGCGGCACCTGCACGTCCGAGTCGACGAAGAGCAGGATCTCGCCCCGGGCCCGGGCCGCGCCGATGTTGCGGGCCACCGACGGGCCGCTGTTGCGCGGGGTGGACAGCACCGGCACCCCGAGGGACCGGGCCACCCGCAGCGAGTCGTCGGTGCTGTGGTCGTCCACGAAGATGATCTCCGTCGCGGCGTGCGTCTGGGCGAGCAGCGCCGGCAGCGTCAGCGGCAGCGAGTCGGCGTGGTTGTAGTTGGGCACGATGACGGAGACCGTCGGACCGGGCGACGTCATGGTTCTCCTCGATGGGACGGCGGGTCAGGACAGCAGGGCGGCGACCGCGGGGAACTGGGCGACGGCGAGCAGGGTGGCGAGGGTGGCGCCCCAGAGCAGTCCGGCGACCAGCACGGCCCGGTCGCGCAGCAGCAGGCGCACCGGGTCCCCGCCGGCGCGCCGGACCAGGGCGAGTTGCAGGTAGCGGGACATCAGGTAGAGCACGAACGGGGTGGACAGCAGCATCGCCACCTCCCCGTACGGGTGGAACGGAGCCTCGGTGCGCAGCCAGACCAGCCCGGCGGTGACCGCCAGGACGCTGGTGAGTTGCAACAGGTGCCCGGCCAGCTCGACGGAGTAGCCGCGCAGCGCGGGGCGGTGGGCCGTCCCGCTGTCCAGCAGCTCCTGCCGGCGCTTGCCGACGGTGAGCAGCAGGCAGCCGGCGAAGACGGTGACCAGCAGCCAGCCGGACGCCGCGACGCCGAGGGCCAGGTGCCCCTGGACCACCCGCAGCACGAAGCCCGCGGCGACCACCCCGACCTCGACCAGCGGCACGTGCTTGAGCCCCCGGCTGTAGCAGACGTTGAGCACCAGGTAGACCAGCACCGGCCAGGCCGGCCCGGCCGCGCCCGCGTACAGCAGCAGCGCCAGCAGGGTGAGCAGCGCCAGGCACCAGGCGTACGCCAGCGGCACCGGGACCCGGCCGGCGGCGACCGGCCGGTGTCGCTTGACCGGGTGGTGCCGGTCGCGGTGCCGGTCGGCGACGTCGTTGCCGACGTAGACCGCGGCGGCGGCCAGCATGAACGCCAGCACCGCCCCGCCGAGGCGGACCAGCACCGCGGGGCTCCAGGCGGTGACCTCGACCAGGGCGATCGGCACCACCAGCAGGCTCTTGACCCAGTGGGTGGGGCGCACCAGCCGGACCAGGTCGCCGGCCAGGCGGGGCAGGTCGCGGTGCCGGACGGGGCCGACGGTGGCCGGGGCGCCGGTGGCCGCGGATGGGGCGGGTACCGAGTCGACGACGGGCATCGGGGACCTCCGGCCGACTCAGAAGAAGATCTTCGCGAGGGAGAGGGCGCCCTGCCGCCACGGCTCCCGGCTGGTCCGGCCGTCGCCGGTCACCGCCGCGCCCCGGTTCGCCCGCCACCAGCGGTAGGTGGCGAGGATCGCGTCCCGGTTGGACAGTCGGGGCGCGAAGCCGAGCCGCCGGCGGGCCTTGTCGATGCTGACGTACGAGTCGGCGCGCAGCTTGTGCAGCAGCCGCCCGTACACCGGGGAGAGCCCGCTGCGTTCCAGGCCGCGCAGCGCGGCCAGGGCCGGCGCGGCCGGCAGGCCGATCACCCGCTTGCCGTGCCCGGCGGCGTCCAGCACCGCCTGGAAGTCCTCGCGCAGCGTGCCGAACTCGGCGGCGCCCAGGTTGTAGGTGTCGTCGGCGATCTCGTCGGGGGCGTGCAGCACGGTCAGCACCGCGTCGACCAGGTCCTCGATCGCGAACATCTGCACCCGGACGTCGCCGCGGCCGAGGACCGGGAAGTGCCGGCCCTCCTCGGCCCACTCGAAGAGCATCGCGAACAGGCCCATCCGCCCGGGGCCGAGGAAGGTCTTCGGCCGCAGCACCGGCACGCACAGGCCGTCCGCGCGGTACCGCTCGGCCAGCAGCTCCGCCTCCACCTTGGCCCGGGTGTACGCGTCCACCGGCTCCCGGGGGTGCTCCTCGGGCGTGGGCACGAGGCGGGGCAGCCCGTACACGGCGGTCGAGGAGATGTGCACCACCCGGGGCACCCCGACCCGGTGGGCCGCGCCGAGGACCGTCGCGGTGCCGTCGACGATGATCGAGCGGATCATCTCGGCGGGGTAGCTGGGCAGCGCGGCGGCGGTGTGCACCAGCGCGTCGGCGCCGGCGCACGCCCGGGCCAGCAGCGCGCTGTCGCGGATGTCGCCCTGGCTGTGGGTCAGCCGCGGGTGCCGGTGCGCCGCCGGCAGCAGGTCCACGCCGTGCACCCGGTGGCCGTCGTCGAGCAGCCGGCGGACCAGGTGCGCGCCGAGCATGCCGGACGCGCCGGTCACCACCACGTGGGCGTCGCTCACCACCGGGACGTCACCCGCTCCCGCACGAAGGAGGCGAGCAGTCTCGGCAGCCCCCGGGACAGGGTGGCGTCCAGGCCGGTCAGGAAGCGCTCGACGTCGTCGGGGGTGGCGACCAGGCTGGGCGCGACCATCAGCGGGTTGTCCGCGTTCGGGCTGTAGTAGGTCATGATCCGGTGCTCGCGGAACAGGTGGGCGATCACCGAGAGGGTGATCAGCTTGGTGCGGAACTGCGGGTCGTGGGAGAACCCGGGGACCAGCCGGCCGGCGAGGTCGAGGACCGCCGGCCCGCCGCCGAGGAAGACGCCCCAGAGCGCGCCGGCGCCGGCCACCCGGCCGACCACGTCCGGGTGCTCCTTGGCGATCCGTTCCAGTCCGGGGCGCAGGACCGCCTCCAGGGCCCGGGCGCGGGCGGGGTAGTCGTCGCCGACCACGATGTCGATCGCCTCGACGGCGGTGGCGGTCTCCTCGCCGAAGCCGTAGTAGGTGGTGCTGTGCAGGATCACGTCGGCGAGCCGGTCGTACGCGCGGCGGAAGACGGGTTCCCGGGCGGTGTAGCCGGAGATGGACGCCTTGCCCCCGCCGAGCGACTTGGAGTAGGTGAGGATGTCCGGCAGCAGCCCCTCGTGCCGCATGAAGTAGAAGAGGCTGCCGGTCTTGCCCCAGCCGGTGTAGATCTCGTCGAAGATCAGGATGATGTCCTGTTCGCGGCAGAGCCGTTGCAGGGCGAGCAGGTCCTCGCCGGACCAGTGCCGCATGGTGGAGGCGCTGAACGGCTCGACGAGGATGGCGTACACGTCGCAGCCGCCGTCGGCGGTGCGGGCGGCGTCGACGGCGGCGCGTACGCCGGCCAGGTCGCCGTACGGGTGCACGACGATGCCGGGCAGGCCGGGGAAGCGGAACGCGTTCTCCGAGGAGCCGGTGAGGCTGCCCGCCCCGAGGGTCTTGCCGTGGAAGCTGATGTCGGCGCGCAGGATCGTGTTGCGCCGGCCGCCGTGGTACTTGTACGCCATCTTGACCGCGCCCTCGTTGGCCTCGGCCCCGGAGTTGGGAAAGTACGACACGGACAGGTCGCCGGGGAGCAGCGCCGCCACGTTGTGGCTCAGCGCGGCCAGGTACGGCGAGAAGAACGCCTTGTGCACCTCCATCCGGCGGCGCTCGGCGAAGCGGCGCCGGGCGGCCAGGATGCGGGGATGGTTGTGCCCGTGGTTGAGCACCCCCACGCCGCCGGAGAAGTCGAGGATGCGCCGCCCGTCCCGGAGCTGGATCCACACCCCCTCGGCCTGCTCGACGAGTTCCCGACCGAACCCGAAGGTGGTCATCAGGGAGACCTGGCTGCGGCTGACGTGGGCACGGTAGAGCTCGTGCACCTGTCCGGTGCTGAGCTGCTCGGCCTCGTCGAGGTCGATCAATCGGGGCATCGGGGCTCGCCTTTCCACGCGACGACCGGTGGGCCGGCCTCACGCGCCGGGCTGCGCCCGACCCGCGCAAGGCATTGATCACGCCCCATGGGGGCGCTCCCAAACTAGCCATCGACAGGGGTCGGGTCATGCCGCTCCTTGTGGGGACGGCGCCGCGGCCGGGGTGTCCCCGTCGCGGGGGACAGCACCGCGTCGAGCTGCGGCGACGACGGCGTCCACGGACCTCGGCGGGGTGCCGGCACGGCACGCGCGACTCGCCGGGACGGCGCCCGGCGTCCGGCATCTGGACAGGTGGTGACGACGTACCGGAAGTAGAGCCCGTCGACGTTGACCGACTGCCAGTCGGGGTCGGCGACACGGGCGCGCCCGGCCGGCGTGCGGGCCTCGGCGACGGCCGCACGCCGCACCGCGGAGGGGGCGCGACACCGGCCCGGAACGGGCCACGCGGATCGACGTCGTGCCGACCTCCGGCCGGAACCCCACCGGGCGCAGCGCCCGGGCCACGGCGCGACCGGCACGGCCGGCCGCCGCGGAGCAGGGGCCGTGCCGGGTGCCGTCCCGCCGGCCCCCGCCCCCGGTCGCCGTCCCCACCGGGCCGCACGGCGGGCGGGGTCGGACCGACGGTCAGCCGGCCTCCAGCTGGTCCTCCCGGACCCGCTCGGCCAGGTCGAGCTTGGTCCGGGTGGGCCGGCCCAGGTCGTGGTACTTGGCCTTGACCCGGTCGAGGTAGGTCCGGGCGGTCTCCGGCCTGATCCCCAGGTGCCGGGCCGCCTGCTTGAGCGTCATGCCGGAGGCGTAGGCGAGCAGCACGGCCCGCTCGCGGGGCGAGAGCTGGGGGCGCACCGGGCGGGTGTCCCGCAAACAGGCGAAGGCCAGCTCGGTCGAGAAGACCGGCTGCCCGGCGTGCACCTGGCGGATCGCCACGGCGAGCGCCGCCAGGTCGTGGTCCTTGGTGACGTACCCGCCGGCGCCCGCCGCGAAGGTGGCGACCACCTGGTCGGGCTGCGCCCAGACGCTGAGCACCAGCACCCGGCACCCGAGCGCGGTGAGCCGGCGGACGTTCTCCGCCGCGTCGCTGCGGTCGCGCAGCACCAGATCCAGCAGCACCACGTCGACCGGTACGACCACCTGCCGCAGCAGCTCGCCGACCGTGGCGCCGGTGCCGACGAGGCGCAGGTCGGGCACGCCGGCCACCCAGTTGGCGAGACCGTCGAGGAGCATCCGGTCGTCGTCGACCGCGGCCACCCGGATCACCGCGGCCACGACAGCTCCACGCAGGTGCCGGCGCCCGGCTCGCTGGAGACGCGCACCCGACCGCCGACCTCGGCGACCCGGTCGACGACCGAGTGGCGGAAGCCGAAGCCGGGCGGCACCGTCCGCACCTCGAAGCCGCGGCCCCGGTCGACCACCGTCACCCGCAGCACACCCCCCTCGTGGGTCGCCGTCAGCCAGGCCTCGTCGACACCGGCGTGCTTGACCACGTTGTTCAGCGCCTCCCGCACCGCGTCGCGCAGCGCGTCCACCACCGGGGGCGGCAGCTCCGGCGGGATCAGGTCACCGCGGAAGCACACCCGCAGGCCGAGCAGCGACACCGCGCCCACCACCTCCCGCAGCGCCGCGCCGAGGGTGCCGAAGCCGGCGTCGCCCCGGTCGGCGAGCAGGCCCCGGATGTAGTCGGCGTCCCGGGCGCACCGCTGCCGCACCGGCGCCGCGCGGTGGTCCACGCCGCCGCGCGCGATAAGCGTCAGCGTGGTCAGCACGGTGTCGTGCAGGGCACGGTGGTGGGCCATCCGGGTGACGTACCGGGCGTGGTCGGCGGCCCGCTCCGCCTCGGCCGCCAGCCGCTGGGCGTTGACCCGGTCCAGGTGACGGCCCTCGCGCCGCAGGTAGCGGATGCCGAAGCCGGCGGCCAACGCGAAGCAGGCGATGCCGTTGGCGGCGTACAGCAGCTCCACCATCGACGGGTCGGTGGCGAACTCGAGGCCCACGGCCGTACGGACGACGACGAGCCCCGCGACGACGGCCACGACGGCCAACGGCCGGACGATCGCCGCGGCGGCGAGCGACGCGGCGGCCTGGGTCGCCCCGTTGCCCCAGTTGGACAGCACCCCGCCGGTCGACAGGCTGCCGGCGACCAGCACCAGCACCAGCACCGCGAGGGCGAGGTCGACGTGGACCATCGGCGTGGGGAACCAGCCCCACCGGCAGGCGGTGCGGAACAGCAGCACGTTCCACGCCAGCACCACGACGAGCAGCAGCAGCTCGGTCGGCCGGTCGTGGTAGAGGCCCTGGGCACCGCTCGCCAGGGCGGGGACGAAGCACCCGACGCGGTGCAGTGCCAACAGGATCACCATGAGCCGGTCGGCGCGTCTCTCGCCGCCCAGATGAGCTACCGAGAGCGGACAGTGACCGACCCATGACACGATGGTCATTCTGGCACGTGGATCAACGACCGCCATCACTGTACGTCGATCCCGTGATCACCTTTCGGTCATCCCTGGCCGACGGGTGGCCGGGCCGACCAACCGCTCCGCCGGTTGACGGCTGGTCAGGCCCGACCGAACGATGGTTCAGCTGACCAGCGGCTTCAGGTCCTCCCGGGGCGGCGTCCACTCCCCCGCCGCGGCGGCCACCTGCTCGCCGGAGCGGATGTCCTTCACCTCGTCGCCCTCGACGCCGGGGAACCACACGTACGGGATACCCCGTCGCTCGGCGTAACGGATCTGCTTGCCGAACTTCGCCGCGCTCGGCGACACCTCGGTGGGGATGCCCCGGGAACGCAGCGCCTCGGCCACCCGGTTGCTCGCCGGGCGTTCCTCCTCGGCGGTGACCGCGACCAGCACGCAGGTCGGCACGCTGCGCGAGACCGACAGCGCGTTCGCCCCGAAGAGCAGGCCGAGCAGGCGGGTCACCCCGATCGAGATGCCGACGCCCGGGAAGCGGACCGCGCCGGCGCTGGCCAGGTTGTCGTACCGGCCGCCGGAGCAGATCGAGCCGAAGCGCTCGTAGCCGAGCAGCTGCGTCTCGTAGACGGTGCCGGTGTAGTAGTCCAGCCCCCGGGCGATGCGCAGGTCGGCGACGCAGAGGCCCGGGGAGTGCGCGGCGGCGGTCTCCACCACCGCGGTCAACTCCTCGACGCCCTCGTCGAGCAGCGGGTCGCTCACCCCGAGGGCGCGCACCGCGTCGGCGAAGGAGGCGTCCGGCGCGGAGATCTCGGCCAGCGCCAGGGCGGCCTTGGCCTGCGCCTCGCTCGCCCCGGCGGTCTCGGCGAGCAGTTCGGCGACCTTGGCCGGGCCGATCTTGTCGAGCTTGTCGACCGCGCGCAGCGCCGCCTCCGGGTCGGTGATCCCGACGCCCCGGTAGAAGCCCTCGCAGATCTTGCGGTTGTTGACCTGGATGCGCACCGGCGGGATCGGCAGCGACCGCAGCGCGTCGCCGATCACCAGCGGCATCTCCGCCTCGTAGTGCGCCGGCAGGGTGTCCCGGTCGACGATGTCGATGTCGGCCTGGAGGAACTCCCGGTAGCGCCCCTCCTGCGGGCGCTCGCCCCGCCACACCTTCTGGATCTGGTAGCGGCGGAACGGGAACTGCAACTTTCCGGCGTTCTCCAGCACGTACCGGGCGAACGGCACGGTCAGGTCGAAGTGCAGGCCGAGCGAGTCGTCACCGGCCGGGCCGTCGGTGTCGGCCTGCAACCGGCGCAGCACGTAGACCTCCTTGGAGGTCTCCCCCTTGCGCAGCAGCTGGTCCAGGGGCTCGACGGAACGGGTCTCCAGCGGCGCGAAGCCGTACAGCTCGAAGGTGGCGCGGATCCGGTCGAGGACGAACTGCTCGATCATCCGCTGCGCGGGCGTCCACTCCGGGAAGCCGGAGATGGGCGTGGGCTTGCTCATGGCGTACTCCCTTGGCGGCCGCGCGCTGCGCGGCAGAGTCTCCGTGCGCGCGGACGCGCGCGGGCAGGTCGTGGGTCGCGGCGGCTACAGGCCGCGGGTGGGCGCGGCCGGGCGCGCGGTCCCCGCCACCTCGACGAGGTACGGGTTGGTGGCGCGCTCGCGGCCGATGGTGGTCGCGGGGCCGTGGCCGGGCAGGACGACGGTGTCGTCGGCCAGCGGGAGGACCTTCTCCCGCAGGCTGGACAGCATCCGGGGCATGCTGCCGCCCGGCAGGTCGGTGCGGCCGATCGAGCCGGCGAACAGGACGTCGCCGGAGAGACAGATCTGCTCCGCCTCCCAGGGCGAGCCGGCGCCGGGCATCCGGAACAGCACCGACCCGCCGGTATGGCCCGGGGCGTGGTCGACGGTGATCTCCAACCCGGCCAGCGCCAGGGTCGCGCCGTCGGTCAGCTCGGCCACGTCGTCCGGCTCGGTGTACGGCAGCCGGCCACCGAAGAGCTGGGCGAGGTCCGCCGAGAGCCCCTTGGCCGGGTCGGCGAGCAGCTCCCGGTCGTCCGGGTGGACGTACGCGGGGATGCCCCGGGCGCCGCAGACCGGCGCGACGGAGAAGGTGTGGTCGAGGTGGCCGTGGGTGAGCAGCACGGCGGCCGGGTGCAGGCGGTGCTCGGCGAGCACGGCGTCGAGCCGGTCGAGCACCCCGATGCCGGGGTCGACCACCACGCACTGCTCCCCCGGCGCGGTCGCCACCACGTAGCAGTTGGTGCCGAAGGCGTCCGCGGGAAAGCCGGCCACGAGCACGGTGGCTCCCCTTCCGTCGAGTCGTCGTACCCACGGCCAGCCTAGTCGCCGCGGCGATCCGATATTCCCGGCCCACCCGTCGCGTCGACCCCACCGGCCACAGTGACGCGCTTTGATAAACCGGTCCGGACCTCGTACACCACTTTCCCAGCGGCTACCCGTACACTCTGGCGGGCGTGTGGCGTGGCGCACCCGCCCCACGGCGGCCGAGGGGCCGCGAGGCGCCGGTGACGACCAGGGTAGAGGAAGGGGAGCACGGGTGGCTTCCAGCAGGGACCGGCAGCGCAAACTGGCGCGCGCCAAGCTCGACCGGCAGTTGGCCCGCCGGGCCGCGAGCGCGCGTCGCCGCCGGCAGATCCAGGCCGGTGTGGGCGCCGCGGTCGTGCTGGCGCTGATCGTGGTCGGTGCGGCGTGGGGCCTCGGCGCGTTCGACCGGGACCCGGCAAAGAACACCGCCCAGGACGTCTGCCTCTGGACCCCGCAGGACGCCGCCGCGAACACCAACCTCCGTGACGTGGGCACCCCGGCCACCACCGGCCTGCCCACCACCGGCACCCGACCCATGACGATCAACCTCGGTCAGGGCGGCCCGGTCACCGCCGAGCTGGACCTCGCCGGCGCGCCCTGCGCCGCGGCCAGCATCGCCCACCTCGCGGGCCAGTCGTTCTACGACAACACCAAGTGCCACGAGATCACCACCGAGGGCGCGCTGCGCTGCGGCGACCCGAGCGGCACGGGCCTGGGCGGCCCGTCGTACTCCTTCTACGACGAGAACGTCCCGGCGGCGTCCGAGCCGAGCCCGTCGGCCAGCCCCGCGCCGGGCCAGGCGCCGGCGTACCCGAAGGGCACGGTCGCCATGATCGCCAACCCGCCGGGCGCCAACGGCAGCCAGTTCCTGATCTTCTTCAAGGACTTCAACCCGGCAAAGCCGACGTACCCGGTCATCGGGCGGATCACCGGCGGGCTCGACGTGATCGAGAAGATCGGCGCGCTCCCGACCGTGGACAATGGGACCGGGGCCAAGGTCAAGCCCAAGACCGACGTGGTGCTGCAGAAGCTCACCGTCGGCGAGCCGACGACCCAGGCCGCCCCGGCTCCGACGGGCCCGGCCTCCGGCGCCCCGTCGGCCAGCCCCAGCGCCGGCTGAACCGGACAGACCACCCGTACGCGGCAGCGACCGCGCAGATAGTCCAGGAGGAGTCACCGTGACGTCCACGAGAGAGCGGCAGCGCGCGGCGGCGCGGGCCCGACTCGAGCGGGAGATGGCCGAGCGCGCGGCCAGGGCCCGCAAGCGCCGGCAGACGCAGGCCATCGTCGGGGCCGCCGCGGTCCTGGTGCTCGTGGTCGCCGGCTCCGTCTGGCTGGCCACCACCCTCGGCGGTGACGACGACGAGCAGGGCGGCACCACCACCGCCGCGGGCTTCTCCCAGTGCGTGTACAACGAGGTGCCCGCCGACGCCCGGTCCAAGCAGATCAAGGACGTCGGCCTGCCGACCAACCAGCAGGCCAACAAGGGCACCCAGACCATGACGATCGACACCAACCTGGGCCCGATCACCGCCAAGCTCGACCGGTCGGCGGTCCCCTGCACCGCCGGCAGCTTCACCCACCTGGCCAGCAAGGGCTTCTTCGACAACACCAAGTGCCACCGGCTGGTGACCGAGGGCATCAAGGTCCTGCAGTGCGGCGACCCGAGCGCCACCGGCAAGGGCTGGCGCGAGACCGACGGCACCGGCGGCCCGAGCTACAACCTCGCCGAGGAGAACCTGCCCACCGACAAGCGCCCCGCGTACCCGGAGGGCGTCATCGCGATGGCCAACTCGGGTCAGCCGGGCAGCACGGGCAGCCAGTTCTTCATCGTCTACGGCGACTCGCAGCTCGACCCGAACTACACCGTCGTGGGCACCATCACCGGCGGCATGGACCTGGTCAAGCAGGTAGCGGCGGCCGGCGACGACAAGGCCTTCGCGCAGCAGGCCGGCGGCGGCCACCCCAAGAAGGAGGTCGTCATCACCAAGCTGACCATGAGCGAGATCCAGAGCTGATCCCCGTACGACGAAGCGCCCGCCGGCTGGAGCCGGCGGGCGCTTTCTCGTCCTGCCCCTGTCGGGCGGCCGGTCAGGCCCCCGAGGTGACCCGGTAGGCGTCGAAGACGCCGTCGACCTTGCGGACCGCGGCCAGCAGATGGCCGAGGTGCTTCGGGTCGGCCATCTCGAAGCTGAACCGACTCACCGCGACCCGGTCCCGGGTGGTGGTGACGGTGGCGGAGAGGATGTTGACCCGCTCGTCGGAGAGCACCCGGGTGACGTCGGCGAGCAGCTTGTGCCGGTCCAACGCCTCCACCTGGATGGCGACCAGGAACGTCGAGGCGGAGGTGAGCTTCCAGCTCACCTCGACCACCCGCTCGCTCTGCGCCTTCAGGTCCTCGGCGTTGGCGCAGTCGTCGCGGTGCACGCTCACCCCGCCGGAGCGGGTGACGAACCCGAAGACCGCGTCCGGCGGCACCGGGGTGCAGCAGCGGGCCAGCTTGATCCAGACGTCGCTGACGCCGCGGACCACCACACCGGGGTCGTGGCTGCTGGCCCGGCTGCGCGGCGGACGGGTGGCGACGGCGGTCTCGGCGATGTCCTCCGCCGCGCCCTCCTCGCCGCCGTACGTGGCCATCAGCTTCTGCACCACGGACTGGGCGGAGACCTGGCTGTCACCGACCGCCGCGTAGAGCGAGGCGACGTCGGCCAGGTGCAGGTCCCGGGCGATCGCCATCAGCGCGTCCGAGGTGAGCATCCGCTGCAACGGCATGCCCTGCTTGCGCATCGCCTTGACGATCGCGTCCTTGCCGGCCTCGATCGCCTCCTCGCGCCGCTCCTTGTTGAAGTACTGGCGGATCTTGGTACGGGCGCGCGGGCTCTTGACGAAGCCCAACCAGTCCTGCGTCGGGCCGGCCGTGTCGGACTTCGAGGTGAAGATCTCGATCACGTCGCCGTTGGACAGCGTCGACTCCAGCGGCACCAGCTTGCCGTTGACCCGCGCGCCGATGCACTTGTGCCCCACCTCGGTGTGCACCGCGTACGCGAAGTCCACCGGCGTCGACCCGGTGGGCAGCGGGATGACGTCACCCTTGGGGGTGAAGACGTACACCTCCTGGCTGGACAGGTCGAAGCGCAGCGCGTCCAGGAACTCGCTCGGGTCCGCCGCCTCCCGCTGCCAGTCCAGCAGCTGGCGCAGCCAGGTCATCTCGTCGATGTGCGCCGGCGGGCCGACGATCTGGGTGCCCTTGTGCTCCTTGTACTTCCAGTGCGCGGCGATGCCGAACTCGGCGGTGCGGTGCATGGCGTACGTGCGGATCTGCATCTCCACCGGCTTGCCGGTGGGCCCGATGACCGTCGTGTGCAACGACTGGTACATGTTGAACTTGGGCATGGCGATGTAGTCCTTGAACCGCCCCGGCACCGGCTGCCAGTTGGCGTGGATGACGCCCAGCGCCGCGTAGCAGTCACGCACCGTGTCGACCAGGATCCGCACCCCGACCAGGTCGTAGATGTCGTTGAAGTCGCGACCCCGCACGATCATCTTCTGGTAGATCGAGTAGAGGTGCTTCGGCCGCCCGGTCGTCTCCGCCTTGATCTTGGCGGCCTTCAGGTCGGTCGACACCTTCTGGGTGACCTGGCGCAGCAGCGCCTCGCGCTGCGGCTGGTGCTCCCCGATCAGCCGGTTGATCTCCTCGAACCGCTTGGGGAACAGGGTGCCGAAGGCGAGGTCCTCCAGCTCCCACTTGATGGTGTTCATACCCAGCCGGTGCGCCAGCGGGGCCAGGATCTCCAGCGTCTCCTTCGCCTTCTGCTCCTGCTTCGGGCGGGGCAGGAAGGTCAGGGTCCGCATGTTGTGCAGCCGGTCGGCCAGCTTGATCACCAGCACCCGCGGGTCCTTGGCCATCGCGACGACCATCTTGCGGATCGTCTCGGCCTTGGCCGCGTCGCCCAGCTTGACCTTGTCCAGCTTCGTCACACCGTCGACCAGGAGGGTCACCTCCGGGCCGAAGTCGGCGCGCATCTGGTCGAGGGTGTACTCGGTGTCCTCGATCGTGTCGTGCAGCAGCGCGGCGACCAGGGTGGTGGTGTCCATCCCGAGGTTGGCCAGGATGGTGGCCACCGCCAGCGGGTGGGTGATGTACGGGTCGCCGGACTTGCGGTACTGCCCGGAGTGCCAGCGTGCCGCGGTGTCGAACGCGCGCTGCAACAGCCGCGCGTCCGCCTTGGGGTGGTTCTCGCGGTGGGTGGCGATCAGCGGTTCCAGCACCTCGCTGACCTGGGAACTCTGCCAGGGCGCGTTGAACCGGGCCAGCCGGGCGCGCACCCGGCGGCCGGTCGGCGCGTTGGAGAGCGCGAAACCGCCGCTCGGCGAGGGGTCGCCGTCGGCCGGCAGCGCCACCGTCCCGGCGCCGGCCGGACCGGCCGCCTCGGGAGTCGCGCCGTCACCCGCCACCCGGGCCGGCGGGGTGCCCTTGCGCTCGGTCACCGAGCCGTCAGCATCGCCTGTCGGGTGCACCGTGCCCTCCACCGGAGGGACGACATCGTGGGACACCGGCCTCCTCACCGCTCGCCGGGAACACGTCGACCGTGCGGTCGACGCCTTCTTCAACCGGCCACCGGGCCGGTGTTGTTCCGCGCCGGCAGGGTGCGCCGGCCGGTCCTCGCGTCCGAGGGGCGGTGGACCCGCCCCGTCAGCAAAGGGCAATGCTACCCGCACGGTGGGTGCCGCGCCGCTCCGCCGGACGGTCCGTGCCGGCTCCCTCCGACGGCGCCCGGGTCAAACGGTCAGCAGGGCATGGACCGGGCGGCCGGCGAGCTTCTTGCGGCCCTCCAGGAAGCCCAACTCGAGCAGGACGGTGAACCCGGCGACCGTGCCGCCGGCCCGTTCCACCAGGTCCAGGGTCGCCTCGGCGGTGCCCCCGGTGGCCAGCACGTCGTCCACCACCAGCACCCGGTGCCCGGCGGTGAAGGCGTCCTGGTGCACCTCCAGGGTCGCCTCGCCGTACTCCAGGGCGTACGACGCGGAGTAGGCGGCCCGGGGCAGCTTGCCGGCCTTGCGCACCGGCACCACGCCCACCCCGGTGGCGTACGCGATCGCGGCGGCGATCACGAAGCCGCGCGCCTCGATGCCCACCACGATGTCGAACGAGTCACGCCCGTGGTACTCGACGATCCCGTCGATCACCTCGCGGAACACCTCGCCGTCGGCGAAGAGCGGCATCAGGTCCTTGAACATGACGCCGGGCTTCGGGAAGTCCGGCACGTCCAGCACCCGGCTGGCCACCAGCCGGGCGACCTCCGGGCCGCTGTCTCCCCGTACCCCGGCGCTGTGCGTCTCCGTCACGGTGGTGCTCCCTCTCAAGCGACGACGGCGTCCTCCATGCCGCTCGCACAGCATGAAGGACGCCGCCGGTTCGTCTCCTACCGGGTCCGGCCGGGCCGGTCAGCGCCGCTTGGCGCCACCGGGCCGGTTGCCCCCGCCACCGCTGGGACGGCCGCCCCGCGCGCCGCCGCCGGCACGCTTGCCGGCGGGGCGGGCGCCGACCTTCGGCGCGCTGCCGGCCAGGGCCGCCGCCTCCGGGTCGATCGCCTCGGCGTCGGCCTCGGCGGCCGGCCGGGGGGCGCCCTTCGGGGTGATCTCGCCCCGGGCGAGCGCGCCCCGCCGGGCCAGCACCCGCTTGTTGTGGGCCTGGATCCGCGGCTCCTGGTTCTTCAGCAGCACCAGCAGCGGGGTGGCCAGCAGGATCGAGGTCAGGAACGCCACCGCCATACCGACGAAGAGCACCAGACCCAGGTCCTTCAGGGTGCCCGCGCCGAGCAGGCCGGCGCCGATGAAGAGCAGACCGCCGACCGGGAGCAGGGCGACCACCGAGGTGTTCAGCGACCGCATCAGGCTCTGGTTCAACGCCAGGTTCGCGGCCTCACCGTACGTCTGGTTGTTGTTGGCGGTGATGCCCCGGGTGTTCTCCTGCACCTTGTCGAAGACCACCACCACGTCGTAGAGCGCGAAGCCCAGGATGGTGAGGAAGCCGATGACCGTCGACGGGGTGACCTCGAAGCCGACCAGCGAGTAGATGCCGGCGGTGAGGATCAGGTTCATGAACAGCGAGGCGATCGCCGCGGCGGCCATCCGCCACTCGAAGCGCAGGATCAGGTAGACCGCCACGACGAGCACGAAGATGACCAGGCCGAGCAGGGCCCGGGAGGTGACCTGGTCGCCCCAGGCCTCGCTGACCTGGTTGCCGCTGATCTGGTCGGCGTTGATGCCGAACGCGCCGGCCAGCTCGTTCTTGACGTCGGTCGCCTGCTCCTGGTTGAGCTGCGAGGTGCGCACCTCGTAGTACTCGCCACTGGTGCTGCCGACCTTCTGGGCGGTCACCACCTCGGCGCCGCTGCCGGTGGCCGCCAGCGCCTTGTCGACCTCCTCCTCGGTCTGCTCCAGGGTGCCGACGCTCGCCGGCACCTGGAACGAGTTGCCGCCGGCGAACTCGATGCCGAGGCTGAACTTGAGCACCGTGAAGCTGAGCACGGAGACCAGCACCAGCAGGCCGGCGACGGCGAACCAGAGCTTGCGCCGGCCGACGATGTCGAGTCCGGCCTCACCGCGGTAGAGCCGGCTCGCGAGACCACTTCCAGCCATCTCAGGCCTCCTTGACACGCGGGTTGCGGGGGTTGGCCTGCTCGGTCCGCGCCGGCAGGGCCCGGCCGAGACCGCTGACCCGTGGGGAGAGGAACGCCCGGGTACGGGCGAACATCGTCATGATCGGGTGCCGGAAGAGGAAGACCACGACCAGGTCGAGGATCGTCGCGAGGCCCAGGGCGAAGGCGAAGCCCTTCACCGCGCCGACCGAGACGACGTAGAGCACCACGGCGGACATCAGGGTGATCGCGTTCGCCGAGATGATCGTCCGGCGGGCCCGGATCCAGGCGCGCGGCACCGCGCTGCGCGGGCTGCGCCCCTCCCGGATCTCGTCCTTGAGTCGCTCGAAGTAGATGACGAAGGAGTCCGCCGCCACACCGAGCGAGACGATCATGCCGGCGATGCCGGCGAGGGTGAGGGTGAAGCCGATCTGCCGGCCGAGGACCACCAGCGCGCCGAAGACCAGCAGCGCGGAGAGCACCAGGCTCAGGAAGATGACCGAGCCGAGCAGCCGGTAGTAGAAGAACGAGTAGATGATGACCAGCAGCATGCCGATGCCGGCGGCCAGCAGACCGGCCCGCAGGTGGCTCTCACCCAGGGTGGCCGTGACGTTCTGCTGCTCCTGCGGCACGAAGGTCACCGGCAGCGCGCCGTAGCGCAGGTTGCCGGCGAGTTCGCCGGCGTCCTTCTGGGTGAAGCTGCCGGTGATCTGCGAGTCGCCGGTCAGCACGCCCTGGATCTCCGGCGAGGAGACGATCTCGTTGTCCAGCACGACCGCCACCCGGCACTTGCCGTCCTGGCCGAGCGCGCTCTGGTCGCAGGCGCCGCCCTCGTTGTTGAACGCCTCGCGGGTCAGCGCGGTCCACTTGTCCTGGCCGGTGCCGGTGAAGTTGAGGCTGACCACCCACTGGCTGGTCTGGTCGAGCACCGCGTCGGCGTCGTCGACGTCGGTGCCGACGACCTTGGCCACGTCGAGCAGGTACTTGGCCGCGCCGCCCTCACAGGCCACCGCCTGCTGCTTCTCGTCCTTGATCGACGCCGCCGGACGCTTGTCGAGCTGGGCGCAGGTGATGGTGGGGACGTTGAACTGCATCTGCGGCGTCAGCACCGCGACCTCGGCCGGGGAGAGCGTGCCGAACGGCTTGAGCTTCTCCGCCAGGGACGGGTCGGCGGTGAAGTCGGCCGGGGCCTGCAGCGCGCTCGCCGCGGCCCAGGCGGCGGCGCCGACCTTCTGCTCGACGGCCTTGCGCTGCTCCTCGACGCTCTGCGACACGGGCGCGGCGCTGGCGCTCGGCGAGGCGGCCGGCGCGCTCGGCGAGGCCGACGCGGACGGGCTGGCGCTGGCGCTCGGCGCGGGGGCGCCGCCGCCCTGGCCGCCGGCGCTCGGCGAGGCGGTGGCCTTGGCCGACGCGGACGCCTTCGGCGAGGCCGACGCGCTGCCGGACGGGGCCGGGGAGGCGCTGCCGGACGGCGCCGGGGTCGGGGTCGCCGCCGGGGCGGTCACCGCGCCGCTGCCGTCGGTGGCCTTGAGCACCTTGCGGAACCGCAGCTCCGCGGCGCTACCGACGTCGTTCAGCTCGCGGTTCTGACCGGGCAGGGAGACGACGATGTTCCGGTCGCCCTCGGTGACCACCTCGGCCTCGGCCACACCGTAGGCGTTGACCCGGTTCTCGATGATCCGCCGGGCCTCCTCCAGGTTCTCCGAGGTCGGCGGCTTGCCGTCGATGCTGTTGGTGGCCTCCAGGGTGAGCCGGGTGCCGCCGATCAGGTCCAGGCCGAGCCGGGGCTCCAGCCGGTCCTTCCAGCCGCCGCTCGCCCCGCCCGAGAAGAACACCAGAAGATAGAGGACGACGAAGATGAGCCCGAGTACGGCGAGTTGCCGTCCGGGGCGCATCTGTCCCTGAGGTGGTGCCACGGCTGTCTGTCTCCCTGTAACGGTCGCGCCGCCGGTGCGGCGGCGGCGAGGTCGGACCGGGGGCCCCGGCCGACGTGCTCTCCGGGGCCGGAACCCGCGGTCGGCACGGCGGCCCACCGCCGACGCGGGGGCGTCGTACGGACGGTCGCGCGTGCCGGCGTCGGACGCCGGCCCACCTATCCAGTTGTCACGTCACGCCCGCCCTCCGCACGGGAGGGCGGGCGCGGCGTTCACTCCTTGACGGCGTCCGCGTCCTCGGCGACCGGCTCGGTCGTCTCGGCGCGCTCGGCCTGCTTGACCACCCGGGCGATCGCCGGCCGGGCGTAGCGGGTCTGGACGCCGGGGGCCACCTCGAGCAGCACGGTGTCGTCGTCCACCCCGGTGACCGTGCCGTAGAGCCCGCCGATGGTGACGACCTCGTCACCGGGGGCGAGCGCCTTCTGCATGGCCTCGGCCTCGCGGCGGCGCTTCTGCTGCGGCCGGATCATCATGAAGTACATGACCCCGAAGAGCAGGGCGATCATGATGATCGGCGTCAGACCACCGGCGCCTCCGCCGGACTGTGCTGCGTAAAGCACGGTGTGCGACCTTCCCATTGGCCCCCGACCGGCACGAAGCGCCGGAGCGGAGGCGGATTCTCACATCCTGTACAGACCGCGGCGAGTCTAATCCCTGCGCCTGAGAACGCCGAATGCGGTGCAGATCACGTTCGGATCACGGCTGATCGGGCGCGGCGGAGAACAGATCGGGCACGGGCGAGGCATCAGCGCCAAATGTACCATTTGGCGGCGTACGACCCAGGTGACGCCAGGCCGCCTCGGTGGCGACCCGGCCCCGGGGCGTACGGGCCAGCAGGCCGGCCCGGACCAGGAAGGGCTCGCAGACCTCCTCCACGGTGTCCGGCTGCTCCCCCACCGCCACGGCCAGGGTGGAGAGCCCGACCGGCCCGCCCCGGAACGAGTCCACCAGCGCGGTCAGCACCGCCCGGTCCAGCCGGTCCAGGCCGAGCGCGTCGACGTCGTACACGGTCAGCGCGGCCCGGGCGGTCTCCAGGGTGACCACGCCCTCGGCCCGGACCTCGGCGTAGTCGCGGACCCGGCGCAGCAGCCGGTTGGCGATCCGGGGCGTGCCCCGGGAGCGGCCGGCGATCTCGGTCGCGCCCTCGTCGGTGATCGGCACGCCGAGGATCCGGGCCGAGCGGTGCAGCAGCGCCTCCAGGTCGGCCGGGGAGTAGAAGTCCAGGTGCGCGACGAAGCCGAACCGGTCCCGCATCGGCCCGGTGAGCAGCCCGGAGCGGGTGGTCGCGCCGACCAGGGTGAACGGCTCGACGTCCAGCGGGATGGCGGTGGCCCCCGGCCCCTTGCCGACCACCACGTCGACCCGGAAGTCCTCCATCGCGCTGTAGAGCAGTTCCTCCGCCGGCTTGGCGATCCGGTGGATCTCGTCGATGAAGAGCACGTCGCCCTCGGCGAGACTGGTCAGGATCGCCGCCAGGTCGCCGGAGCGCTCGATCGCCGGGCCGCTGGTCACCCGGATGCCGGCGCCCAGCTCGGCGGCGACGATGTTGGCCAACGTCGTCTTCCCCAAGCCTGGCGGGCCCGAGAGGAGGATGTGGTCGGGTGGCGACCCCCGCCGCATCGCGCCCTGGAGCAGCAGGTCGAGCTGGTCGCGGACCCGGTGCTGGGCGATGAACTCGTCGAGCCGCTTCGGCCGGACGCTGGCCTCGGCGTCCCGCTCCGCGTCGTCCGCGTACGCCGAGACCAGACCGTCGCCGGTCATGAGGCGCCCCGCGTCCGCGGCCGCCGGGCCCACCGCACCGACTCGGTCCGCACGCCGGTCATCGGGTCCGGCCCAGCAGCCGGATGGCCTGCTTGAGCAGGACCGGCACCGGCGGGGTCTCCCCGTCGACGGTCTCGGCGACCGCCGCCACCGCCTGGTCGGCCTGGGCGGCCGTCCAGCCGAGCCCGACCAGGGCCTGACGGACCTGCTCGGGCCACGCCCCACCGGTGACCCCGGCCGCGCCGTCGGCGCCGACCGGCACCGGACCGATCCGGTCGCGCAGCTCCAGCACCAGGCGCTCGGCGCCCTTCTTGCCGATGCCCGGCACCCGGGTCAGGGCGGCGGTGTCGGCGTTGGCGATCGCCTTGCGGACCGCGTCGGGGGTGTGCACGGCGAGCACCGCCTGGGCCAGCCGGGGACCGACCCCGCTCGCCGTCTGGAGCAGCTCGAACAGCTGCTTGGCGTCGTCGTCGGCGAAGCCGTAGAGGGTGAGCGAGTCCTCCCGGACGACCAGGCTGGTGGCGAGCCGGGCCGGCTGGCCCACCCGCAGCTCGGCGAGGGTGCCGGGGGCGCACTGCACCGCCAGGCCGATCCCGCCGACCTCCACCACCGCGTGGTCGGGACCGGTCGCGGTCACCGTGCCGCGCACGCTGGCGATCATCGCGCTCCTCCTCGTCGTACCCGGTCGGCGGCGGCGGCGATCTTGGACCGCGTGCCGCCACGCCACACGTGGCAGATGGCCAGGGCCAGGGCGTCGGCCGCGTCGGCGGGCTTCGGCGGCTCGGGCAGCCGCAGCAGCCGGGTCACCATGGTGGTCATCTGCTTCTTGTCGGCCTGGCCGGAACCGGTCACCGCCGCCTTGACCTCGCTGGGCGTGTACGTCTGCACGGGCAGGCCGGCGCGTGCCCCGGCGAGCACGGCGATCCCGCTGGCCTGGGCGGTGCCCATCACCGTGCGGACGTTGTGCTGGCTGAAGACCCGCTCCACGGCGACGGCGTCCGGCCGGTGCTCGGCGACCAGGTCGGTCAGGGAGCGGTCCAGGTGCAGCAGGCGCAGCGGCAGGTCGTCGCCGGGGTCGGTGTAGACGACGTAGTAGGCGATGAGGGTGCAGGGCCGCCCCGGCACGCCCTCGACCACGCCGACTCCGCACCGGGTCAGCCCCGGGTCGACGCCGAGCACGCGCACGCCGCCTCCTCCCCCAGCCGCCAGCAGTACGTGTGTTCGACACCCTACTGGTGCCCGCCGACGGCCGCCGTCCGGGACACGCCGCGCGGGCCGAGAGGCCGGCGGCGCGTGCCGGCAGCATGGCACGCCCCTGTGACGGTGCCGTTCCGGCCGGTGGAGCCGGGCCGACGCCGGTCGCCGGGCCGAGGTCCACACAGACCCGGGGCGGAGTATGTGTCGCCGCCCCATGTGCCGCCGGCCACACAGCTCGTAACTTCTTGCGCCATGACGGCAGAACCCGTGGCGGTCCCCCACGTCGTACGCGTCGACCTGTCCGGTCGTAGCGCCCTGGTGACCGGTGGTGGCAGCGGCATCGGACGCGCCTGCGCCCTGCGGCTGGCGGCGGCCGGCGCGGCGGTGCTGGTGGTGGACCGCAACGTCGAGGCGGCCAAGGCGGTGGCCGCCGAGGCCGGGGGCCGGGCCGAGGGGGTCGATCTGGCCGACCCGGCGGCGGTGGACCGGATCGACGCCGACGTGGACATCGTCGTCAACAACGCCGGCCTGCAGCACGTCGCGCCGGTGCAGGAGTTCCCCGCCGAACGCTTCACCCACCTGCACCGGGTGATGGTGGAGGCGCCGTTCCGGCTGATCCGCCGCGCACTGCCGCACATGTACGCCCGGGGCTGGGGCCGGATCGTCAACATCTCCTCGGTGCACGGGCTGCGCGCGTCGCCGTACAAGTCGGCGTACGTCTCCGCCAAGCACGCCCTGGAGGGGTTGTCGAAGGTGGTGGCCCTGGAGGGCGCCGCGCACGGCGTCACCGCCAACTGCGTCAACCCGGCGTACGTGCGCACCCCGCTGGTGGAGAGCCAGATCGCCGACCAGGCGGCCACCCACGGCATCGGCGAGGACGAGGTGGTCGAGAAGATCATGCTGGCCCGGGCGGCGATCAAGCGGCTGATCGAACCGGAGGAGGTCGCCGAACTGGTGGCGTACCTCTGCTCGCCGCCCGCGGCGTTCATCACCGGCTCGTCGATCGCCCTCGACGGGGGCTGGACGGCGAACTAGTGGCTGCCCGCACAATGAGCGTCATGTCGTCGCCGGTGGAGTTCCTGGAACTGCTCGCCCGGGAGGCCGCGGCGGTCGAGTTCGAGGGACCGCTGGTGGCCGCCCGGGCCGCCGGGCTGCCGCCGGAGCGGCTGGCCGAACTGGAGCACGCCAAGGTGGTCGCGTTGCGGGTACGCGGCCTGCTGGAGCGCCGCCGCCGCCGGGAGAGCGAACTCTCCGGCCTGTACGACACCGCCAGCGACCTGGCCGGCCTGCGCGACCTGGACGACGTGCTGCGGGCGATCGTGCACCGGGCCCGGCACCTGCTCGGCGCCGACGTCGCGTACATGACGCTCAACGACGAGGAGCGCGGCGACACGTACATGCGGGTCACCGACGGCTCGATCTCGGCGAAGTTCCAGCGGCTGCGGCTGGAGATGGGCGACGGGCTGGGCGGCCTGGTGGCGCAGTCCGGCACCCCGTACGTGACCGCGAACTACCAGGAGGACGAGCGGTTCCGGCACACCGGCGAGATCGACGCCGGGGTCGGTGAGGAGGGCCTGGTGGCGATCCTCGGGGTGCCGCTGCGGCTCGGGTCGAGCGTGATCGGGGTGCTCTACGCGGCGAACCGGTCGGCCCGGCCGTTCGCCCGCGAGGAGGTGTCGCTGCTGGTCTCCCTCGCGGCGCACGCCGCGGTGGCGATCGACACGGCGCGGCTGCTGGCCGAGACCCGCTCGGCGCTGGCGGAGCTGTCGGCGGCGAACACCACCATCCGGGCGCACAGCACGTCGGTGGAGCGGGCCGCCGCCGCGCACGACCGGATGACCGCGCTGGTGCTGCGTGGCGGCGGCATGGAGGACGTGGCGGCGGCGGTCACCGAGGTGCTCGGCGGGGCGCTGCTGGCGCTGGACGCCGAGGGCCGGCTGCTGGCCCGGGTCGGCGAGATCGGCGAGCCGGACCGGGCCGACCTGGTGGAGGCGGTGGCCGCCTCGCGTACGGAGGGGCGCAGCGTGCGCCGGGGCACCCTCTGGTACGCCGCCGTGGTCGCCGGCGCGGAGAACCTGGGGGCGCTGGTGCTGCGCCCCGACGGCGAGCTGGTCGACGCCGACCAGCGGATCCTGGAGCGGGCGTCGCTGGTGACGGCGCTGCTGCTGCTGTTCCGCCGTACCGTGGCCGAGGCCGAGGGGCGGGTCCGGGGCGAGCTGCTCGACGACCTGATCGCCCGGCCGCTGCGGGACACCGACGCGCTGCGCAGTCGGGCCCGCCGCCTCGGCGTCGACCTGGACGCGCCGCACGTGCTGGTGGCGGTCGGCGACGACGCGATCGCCGCGACCGGTTCCGCCCGGCAGCGGGTGCTCTCCTGGGCCACCACGTACGCCTCGACCCGGGGTGGCCTGGCCGCGGCCCGCGACGGCCGGGTGGTGCTGATGCTGCCCGGTCGGGACGCGGGCGGCAGCGCCCGCGCGGTGGCCCGGGACCTGTCCCGGGTGACCGGCCGTCCGGTGACCGCCGGGGCGAGCGGGCCGACCTCGGGGCCGGCGGCGCTGGCCACCACGTTCACCGAGGCGGACCGCTGCCTGACCGCGCTCGGGGCGCTGGGGCGCACCGGTGAGGGGGCGAGCACCGCCGAGCTGGGCTTCGTCGGGCTGCTGCTGGGCACCGTCGGCGACCAGGGCGAGCAGGACGTGGCCCGGTTCCTCACCGCCACGGTCGGGCCCGTCGTGGACTACGACGCGCGGCGGGGCACCGCGCTGGTGCGGACGCTGGAGGCGTACTTCGGGGTGGGCGGCAGCCTGGCCCGGGCGGCCGAGCAGCTGCACGTGCACGTCAACACGGTCACCCAGCGGTTGGAGCGGGTCGGCCAGTTGCTCGGCGCGGACTGGCAGAAGCCGGAGCGGGCGCTGGAGGTGCAGCTCGCGCTGCGGCTGCACCGGTTGCGGTCGCCGGGCTGATCCTCAGCGGGCGCGGATGCCCTCCAGCACCCCGTCGACGATCTTCTCGGGCAGGATCCGGTCGTCCAGCTCCGGGTGCCAGCGCAGCATCCGCTGGATCAGCATCGGCCCGGTGAGCAGTGCCATGGTCAGCTCGATGTCCAGATCGGCACGCAGGTCGCCGTCGCGCACGCCACGTCGCAGCACCTCACGCATGAGCTGCCGGCGGGGCTCGATGATGTTCTGGTAGAGCTGGAAGTGGTCCGGGCTCCGGTTCACCTCGGGCACCAGGCACGGCATGATCTTCCGGGCGCGCGGGTCGATGTGGTGCCCGACGGCGCCGACCAGCAGCACCAGGTCGTCGCGGACGGAGTGGCCCGCGGGCTGCGGCACGATCCCCTTGAGCCGGCGCAGCGCGTCCAGCAGCAGGGCGTCCTTGCCCGGCCAGCGCCGGTAGATGGTGGCCTTGCCGACGCCGGCGCGGGCGGCGATCGCCTCGATGGACAGCGCCTCGACGGTGCTGCCCTCGGCGAGCAGGTCGAGGGTGGCCTCGACGATGGCCTCGTCCGCGCGGACGCTCCGCGGCCGGCCGGGCGACCGCGGAGCATCGGCAGTGGAAGTCATGTCAGACATTGTCCCCGAACCTACGCGGTTCCGGCCAACTCCCGTTCGCCGAGCACCGACGTGGCGGCCGGTTCGGCCGCCCGGCCGGGGATCCAGCGCAGCACCACGAGGATGCCCAGGGCGGCCACCGCCGCGGCGAGCCCCGCCGCCCAGTGCATCGCCGAGACGTACGACTCGTTGGCCGCCGCGATCAGCGCCGGCCCGGCCGGGCCGAGCTGCGCGGCCGTCGCGTACGCCCCGGCGATGGATTCGGTGGCGGCCTCCCGGGCCGGGGCGGGCAGGGCGTCGACGGCGGTGGCGATGTCCGCGCGGTAGAGCGCGGAGAGCACCGAGCCGAGCACGGCCACGCCGAGCGCGCCGCCGACCTGACGGATGGTGTTGCTGACCGCGGAGCCGACGCCGGCCTTCTCCCGGGGCAGCGCCGACATGATCGACTCGGTGGCCGGCGGCATGATGTTGGCCATCCCGGCGCCCTGGAGGAAGAAGAAGAGCAGGACGACCCAGATCGGCGTGGTCTCGCCGACGACGGCGAGCGCGCCGAGGGCCACCGTGGTCAACGCCAGCCCGACCACCGCGACGGCCCGGCCGCCGTAGCGGCGGACCATCGCCGCGCTGCGCGGCGCGAAGACCAGCTGGGCGCCGGCGAAGGGGAGGAAGAGCAGGCCGGTCTCCAGCGGGCTGTAGCCACGGACCAGTTGCAGGTAGAAGGAGCTGAAGAAGAGCACGCCCATCGCGGCGAAGAAGACCAGTCCGACGATCGCCACCGGGGCGGCGAAGCGGGGCACCCGGAACAGCCGGACGTCCAGCGACGGGTGGTCGCTGCGCCGCTCGTGGGCGACGAACCAGGCCAGCACCGCCAGGCCGCCGACGATGGCCGCCCAGACGACCGGACGGCCGAAGCCGTGCTCGCCGCCGTCGATGATGCCGTAGGTCAGGGCGACCAGGCCGACCACCGAGAGCAGCACGCCGAGCAGGTCCACGCGCCCCGGGTGGGGGTCACGCGACTCGGGCACCAGCACCGCGACCAGCACGAGGCCGATCGCCACCACCGGCAGGTTGATCAGGAAGACCGAGCCCCACCAGAAGTTCTCCAGCAGCGCGCCGCCGAGGATGGGTCCGATCGCCACCGCCAGGCCGACCGCGCCGGCCCAGATGCCGATCGCCCGGGCCCGCTCCCGGGGGTCGAAGACGTTGGAGATGATCGACAGGGTCACCGGCATGATCGCCGCGCCGCCGACGCCCATCAGCGCGCGCGCCGCGATCAGTTGCGCGGGGTTCTGGGCGTACGCCGACAGCAGCGACGCCAGGCCGAAGAGCGCGAGGCCGATCAGCAGGAAGCGGCGTCGCCCGTTGCGGTCGCCGAGCACGCCGAAGGTGAACAGCAGCCCGGCGAAGACCAGCGTGTACGAGTTGATCGACCACTCCAGCTCGCCCTGGCTCGCGCCGAGGCCGTGCACCGGGTCGGCGAGGGTGCGCAGCGCGACGTTGAGGATGGTGTTGTCGAGGACGACGACGAGCAGGCTGATGACCAGCACCCCGAGGATCGCCCATCGTCTCGGATGTCCGGTGTTCCCGTGCGGTTCCATGTCCGGTTCTCCCCCCGGTGCACCCGCACGCGCCAAATACGATACGGGTCTGACTCGTAATGCGCCTGAGCATAGGTCCCACCTTTCCGATACGGAACCGTTCCGTATCTGATGTGGTGGGCGTCACCGTCCCTCCCCGAGCGGTACGGCGCCCCTCGCCGATCGCCCGCCCGTCGACCTCATGCTCGGCAGCCGGCTGGTCCCGGGGCATCTCCCGGAGTGCCCGAAGCGCGCCCGCCCCGCCGCCGACCCTTGTCCGACCGCTACGGACTTGATCGCACATGTGGCTCAGGCCCGGATCCGCCGGCGGGAGCCTGATCCATCCGTGCGGTCAGGTCCGTAGCGTCCGCACGGTCCCCGGGCTCGGTCGCCACCGACACCTGTCCGGCGAACGACCGTCACCGCGCGGCGACGACCGCCGAATCCGCCACCGGCGACCGACCCCCACGACGCGTCACCCCGACCCGGACGCGGGTCACCCGGATCCGGACACCGATGGCTACTCCGGACACGGCTTCCACCCCCGACCGGGAGCCGGGCGTGACCGGGGAATGGTGGCCGGGGCGGGGTCGTTACACCCTCTGTACGACCGCAGCAGCACCCCCCGCTGCCAGGCCCGAGGCGGATCGCGTGGGTCGGAATGCCGGCCGGTGGGCGGTCGTTGCACATGGTCCCGGCGCCGCGAACCTGTGTCGCCTGTGCTGCCGGGCCCCCAAGGACTTTGAGCGCCTGTCGAGGTGCCCGCACGCGATGTCGTCCCCCACGACGCGCGTGTGTGTCGACCCCCCGAATGGAGCTTGTCTGATGAACACCATCATGCGGAAGAGCGTTCTGGGTATCGCTGGTCTCGCCGTCGCCGGTGGCCTCGCCGCCGGCCCGCTGAACCACGACACCGGTACTCCGGTCGAGACGACGCCGGCCGCGGTGGCAGTGCAGGCCGACAAGCCGGCCGTGGACAAGAGCACGCTGATCCCGCACGGCGTGCAGGGCCAGCAGTCGCGCATCGAGCTGTCCGACGAGCAGATCGCCAACACCAAGGCCATCATCGCCGCCACGAAGAAGGCCGGCATGGACGAACGCGCCGCCGTGGTCGCCATCGCCACCGCCCTGCAGGAGTCCAAGCTGGAGAACCTCGGCCACCTGGGTGAGCGCAACGACCACGACTCGCAGGGCCTGTTCCAGCAGCGCCCGAGCTCGGGTTGGGGCACGGTCGAGCAGATCACCGACCCCGAGTACTCCACCCTCGCCTTCCTCAAGGGCCTCAAGCAGGTCGACGGCTGGCAGGACATGCCGCTGACCAAGGCCGCCCAGACCGTGCAGGTCTCGGCCTACCCCTTCCACTACGCCCAGTGGGAGCAGCAGGCCGCCGACCTCGTCGCCGAACACTGGAACAGCTGACCCACATACACACGCACGCCGGCCGGCACCCCGAGCAGGGGGTGCCGGCCAGCGGCGTATCCGGCGACGGGTCAGGGGGCGGCGCAGGCGCTGAGGGCGGCGGAGAAGGTGGTCAGGCGGATCGAGGGCGGCGGGAAGGGCTCGATCCAGCCCGGACCCGCTGCGTGCACGCGTACCCCGGGGAAGTCGCGGCCGAAGCGGACCAGGCGGTACGCGCGGCCGGTGAGCGGGGTCTGCGACCAGACCAGCACGGCGCGCGGGCGGGCCCGGACCACGGCGGAGGCCAGCGCCGCCCAGGGCAGCGACGGCCCGAGCAGCAGGCAACCCCTGCCCTGCTCACGCAGCGCCGCGGCGAGGGCGTGCAGCCCGAGGCAGTGCGCCTCGTGCTCGGCCCCCGCCAGCAGCACCCCGTCCTGCCGCAACGGCCGGCCCGGATCGCGCCGGTGCACGTCCAGGCCGATGCGTACCCCCTCGGAGAGCGCGTGTTCGACGGCGATCTCGCCCGGGGTCTGCCCGTGCAGCGTCGCCAGCAGCGGCACGCACAACTGCTCCCACACCGCGGCGACGCCCGACGCGGCGACGAACTCCAGGACCAGCGCGGCGACCCGGTTGGCGTCGAGGTCCTCCGCGGCGGCGGCGAGCCGCTTGCGCGCCTCCTGCACCGCGTCGGCCGGCATCGGACGTGTCAACACCAGACGTACCCCCCGGGTGAGTGGTCACTACCAGGGGGTTCGTCGGGGCGGCCCGGTTCGGATGCGCCGGGGCGGGATTATCTGCGCCGGGCGGCCGACCACCTCAGGACCAACGCGGCGACGCTGCCCCAGATCCCGCGCCGGAACAGCAGCACGACGAGGACGAAGATACCTCCGGTGACCAGGCCGATGGCCTCGAATCCGGAGAACGACAGCCAGTCCTCCAGCCGGACCACCACCGCCGCGCCGAGCACGCCGCCCCAGAGGGTGCCGATGCCGCCGAGCACCACCACGATGACCGCCTTGCCGGAGGTGGTCCAGTGCAGCACGTCGAGCGAGACGAAGCGGTGCCCGACGGCGAAGAGTCCGCCGCCGAGCCCGGCGATGAAGCCGGAGAGGACGAACGCGGTCAACTTGTAGCGGTGCACCGGGTAGCCGAGGGCGCGGGCCCGGGCCGGGTTGTCGCGGATGCCGACCAGCACCCGGCCGAACGGCGAGTGCACGATCCGCCAGGCGGCGGCCAGGCCGAGCAGCACGATCGGCAGGATCGCGTAGTAGAAGTAGTAGTCGTCGGTCAGGTCGAGGCCGAACAGCGACCGGGGCACGCCCTGCAGGCCGTTCTCGCCACCGGTGACCGAGCGCCACTCGTTGGCGACGTAGTAGACCATCTGCGCGAAGGCCAGCGTGACCATCGCGAAGTAGATGCCGGTCCGCTTCACCGCCAGGTAGCCGATCGGCAGCGCCAGCGCCGCCGCGCCGCACGCGCCGGCCAGCACCGCGACCGGGAACGGCAGGCCGGCGTGGACGGCCACCAGCCCGGTGAGGTACGCCGAGCTGCCCCAGAAGGCCGCATGCCCGAACGACATCAACCCGGTGAAGCCGAGCAGCAGGTCCACCGAGACGGCGAAGAGCGCCCAGCAGAGGATGTCCACCGCCACCGCCGGGTAGAGCCCGTTGGGCAGCCAGAGGGCCACCGCCAGACCGGCGGCGAGCAGCGCGTACCGGACCCAGCCCGGCGCCCGGGCGACGGCGAGCAGCCCCGACGGCGGCGCCGGCCGGCCCGCCTCGGCCGGAGTGTCGACGGTGCTGGTCATGCCGGTGCCTCCTCACGGCCGAACAGCCCGGCCGGCCGCCAGAGCAGCACGGCGGCCATCACGACGAAGACGATCGTCTGGGACACGATCGGGAACTCGGACAGGTACGCCTCGCCCCACGCCTGGACCAGGCCGATGCCGAAGCCGGCGGCGACCGAGCCGAAGATGGAGCCCAGCCCGCCGATCACCACGACCGCGAAGACCACGATGATCAGGTCGGCGCCCATCAGTGGGTTGACCGCCCGCATCGGCGCGGCGAGCACCCCGGCGAGACCGGCCAGGCCGATGCCGAAGCCGAAGACCGGGGTCACCCACCGCCCGACGTCGATGCCGAACGCGCGGGTCAGCTCCGGCCGTTCGGTGGCGGCCCGGACCACCATGCCGATCCGGGTACGGGTCAGCACCCACCAGACGGCGACGCAGAGCAGCAGGGCGAAGCCGAGGATGAAGACCCGGTAGGTCGGGAAGTCGAAGAGCCCGAAGTCGACCGAGCCGGCGAGTTCGGCCGGGGTGGCGTACGGGCTGGACTGCACGCCGTACCGGGTCTTGACCAGGTCCTGCAGGATCAGCGTCAGGCCGAAGGTGAGCAGGAAGTTGTAGAGCGGATCGAGTCGGGTGAGCCGGTGGATGACCGCCCGCTCCAGCGCCATGCCGACCAGGGCGAGGCCGAGCGGCATGATCACCAGCGCCGCCCAGAACGGCACGCCGGCCTCGCTGAGCAGCACGTACGCCCCGAACGCGCCGAGCATGTAGAACGCGCCGTGGGCGAAGTTGACCACCCGCAGCATGCCGAAGATGACCGCGAGCCCGAGGGCGAGCAGGGCGTAGAACGCCCCGCTCACCAACCCGTTGAACGTGTTCTGCAGAAATCCGGTCACGGTGTCACCCTCGCTCGGACCGGCTCACTCCTCGCGTTCACAGCTTGCAGTCCGGCGACGGCGCGCGGAACGCCTCCGCGGCGGGGATGGTCTTGAGCACCTTCACGTAGTCCCACGGCTCGCTGACCTCGGCCTGCGGCTTCACCTGGGCCAGGTACGCGTCGTGCACGACCCGGTGGTCCTCGGCGCGGATCTTGCCGTTGCGCAGGAAGACGTCGTCAACGGTCTTGCCCTCCAGGCCCTCGACGACGGCGTCGGCGTCGTCGGTGCCGGCGGCCTGCGCCGCCTCCAGGTACTGGGTGGCGGCGGAGTAGTTGGCCGCGTGGGCGAAGGTGGGCCGGGTGCCGGTCTCCTTCTGGAACCGGTCGGCGAACTCCCGGTTGCGCTGGTCGAAGTTCCAGTACCAGGCGTCGGTGTACGTGGTGCCGGCCAGCGCCGTCGGGGTGAGCGAGTGGATGTCGGTGAGGAACATCAGCCCGACGGCCAGCCCGACGCCCTTGTCCCGCAGCTTGAACTCGTTGTACTGCTTGACCACGTTGACCAGCTCGGCGCCGGCCTGCATGGTGCCGAGCACCTGCGGCTTCGGGTTCAGCGTCGGGGCCTTGAGCAGGAACGTCGAGTAGTCGCCGCTGGTGTTCGGGAAGGGCGCGCCGTCCTTGCCGACGACCGTGCCGCCGGCCGAGGTGATGGCGGCGGAGAAGCTCTTCTCCATGTCCTGGCCGAAGGCGTAGTTCGGGTAGAGGATGTACCAGTTCTTGCCGATCTGCTCGGTGGTGGTCTTGCCGGTGCCGTTGGCCAGCATGTACGTGTCGTACGCCCAGTGGAACGTGTACCGGTTGCAGCTCTTGCCGGTCAGCTCGGTGGTCGCCGCGCCGATGTTGAAGTAGAGCTTCTTCTTCTCCTTCGCCACGTCGGCGACCTTCAGCGCCGCCGACGAGGTGGGCACGTCGAGGATCAGGTCGACGCCCTTGCGGTCGTACATCTCCTGGGCCTTGGCGTTGGCCACGTCCGGCTTGTTCTGGTGGTCGGCGGTCTCGACGCTGATGTTCGTGGTCACCGCCTTGTCGCCGTGCCGGGCCTTGAAGTCGGCGATGGCCATCTCCACCGCCGTCACCGAGTTGCGCCCGGACAGCTCCGAGTAGGCCCCGGACTGGTCGTTGAGCACCCCCAGCACGATCTTGTCGCCGGTCAGCTTCTGGTCGCCGCCGGACTGCGGGCCACCGCCGCCGCAGCCGGCCACCAGCAGCACCGCCGCCGAGGCGGCGGCCACACCCACGCTCTGACGCATGTCATCCCCTTCGTACCGCGCGCAATCGGCGCGGGTCAGCCGTCGATTCAGATGCCGAGGTACGCCAACAGCTCGCGTTCCCGCGAGCGCACCTCGGAGTTGGCCAACGCCTCCACGACACGTCCCTCGGCCAGCAGGTAGTGCCGGTCGGCGACGCCGGTGGCGAAGTGCAGGTTCTGCTCGACCAGCAGCACGGTCACGCCGTGCTGCTTGGCCTCCCGCAGCAGGTCGCCGACCTGCTGCACGAGCAGCGGCGACAGCCCCTCGGTGGGCTCGTCGCAGAGCAGCAGCCGGGCACCCATCCGCAGCACCCGGGCCAGGGCGAGCATCTGCTGCTCGCCGCCGGAGAGCATGGTCGCCGCCGAGTCGCGCCGCTGGTACAGGGCGGGGAACGCCTCGTAGACCCGGTCCAGGGGCCACGGGTCGGGGCCGACCCGGGGCGGCAGCGTCAGGTGCTCGGTGACGCTGAGGGTGGCGTACGCGCCACGGTCGTCGGGGACCCAGCCGAGGCCGGCCCGCGCCCGCTTGTACGCCGGCAGCCGGCTGATGTCCCGCCCGTCCAGCTCGATCGTGCCGCGCTGGCCGGGGTGCAGCCCCATCACGCAGCGCAGCAGGGTGGACTTGCCGGCGCCGTTGCGCCCGACCAGGGTGACCACCTCACCGGCGGCCACGTCCAGGCTCACCTCCCGCAGCACCTGTGCCTCGCCGTAGAAGGCGGAGAGGGTGTCAATGCGCAGCATCAGCGGCTCCCAGGTAGGCGGTGATGACCCGCTCGTCGGCGCGGACCTGCTCGTACGGGCCCTCGACGAGGACCGTGCCGGCCTGCAGGACGGTGACGGTGTCGGCGAGCCGGCCGACCACGCTCATGTTGTGCTCGACCATCACCACCGTGCGTCCCTGCCGGACCGTGGCGATCAGCTCGACGGTGCGGTCGACGTCCTCCAGCCCCATACCGGCGGTGGGCTCGTCGAGCAGCAGCACCTTCGGGTCGAGGGCGAGCGCGATGGCCAGCTCCAGGGCGCGCTTGCGGCCGTAGGCCAGCGCCTCGGACGGGGCCTCGGCGAGCCCGGCGAGGCCGACCATGTCCAGCAGCTCGTCGGCGCGGTCCCGGTAGCGGCGCATCAGCGTCGCCGAGCGCCAGAACCGCCAGCCGAGCCCGCTCGGGCTCTGCAACGCCAACTCGACGTGCTCCCGCGCGGACAGCTGCGGGAAGAGGCTGGTGATCTGGAACGACCGGGCGACGCCGAGCCGGGCCACCCGCTCCGGCGGCAGGCCGGTGACGTCCCGGCCGGCCAGCGTGATCGTCCCGGCCGTCGGCGGCAGGAAGCCGGTGAGCAGGTTGAACAGCGTGGTCTTGCCGGCGCCGTTCGGGCCGACCAGCGCGTGCACGCTCTCCGGGGCGATGTCGAGGTCGACGTGGTCGACCGCGCGGAAGCCCCGGAAGTCTCGGGTCAGTCCGCGCGCCGCCAGCAGCGCTTGCCCGGCCATGGCCGCCACCTCCGCAGGTCCACCGCGACGGCCGGGTCGGTGACCGGGGTCACAGGGCCGTCGCGTGCAGGAAACCTACGGCGCGCGCCGGGAGTCGAGCCATGTCGATCGGACACACATTCGGACCGGCACGGACGGGCCCGTCCCCCACAGGGACGGGCCCGTCAGCCCCCGTTGGCGGCCGGCGCAAGGGGTCGACGGCCACCGATGGGTGGCGACATGTGGCGCCGCCACCCGTGGCGCACGGTCCACCGGCCGGTCGATGCCGGCCGCAGCCACGCGCCACGAGGGTGGACCGATCGGCGGCCGGAAACTCATCGCGGCGTCAGCCGCCGGATCGACGCCTCAGCCGGTGAGCGCGTCGAGCGCGAGGTCGACGTCGTCGACGGTCGAGTAGAGGTGGAAGGAGGCACGGACCCGACCGGCGCGCACCGCCGCCCGCACCCCGGCCCGCGCCAGCCGCTCCTGCGCCCCGGGCACCTCGACGGTGACGATCGCGCTGTCGCCGGGCGGGCGGCCCAGGCCGGCGAGGAACCGGTTGGCCAGCGCCACGTCGTGGTCGCGGACCGCCGGCAGGCCGACCTCGGCGAGCAGTTCCAGGGCGGGCGCGGCTCCGACGTAGCAGAACCAGGCCGGGGAGATGTCGAAGCGGCGGGCGTCGTCGGCCAGCCGCAGCGGCGGGCCGTAGTAGGAGGAGTGCGGGTCCACGGCCGCGTACCAGCCCGCCGCGTCGGGCCGCAGCCGCTCGCGCAGCGCCGGCGCGAGGTAGCCGAAGGCCGCCCCGCGCGGCGCCATCAACCACTTGTACGCCCCGACGACCACCGCGTCGGCCAGGCCCGCGTCGAACGGCAGCCAGCCGCACGCCTGGGTGGCGTCCACCACCACCAGGGCGCCGTGCGCGCGGGCCGCGGCAACCACCTTCTCGTACTCGGCGACCGTGCCGTCGGCGGACTGCACCAGGCTGAACGCCACCAGGTCGGTGCCGGCGTCGATCGCGTCGACCAGCCCGGCGAGCGGCACCGTGCGGACCTCGACACCGCGCTCGGCCTGCACCAGCCAGGGGAAGAGGTTGGAGGTGAACTCGACCTCCGGGACGACCACCCGCGCCCCGGTGGGCAGCGCCGCGGCGACCGGCGCGAGCAGCTGCGAGACGACGCTGCCGATGACCACGTCGGTCACGGGCACCCCGACCAGGCCGGCGAAGGCGGCGCGGGACCGTTCGGCCGCCTCCCCCCACGCCTCCCAGGAGGTACGCCCCACCCGCCAGTCGGCCATCGCCTCCTGCACCGCCGTCCAGGCCGGCTCCGGGGGCAGCCCGTAGCTGGCGGTGTTGAGCCACCCGGGCTCCGGCTGCCACAGCTTCTGCGCCTGCTCCAGCTCCATGCCGCCGACGCTACCGACGGCCCGGGTACGACCGTCAGCGCCAATCCGGTGGTGGTGGCCCGGGGACCGGGTCAGCTCACGTTGGCCGGGCCGAGCACGCTCTTCAGGTCACCCATCAGCGCGGTGGTGGGCGCCACCCGGAACGGCCCGAGCCGCAGCGTGGTGGTCTTGCCGCCGTTGAGCAGCTTGACGTGCACCTCGGTGTCGCCGGGGTGCAGCACCAGGGTCTCCTTGAGCCGTTCGACCAGCGGCGGGGTGCAGCGGTGCACCGGGATGGTGAGGGTGACCGGCTTGTTGGCCGGGTTGCTGCTGATGTCGGGCATGGACATGTCCATCGCCATGATGCGCGGGGTGTCGTCACGGCGGTCGACGCGGCCCTTGACCACCACGATGGCGTCCTCGGCGATGTACTGGCCGATGACCTCGTAGGTGTTGGGGAAGAACAGCGTCTCGACGCCGCCGGCCAGGTCCTCCAGGGTGGCCGAGGCCCAGGCCCGGCCCTGCTTGGTGACCCGCCGCTGCACGCCGGAGAGGATGCCGGCGAGGGTGACCACCGCGCCGTCGGGGACGGTGCCCTCCTCCGACAGCGCGGCGATGGTGCAGTCCGCCGCCGCGCCCAGCACGTGCTCCAGGCCGAAGAGCGGGTGGTCGGAGACGTACAGGCCGAGCATCTCGCGTTCGAAGGCGAGCTTGTCGCGCTTGTCCCACTCGCTGTCGCCGATGGTGGGCATGACGGTGGTGCTGCCGCCGGTGTCGGCGTCGCCGAAGCCGGCGCCGAAGAGGTCGTACTGGCCGACGGCCTCCTTGCGCTTGACGTCGGCGTACGCGTCGATGGCGTCGGCGTGCACCGCGAGCAGGCCCTTGCGGGGGTGCCCGAGGGAGTCGAACGCGCCGGCCTTGATCAGCGATTCGATGGTCTTCTTGTTGCAGACCACCGCGTCGACCTTGGACAGGAAGTCGTAGAAGTCGGCGTACTCGCCCTTCTCCTGCCGGCACCGCATGATCGAGGCGACCACGTTCGCGCCGACGTTGCGCACCGCGGCCAGGCCGAAGCGGATGTCCTTGCCGACCGGGGTGAACGGCCCGGCCGAGGTGTTGACGTCCGGCGGGAGGACCTGGATGCGCATCCGGCGGCACTCGGACAGGTAGAGCGCCATCTTGTCCTTGTCGTCGCCCACCGAGGTGAGCAGCCCGGCCATGTACTCGGCCGGGTAGTGCGCCTTCAGGTACGCCGTCCAGTACGACACCAGCCCGTACGCGGCGGAGTGCGCCTTGTTGAAGGCGTAGCCGGCGAACGGGACCAGCACGTCCCACACCGCCTGGATGGCCTCGTCGGAGTAGCCCCGCTCGCGGCAGCCGTCGCGGAACGGGATGAACTCCTTGTCGAGGATCTCCTTCTTCTTCTTGCCCATCGCCCGGCGCAGCAGGTCCGCCTGACCCAGGGTGTAGCCGGCGAGGATCTGCGCGGCGCGCTGCACCTGCTCCTGGTAGACGATCAGGCCGTAGGTCGGCGCCAGGATCTCCCGCAGCGGCTCCTCCAGCTCCGGGTGGATCGGGGTGATCTCCTGCAGGCCGTTCTTGCGCAGCGCGTAGTTGGTGTGCGAGTCGACACCCATCGGGCCGGGCCGGTACAGGGCCAGGACGGCGGAGATGTCCTCGAAGTTGTCCGGCTTCATCATCCGCAGCAGCGAGCGCATCGGCCCACCGTCGAGCTGGAACACCCCGAGGGTGTCGCCCCGGGCCAGCAGCTCGTAGGCGGCCTTGTCGTCCAGCGGCAGCGCCAGCAGGTCGAGCTTCTCGCCGTGGTTGAGCTCGATGTTCTTGACCGCGTCGTCGATGATCGTCAGGTTGCGCAGGCCGAGGAAGTCCATCTTCAACAGCCCGAGCGACTCGCACGTCGGGTAGTCGAACTGGGTGATGATCGCCCCGTCGGCGTCCCGGCGCATCAGCGGGATGTGCTCGATGATCGGCTCGGCGGACATGATGACGCCGGCGGCGTGCACGCCGGTCTGCCGGATCAGCCCCTCGATGCCCTTGGCGGTGTCGATCACCTTGCGCACGTCCGGGTCCGACTCGTACAGGCCGCGGATCTCACCGGCCTCGGCGTAGCGCGGGTGCTTCGGGTCGAAGATGCCGGTCAGCGGGATGTCCTTGCCCATCACCGCCGGCGGCATCGCCTTGGTGATCCGGTCCCCCACCGCGTACGGGTAGCCCAGCACCCGCGCCGAGTCCTTGATCGCCGCCTTCGCCTTGATCGTGCCGAACGTCGCGATCTGCGCGACCTTGTCCTCGCCCCACTTCTCGGTGACGTACTTGATCACCTCACCGCGCCGACGCTCGTCGAAGTCGATGTCGACATCCGGCATCGAGACACGCTCGGGGTTGAGGAACCGCTCGAAGATCAGCCCGTGCGGGATGGGGTCCAGGTCGGTGATGCCCAGGGCGTACGCGACCAGCGACCCGGCGGCCGAGCCACGACCCGGGCCCACCGCGATGCCCTGGCTCTTCGCCCACTGGATGAAGTCGGCGACCACGAGGAAGTACGACGGGAAACCCATCTGGTTGATGACGCCCAGCTCGTACTCGGCCTGCACGACGTGGCCCTCGGGGATGCCGTTCGGGAAGCGGCGGGCCAGCCCGGCGAAGGTCTCCTTGCGGAACCACGACTCCTCGGTCTCCCCCTCGGGGATCGGGAAGCGGGGCATCAGGTTGCGGAACTCGAACATCCCCTTCGGGTCGACCTTCTCGGCGACCAGCAGGGTGTTGCGGCAGCCCTGCTGCCACAGCTCGGACGAGTCGACCGCGCGCATCTGCTCGGCGGACTTGACGAAGTAGCCGCCGCCCTCGAAGCGGAACCGGTTGGGGTCGTCGATGTTGCTGCCGGTCTGCACGCAGAGCAGCACGTCGTGCGCGGTGGCCTGGGCCTCGTGGGTGTAGTGCGAGTCGTTGGTGACCACCGGCGGGATGTCCAGCTTGCGGGCGATCTCGACGAGCCCGTCGCGGACCCGGCGCTCGATCTCGAGGCCGTGGTCCATGATCTCCAGGAAGTAGTTCTCCTTGCCGAAGATGTCCTGGTAGCTCGCGGCGACCTTCAGCGCCTCGTCGAACTGGCCCAGCCGCAGCCGGGTCTGCACCGCCCCGGACGGACACCCGGTGGTGGCCATGATCCCCTCGGCGTGCTCGGCGATCAGCTCCATGTCCATCCGGGGCCACTTGACGTAGTGGCCCTCCATGGAGGCGCGCGAGTTGAGGGTGAACAGGTTCTTCAGGCCCGTGGCGTTGCGGGCCCACATGGTCTTGTGGGTGATCGCGCCGTTACCGGAGACGTCGTCGCTCTTCTGCTCCGGCCGGCCCCACTTGACCCGCGCCTTGTGGTAGCGCGACTCCGGCGCCACGTACGCCTCGACGCCCAGGATCGGGGTGATCCCGGCGGCCATCGCCTGGTTGTAGAAGTCGTTCGCGCCGTGCATGTTGCCGTGGTCGGTGATCGCCACCGCCGGCATGCCGAGCCGGTTGGCCTCGGCGAAGAGATCCTTGAGCCGGGCCGCCCCGTCGAGCATCGAGTACTCGGTGTGTACGTGCAGATGCGCGAACGAATCGCCCATGCGTGGCGCCCCCCGGGGTGTGGATCAAGGCCGCGTCGGAGCCGGCCCGCCCACCCTACCGATCACGCCCGACCGTCTCCACCGACCACGCCGGTGGAGACGAACGCCACCCGCCGGCGGCCGGGAGGCAGTGTGTCGACCCCGTCCGGCGATGACCTTCCGGCCCGCCCGGCCCCGCGTGCGACACCGCCCACGGGCCGCCGAGGTGCGCCACGATCCGCACGGTCGGCGAGGCCGTCGCGGACACCGTCCGGCCGGCGCGTCCCCTGCACGCAGGGTCGGTTCGCCGACTCGGCGCCGCTCGGGCCGGGGCGAGCGCCCTACCCTCGACGGGACCACCCACCGGCGGACGGGGACCCGACATGCTCCTCGCGGACGACATCGACGAGCTGGCCCGGGCTGCCGCGCGGGGCGAGCCGGGCGCGGTCGACGCCCTGCTCACGGCGGTACGCCCCGAGGTGCTCCGACTCTGCGCCCGGCTGTTGCCGCACCGGGAGGACGCCGAGGAGGCCTGCCAGGACGCCCTGCTCGCGCTCGCGCGGGGCATCGGCGGCTTCGAGGGGCGCTCGTCGTTCCACACCTGGCTCTACCGGCTCACCGCCAACCGGGCCCGCTCGACGTACCGGGGGCTGCGCCGGCGCTGGCTGGTCGAGTCGGGCGGGGCGCCGTTGCCCGATCCACCCGATCCCCGGCGGACCAGTGTGGTCGCCGGCACCCGGCTGGACCTGCTCGACGCGCTCGACTCGGTACGCCCGGAACTGGCCGAGGCGCTCACCCTGCGCGACGTGCTCGGGCTGACCTACCGGGAGATCGCCGCCCTGGCGGACGTGCCGGAGGGGACCGCGAAGTCCCGCGTACACCTGGCCCGCCGGCAGGTCCGGCAGCGGTTGTCCGATGACTGAGCCCGGCCGCCGACGGGCCCGCCTGGCGGCGGTGCTGGTCCTGCTGGTGCCGCTGGCGGCCTGCGGCCAGCAGCCGGTCGCCCCGTTGCCGGTGCTCCCGCCGACCGCCGCGGCCACCGGCCCGGCGACCCCGGTCACCGCGTCGGCGTCCGGTCCGGAGACCCCGGCCACCCTCGCGGCGACGCGTCGGCCGCCCGCGCCGGTCCGTCCCGGCCCCACCGGCCGCGGCACCCCCACGCCCTCGCCGACCCCCCGACCGAGCGCCTGTCTCGGCCCGGTCCGCTACGACCTGGTCCTCGCCGACACCGAACTGTCGCAGTTCCGGTCGCTCTGCCTGACCGTCGGTGGGGTGCTGCGCATCCAGGGCATCGGCCCGGGCGAGGTCACGGTGGACCGGGAGGAACTGGTCTCCCAGCACTACGAGGCGGGGGTGGTGGACATCCGGTTCGTCCGGGCCGGCACGGTCGCGGTGCGCATCCCGCGCGACGGGGTGCCGCACACCGTCACCGTGGTGGCGGTCCCGGCCTGACCGCCCCGCCGGGCCGGCCGCCACGGGACGGGTGGCAAGCCGGCTACGTCGGGCGCACCCGGATCCCGGCCAGCAGCGCGTCGACGAAGTCCGTCCCGCTGCCCGACGGCGGGGCGACCTGCACGTAGAGCAGGGCGTCGCCATCCACGGCCAGCCCGGCCGCCTCGACGAGCACCGGCCGCCCGGCCGGGCAGGCGTACCGGGCCACCACCCAGTCGACCCCGGCCCGGCGGGTACGCCGTAGCGGCGCGGCCACGCAGTCCGCGTGCGGGCGCTCGGCCACGAACCCCTCGGGAGTGGTGCGCCGGGCGGCGCCGGTGGAGAGGCCGACGAAGGCCCCCGGCACGTCCGGGTCGGCCGCCCACCGGTCCGGATCGGCCGCGAGGACCAGCGCCGGTTCGAGCTTCCCGTCCGCGCCGTACTGCCCGGCCCAGCCGCTGCCGGCGGCCCGCCAACCCGCCGGCAGCGCGACGCTGAGCGGCCCGCTGACGCCTCGGGCGCCCTCCGGGCGGCCGGAGCCGGCGTCCCCGGCGACGACTGCCAGCGTGCCGAGCAGCACGGCACCGGCCAGGCCGAACCGGCGGGCCGGCCGGCGTCCGGTGGGGACCGGGCTGCCGGTGACTCCGTCGACGGTGGTCGCGGCGCGCCCCAGCGCCGCCCGGAAGGCGTCGGCGTCCGGGTAGCGGTCGGCCGGGCGCGGGGCCGTGGCCCGGCGCAGCACCGCCGACACCGCCACCGGTACGCCGTCGGGCCACGCCGCGGCGGGGGCGTGGTCGGGGTGCCGGTCGAGCAGCCGCAGCCCGAGCCGGCCGAGCCCGAACACGTCGCTGCGGGGGTCGACGACGGCGAGCGCGTCGTCCTGCTCCGGGGCCATGTACCCGGGTGTCCCGGCGCGGGCGGTCAGTCCGGACGCGGCGGCGAGGGCCTTGGCCAACCCCAGGTCGGCCACGAGCACCCGCACACCGTCCGGTGCGGTGGCGAAGAGGATGTTGCCCGGCGTCAGGTCGCGGTGGACCACCCGCTGCCGGTGCAGGACCGCGACCCCGGCGGCGATCTCGCCGAGCAGTTCCAGCGCGTCCGCCGCCGGGAGCGGCCCGGCGGCCAGCCGGTCCCGCAGGCTGCCGCCGTCGGCCCAGGCCAGCACCGCGTACGGCCGGCCGTCGGCCAGCTCACCGACGGCGTGCACCCGGACCAGTCGGGGGTGGTCGAGCCGCCGCAGCAGCCGGGCCTCGTCCAGGAACCGTTCCCGCACCCGTACGTCGTGGCTCCAGTTCTCGGCCAGCACCTTGATCGCCACCCGGGCGTCGAGGACGGGATCGTGGCCGAGCCAGACGGTCGCGAAGGAGCCCGTGCCGAGCAGTCGTTCGATCCGGTAGGGCCCGATCCACTCCGGAGCGCCCATCGCCCACCCCCGTCGGCAGTTCCCGCTGCGACGGTAACCGGCGGGCCCGGGTCACGGCAGCCGCCGCGGAGCGGGCCGGCCCGCGGCGGATCGACGAGCTGTCGGAGACCCGACGAACCGATCCGGCCGGCGCGGAGACCAACAGGATGACCGACCCGTGTCACCGAATGGAGTGCCGTCATGAACCGTCTTCCCCGCACTGTCCTCGCCGGCGCGCTGGTCCTCGGCGCCGTCGTGCCGACCGCCGCCGGCCCGGCCGCCGCCGCAGTCGACGCGCGGCCCGGCGCCGCCACCGCGAGCCGGTGCGTCGTCGCGCCGGTCGGCGTCACCGCGCCGCGTCCCGGGACCGCCGGCGTCGACCTCCGGACCCCCGTGGCCACCGCCGGCCGGACCGCGTCGCCGGGGGGTGCCGCGGCCCGTGCCGCCACCGGGACCGAGGTGCTCAGCGTCCGGGGCGCCGGCCCGTTCCGGATCGGCGCGCGGCTGTCCCGACTGTCGGCGGCCGGCCTGATCGACTGGACTGTCGTCGAGTGCGACGGCGTGGTCCGCGCCGGCGTCACCGGCGAGTGGGCGGGTGTGGTGCTGCTCGCCTTCCGGCACGGACGGCTGGTGGAGGTGGGCACGGCCACCGCGCCGCCGCGTTCACCGGCGGGGGCGGGCGTCGGCATGTCCTTCGCCGACCTGGAGGCGATCTACGGCCGCCGGGGGTCGATGATCCGCAACGACGCCGGCACCGCCTCGGCGTACCTGGTGCGGTTCGGCACCCGGGTGGAGCTGTTCACCGGGCACCCGATCCGTCCCGGGGTCGGCTACTTCCAGGTCGGACCGGCGGACTTCGTCGAGCGCCGGTTCCGGCAGGGCTGCTCCTGCTGAACCGCGCGGACCGGGGGCGCCGGCTCGCCGCCGGCGCCCCCGGTCCGTCGCGCCCAGGGTCCGGACTCCCCTCCCCGGCCACAATGATGCAGCGGTGGAAAATGCTGTGTAGCGCACACTATGGTGTGAAGCATGGTTAGCGACGAGATCCTGCGGACCCACCTCCAGGAGTTGCGCCGCGGCACCGTCGTGGTGGCGAGCCTGGTCGCCCTGCGGCACCCCGACTACGGCTACGCGCTGCTCCAGCGCCTGAGCGCACACGGCTTCCCGGTCGACGCCAACACGCTGTACCCGCTGCTGCGCCGGCTGGAGGAGCAGGGGTTGCTGACCAGCGAGTGGAACACCGAGGAGAGCCGGCCGCGCAAGTTCTACCGGACCAGCGCCGACGGCGAGGCGGTCCTGGCACGCCTGCTCGACGACCTCGCCGCCGTGCAGACCTCCGTCACCGGGCTTATCGAAGGAGTGGAGCGATGACCTCCCTGACCGACCGCTACGTCGCCGCGACCCTGCGGACGGTGCCCGCGCCGCGCCGCGCCGAGATCGCCGACGAGCTGCGTGCCTCCATCGGGGACATGATCGAGGGGCGCACCGCCGCCGGGCAGGACGCCGACCTCGCCGAACGGGAGGTGCTCACCGAGCTGGGCCACCCGGACCGGCTCGCCGCCCGCTACGTCGACCGGCCGTTGCAGCTCATCGGTCCGGCGTACTACCTGGTCTGGCAGAGCCTGCTGCGCCGGCTGCTCACCGTGATCCCGGCCCTGGTCGGCGTGGTGGTCGGGGTGCTCAAGGCGACCGTCGGCGACGAGCCGGAGGCGGCGGTCGGGGCCGGCATCGTCGCGGCCCTGCAGACCGGTGTGCAGATCGCCTTCTGGGTGACGCTCAGCTTCGCCGTGCTGGAACGCACCCGCACCCCGCTCACGCTGCCCGAGTGGAGCCCCGACCAGCTGGCCGAGACGCCGGCGGAACGGGACGTGAAACTGAGCGACACCTGCGCCTCGATCGCCTTCCTGCTGATCACCCTGGCGTTCCTGCCCTGGCAGCACCTGCGCTCCTGGGTCTCCGACGCCGACGGCCGGAGCCTGCCGCTGCTCGACCCGGCACTGTGGACGTCCTGGCTGCCGGTGCTCGCCGCCGTGCTGGTCCTGTCCATCGGCCTGGAGCTGGTGAAGTACCGCCTCGGCGGCTGGACCTGGCGGCTGGTCGGCCTCAACCTCCTGCTCGACCTGGCGTTCGCCGTGCCGCTGATCTGGCTGCTGGCCACCGAGCGGCTGCTCAACCCGGACCTGGTCGACCGGTTCGCGTGGCTGCGCGAGGGCGGGCTGGAGACGGTCGGCCGGGTGACGATCGTGGTCGTCGTGGTCATCACCGTCTGGGACGTCGTCGAGAGCGTGGTCAAGGCCCGCCGGCACACCCGCTGACCGGCTCGCCACCCGGCCCGGCCCGCGTACGCGGCGGGCCGGGTCGGCGGGTCACCGGACGGGGACGTGGTCCCAGCCCGCCGGCAGCGCCGGCACCGGCCAGGACGGGTCGGGCCGCCAGTCGGCCCAGCCCGCGTCCCACCAGCGCTCCCCCGCGTCGAGCAGGGCGGCGATCCGGTCGCCCTCGGCCCGGATGGCGGCCTCCATGCCCGGGTACCGCCCCTCCACCAGGCGCTGTGCGAACATCTCGACGTCCTTCCAGACGTACCGGTCGGCGTCCGCGGGCCACCACAGGTCGAGTTCGTGGTCGAGGGTGTCCACCCCGATCGGGGTACGCCGCAGCGGGTCCTGGAGGTTGAAGTACCAGCCGGCGAAGGCGCGCTGCTCGCCGGTCCAGAAGACGTCGACCGAGTGCGCCTCGCCCGGGCGCTGGAGCATCAGCTTGCCGTGGCCCGACCAGGCGGTGTGCCCGGCGATCTGCCAGGGATGCCGGCCGCACGGGAAGGAGCCGTGCTCGGGAAAGCCGAACTCGGCGCCCGGCGGCAGGTAGAGCGCGAACAGGTCGGCGGAGTCCTCGACGCAGATCGTCGGGCAGCCGAACCACACCTCCCCGCGCAGCACCTCGCGCCGGACGACCACGTCGCCCGGCGCGAACCGCGTGCCGGTCACCGGGACGCTCAGCCGACCGCCGCCATGATCTCGTCGGAGACGTCGAAGTTGGCGTAGACGTTCTGCACGTCGTCGCAGTCCTCCAGCACGTCGATCAGCTTGAAGATCTTGCGGGCGCCCTCCTCGTCCAGCGGCACGTTCACGCTGGGGATCAGGGACGACTCGGCCGACTCGTACTCGATGCCGGCGTCCTGCAGGGCGGTGCGGACGGCGATCAGGTCACCCGGCTCGGAGACCACCTCGTACGCCTCACCGAGGTCGTTGACCTCCTCCGCGCCGGCGTCGAGGACCGCCATCATCACGTCGTCCTCGGTCGTGCCGGCCTTGGGGACGATCACCACGCCCTTGCGGGAGAACATGTACGACACCGAGCCGGCGTCGGCGAACGAGCCGCCGTTGCGGGTCAGCGCGGTCCGCACCTCGGTCGCGGCGCGGTTGCGGTTGTCGGTGAGGCACTCGATCAGCAGCGCGACGCCGTTCGGGCCGTACCCCTCGTACATGATCGTCTGGTAGTCGGCGCCGCCGGCCTCCAGACCGGAGCCGCGCTTGACCGCGCGGTCGATGTTGTCGTTGGGGACCGAGTTCTTCTTGGCCTTCTGGATGGCGTCGTACAGCGTCGGGTTGCCCGCCGGGTCGCCGCCGCCGGTGCGCGCCGCGACCTCGACGTTCTTGATCAGCTTGGCGAACATCTTGCCGCGCTTGGCGTCGATGACGGCCTTCTTGTGCTTGGTGGTCGCCCACTTTGAGTGGCCGGACATCTGTTACCTCCGTTGCTACCGTCGTCCGCATCGACCGCACCGCGCACGCCCGGTTCCCGCCGGCGCACGCGGACGGTGCCGGTCAGCCCTGCGGGAAGCCGTGGCGGGCAGATGGCCCTGCCGAATCTCGGCAATCCTACCGACGTCCGGCCGGCCGGTGTCATCCGCCGCGCGTCGCGGTGCCGCCCCGCCCGCCCTTACCAGGACAGACGGGGCGAAACCGCGATCGGGTCAGCGCGCGGCTCCGGGCCGCGACCGGCGCCCGCGACGGGCCGGGCGGCCCGGCGTGCTCACCCCACCCGCGCCGGCTCGCCGGCCGTCGCACGCAACGCCCGTGACCAGCTCACGACCTCGGCCAGCATCGTCACCAGCGCCTCCTCCCGCTCGCCGGCCGGGGCGATCCGGCCTGCCGTCGGGTCGCCCGGCTGCGCCTGGGAGAAGTCGAAGTCGGTGAAGAGCGACAACGACACCCGGGTCGGCACCACCGCCACCCGCACCTCACCGAGGACCGCCTGCAGGTGGTCGCCGGCCCGGTTGCCGCCCTGCACGCCGTAGTTCACCACCCCGGCGGCCTTGTCGTTCCACTCGGCGTACAGGTAGTCGACGGCGTTCTTCAGCGCCGCCGGGATCGACCGGTTGTAGTCCGGCGTGACGAACACGAAGGCGTCACAGCCGCCGACCACGGTCGACCAGCGCCGGGTGTGCGGGTGTCGGTAGTCGCCGAACAGCGCCGGCACCGGCTCGTCGAGCAGCGGCAGCTCCTGCTCGGCCAGGTCGACCAGCTCGACGACGGCGTCGCCGCCGCGTACGGCGGGGTGCCGCGACGCCACCTCGGTGACCCAGCCGGCCACGGCCGCGCCGCGCCGGCCGGGACGGGTGCTGCCCACGATCAGGCCGATCCGGACCGGCCCTGTTGTCTGTGCGTTCTGCATGACCCGATCGTCGGGGCGGGCCACCGCCGGTGGGGAGGCCGCGGTGAGCCTGGCCCCCGCAGGGCCACCCACCGGCACGGCGACGCTGCCAGACTGGGCCGGTGATGGACGGAGAGCTGGGGGCGTTCCTGCGCAGCCGCCGGGAGGCGACCCCGCCGGCCCGGGTCGGCCTGCCCGGGGGCGCCCGGCGGCGTACCCCCGGGTTGCGCCGGGCCGAGCTGGCGACGCTGGCGCAGGTCAGCGTGGAGTACCTGACCCGCCTGGAGCAGGGCCGCGACACCCGGCCCTCGCCGGAGATCCTCGCCGCGCTCGCCGACGCGCTGCGGCTGGACGACGCCGACCGCGAGCACCTGCGGCAGCTCGCCTCGGTCAACCACAACCGGCAGCTCTGCGCGGGCTGGCGGCCGTCGGTCTCGCGCACCGTGCGCCCCACCGTCCGCGCGCTGCTCGACGCTGTCCGGGACACCCCGGCGTACGTGGTCAACCAGCTCGCCGACGTGCTGGCCTGGAACGACCCGTTCGACCGGCTGGCCCGCCCGCTGGGGATGCTCGACGGGGCACGCCCCAACCTGACCTGGTACGTCCTCACCGACGAGCGGGCCCGGGACGCCTTCGACGACTGGGCGGGGGTGGCCGACCACCAGATCGCCGAGCTGCACCGGCTGCGCCGGGGCGACCCGGCCACCGACGCGTTCGCCGAGCGGCTGGCCCGGACGGTCGGCGCGCCGTTCACCGACCGCTGGCAGCGCCGGCCGGTGGCCGCCCCGGGGGCCGGGGAACGCGAGCTGCGCCACCCGGAGGTCGGCGCGCTGCGGCTGGCGTACGAGACCCTGGAACTCGCCGACGCCGCCCACCAGTGGCTGGTCGTGCACCTGCCCGCGGACGCCGCGACGGCGGCCCGGCTGGACCGGCTGCTCGACCGGCGGCCCGGCCGACTGCGCGCCGTCACCGGCTGAGCCAGGTCACCGGTCACCGGCCGGGTCACGTCACGGGCTGAACCGCCCGCACCGGGGTGGCCGTCCGGCACGTGTGTGGCCGCGCGGCACCAGTAGGGCCGCCGGCGCCGGTGCCGACGCCCGGTGGGGCGGCCGGCCGTGGCCGCAGCCGGATCGGTGGGGCCCTGCCGAGCAGGACCCCACCGTCGCTCAGGCCGCGCGGACCAGGTCCACGAAGTACCGGTGCAGCCGCAGGTCGCCGGTGAGCTCGGGGTGGAACGAGGTGGCCAGCAGGTTGCCCTGCCGGACCGCGACGATCCGGTCGGCGGCCGGCCCGTCGCCGACCCGACCCAGCACCTGCACGCCCGCGCCGACCCGCTCGACCCACGGGGCCCGGATGAACACGGCGTGGAACGGCTCGCCCTCGACCCCGGTGATGCGCACCGGCGCCTCGAACGAGTCGACCTGCCGGCCGAACGCGTTGCGCCGCACGGTCATCTCGATGCCGGCGAAGCCGCGCTGGTCCGGCCGGCCGTCCAGGACCTCGCCGGCCAGCATGATCATGCCGGCGCAGGAGCCGTAGACCGGCATCCCGCCGGCGATCCGCTTGTCGATCGGCTCGCGCATCTCGAAGATGTCGACGAGCTTGCTGATGGTGGTCGACTCGCCGCCGGGGATGACCAGCCCGTCGACCGCGTCCAGCTCGGTCGGGCGGCGGACCGGGCGGGCGTCCGCACCGGCGCCGGCCAGGGCCGCCACATGCTCCCGGACGTCACCCTGAAGGGCGAGCACACCGATGGTCGGCGCGTCGCTCATGCGCGTCGTCCTCTCGTCGTCGACCGGGCCGGTGCCGGGCGTCGACCGCCCGGCGCCGGCCGCACGGTCACCGTTGCCTCCACCGTTCGCGACTGCGGGGCTCGCAGGACCGGCTCACTCCTCGCGCTCACCAGCCCCTCGTCCGTTCGCGACTGCGGGGCTCGCAGGACCGGCTCACTCCTCGCTCACCAGCCCCGCTCGGCCAGGCGGTGCGGCTGCGGGATCTCGTCGACGTTGATGCCGACCATCGCCTCGCCCAGGCCGCGGGAGACCTTGGCCAGCACGTCCGGGTCGTCGTGGAAGGTGGTGGCCTTGACGATCGCGGCGGCCCGCTGCGCCGGGTTGCCGGACTTGAAGATGCCGGAGCCGACGAAGACGCCCTCGGCGCCGAGCTGCATCATCATGGCGGCGTCGGCCGGGGTGGCGATGCCGCCCGCGGTGAAGAGCACCACCGGCAGCTTGCCGGTCTGGGCGACCTCCTTGACCAGCTCGTACGGCGCCTGCAGTTCCTTGGCGGCGACGAAGAGCTCGTCCTCCGGCAGGGACTGCAGCCGGCGGATCTCCTGGCGGATCTTGCGCATGTGGGTGGTGGCGTTGGAGACGTCGCCGGTGCCGGCCTCGCCCTTCGAGCGGATCATGGCCGCGCCCTCGGTGATCCGGCGCAGCGCCTCGCCGAGGTTGGTGGCCCCGCAGACGAAGGGGACGGTGTACGCCCACTTGTCGATGTGGTTGGCGTAGTCGGCCGGGGTCAGCACCTCGGACTCGTCGATGTAGTCGACGCCGAGCGACTGGAGGATCTGGGCCTCGACGAAGTGGCCGATGCGGACCTTGGCCATGACCGGGATGGAGACGGCGGCGATGATGCCGTCGATCATGTCCGGGTCGCTCATCCGGGAGACGCCGCCCTGCGCGCGGATGTCGGCGGGCACGCGCTCCAGGGCCATCACGGCGACCGCGCCGGCGTCCTCGGCGATCTTGGCCTGCTCGGGGGTGACCACGTCCATGATCACGCCGCCCTTGAGCATCTCGGCCATGCCGCGCTTGACGCGGGCGGTGCCGACGACCGGGGTGGCGGTGGCGCTCGGGGAGGTGGATTCGGGCACGGGTTATCGCTCCTCGGACGTTCGGGGGCTGGCTAGTGCGATGCTACGACGGCCTCAACGCCACTCCGACAGCCAATCAGACCCACGGTGGCCTGCTCTGTGGCCGTCGTCACCGGCCTGTCGCAGGCCAATCCGGATGCCGGAACCGGTCGACGGGGACGGCTCGGCACGAACCGGACCGGTCAGCTCGCCGCGGCCTCGGCGGGGACCGTGAGGGTGGGGTCGTCGACGTCGAAGTAGCGCGGCCACTGCTGCCCGCGCCCCATCCGGAACAGCCGCACCACGGGGCGGCTGCGGGCGGCCCGGGCGTCCCGGACGAGGTCGGTGTGCACCTGGCGGGCCAGGGCCAGCCGCCGGCTCGCCGCGATCACCGCCTCGCAGGCCGGGTCGGTCGGGTCCAGGGTGATCGCGCGCAGCTGGCGGGTGAGGTCGTTCTCGGCGGCCTCGCGCTCCTCCGGGGCGGCGTCCAGGGCGATCCGCGCCGCCGCGTACAGCTCGACGCCGTAGCGCTTCTCGGCCAGCACCGCGGCGGCCGCCGCGCGGCGCAGCAGGTGCGCGTCGAGCGCCCGGGCCGCCGACTCCGCCCGGGCCTGCAACCGGGCGACCCGCCCGGCCGTCCAGACCAGGTACACGACGACCAGGGCCACCACGACGGTGGCGCCCAGCGCCCACCACAGGTGCGGCATGGTCGTGTTCACACCGCCCCGCCCAGTCCCGCCCACTCCTGGTCGATGACCCGGCCGTCGGTGGCCTCGATCGCCGCCGCGTACACCTCCAGCACCCGGCGGGCCACCACGGGCCAGTCGTAGTGCGCCACCACCTGGTCGCCGCAGGCGGTCAGCGCGGCCCGCTGCTCCGCGTCGTCGAGCAGCTCGGCCAGGACGGCCCGCAGGGCCGTGGCGTCGCCGGTGGGGAAGAGCCGCCCGGCCCGCCCGCCGTCGAGCACCCGCCGGAACGCGTCCAGGTCGCTGGCGACCACGGTCGCGCCCGCCGCCAGCGCCTCGGTGAGGATCATCCCGAAGGACTCACCGCCGGTGTTCGGGGCGACGTAGAGGTGCAGGCTGCGCAGCATCCGCGCCTTCTCCGGCTCGGGCACCATGCCGAGGAAGGTCACCCGGTCGCGCAGCTCGGCCGGGAACCGGCCGTACAGGTCGTCCGGGTCGCCCGGGCCGGCCACCAGCAGGCGCAGCCCGGGCCGGTGCGGGGCCAGCGCGACGAAGGCGTCCCGCAGGATCGGGAAGCCCTTGCGGGCCTCGGTGAACCGGCCGAGGAAGCCGATCGTGCCGCCCGTGCCCGGCCCGCACTCCCCCGGCCAGCCGGGCAGCGGCTCCACCCCGGCGAACTTCGCCACGGCGACCCCGTTGGGGATCTCCACCGCGCCACCGTCCATGTGCTCGACCTGCACCTTGCGGGCCAGCGCGCTGACCGCGATCCGGGCGGTGATCCGCTCCAGCACGATCTGCAGCACGCCCTGGGCGGCGGCGAGCACCCGGGACCGGGTCATCGCGGTGTGGAAGGTCGCCACCACCGGGCCCCGGGCGGAGAGCACGGCGAGCATCGACAGGCTCAGCGTGAGCGGCTCGTGCACGTGCAGCACGTCGAAGTCGCCCCGGATGATCCACCGGCGGACCCGCGCCGTGGAGACCGGCCCGAACGCGATACGGGCCACCGAGCCGTTGTACGGCAGCGGCACCGCCCGCCCCGCCGACACCACGTACGGCGGCAGCGGCGAGTCCTCGTCGGCCGGGGCGAGCACGCTCACCTCGTGGCCGAGCCCGATCAGCGCCTCGGCGAGGTCCATGACGTGGTTCTGCACCCCACCGGGGACGTCGAAGGAGTACGGGCACACGATGCCGATCCGCATTGCGCCCGCTCCCTCAGTTCGTCCCGGTGGTGGTCGGCGGCTGCGCCGAGGGGCGGGAGCCGCCGTCGGTCGCCGCGCGCTGATCCAGCCACATCCGCTGCAACATGTGCCAGTCTTCCGGATGGCGGGCGATCCCGGCCGCCAGACCGTCGGCAATCCGCTGGGTGACCGTACGCACCCGCGCGTCCAGCGGGGCGGAGTCCGGGTCGGGCAGCGGCAGCGGACCGGAGATCGAGGCGCACGCGGCGTCCGGCTCGTACCACATCGAGGCGACGTAGAGGGGCGCGCCGGTGCGCAGGGCCAGCAGCGCCGGCCCGGCCGGCATCCGGGTCCGGCCGCCGAAGAAGTCGACCTCGATGCCCCGGGAGGAGAGGTCCCGGTCGGCCAGCAGCGGCACCACCGTGCCGGCGCGCAGCCGGTCCACCAGCACGTCGAAGGCGGGACGCGGACCACCGTGGGTGGGCAGGATCTCCATGCCCAGCCCCTGCCGGAAGGCGAGGAACCGCTCGTAGAGGCCCTCGGGCCTGAGCCGCTCGGCGACCGTGGTGATCGGCCAGCCGGTGGCCGCCACCCAGGCGCCGGCCGCGTCCCAGTTGCCGGCGTGCGGCAGCGCCACCACCGCGCCCCGCCCGGAGGCCACGTCGGCGGAGAGCTGGTCGACCCCCGCCGGGGCCAGCCGGAACCCGGCCAGGATCTCGGCGCGGCTCAACGCGGGCAGCCGGAACGCCTCCATCCAGTACCGGGCGTACGAGCGCAGCCCCCGCCGGACGAGGTCGTCCAGCTCGGCCTCGGGCAGGTCGGGGCCGACCACCCGGCGCAGGTTGGCGCGCAGTCGGGCCGTACCCCCGCCGCCGGCGCGGTGCGCGCGGTCGGCGCCCGCCCGGAACGCCGCGGCCACGACGGGCCGGGGCAGCGCCCGGACCACGCGCCACCCGGCGACGTAGCCGAGCTCGGTGAGGTTCACTCCCGGCCGACCCGCTGGGCCTGCCGGTACACGAAGGCCATCCGCTGCCCCACCGTGAAGATCGAGACGGCGGCGAGCAGCCAGAGCGCGATCTCCAGGGCCGGGTCGACGCCGAGGCCGGTGAGCAGACCGCCCACCCCGACGATGAGCAGCCGCTCGGTGCGCTCGGCGATGCCCACGTCGCCGCTCATGCCGAGCCCCTCGGCCCGGGCCTTGACGTAGGAGACCAGCCCGCCGGCGGCGAGGCAGAGCAGCGCGGCGGCCACCCCCGAGTGGTTGCCCTCGGTGGCCAGCCAGTACGCGACCGCGCCGAAGACGGCGCTGTCGGCGATCCGGTCCATGCTCGAGTCGAGGAAGGCCCCGAACCGGGTGGAGCCGCCGCTCATCCGGGCCATCGTCCCGTCGAGCAGGTCGGTGAGCGCGAAGACGGTCACGATCAGGGCGCCGGCGACCAGGTGGCCGCGGGCGCCGAAGCCGAGGGCGCCGACGAGCACGCCGAGGGTGCCGGTCACGGTGACCGCGTTGGGGGACACGCCCGCGCGGAGCAGGCCGCGCGCGACCGGCTCCACGACGCGGGTCATCCCCGCGCGGGCCGTCACTTGGAAGATCTTCGCCATGGCGGTCCCACGATAACGGCCGGCACCCGGCGGCGATACGGCCACCTCGTCCGACCCGCGTGGCGGAGGCTTGTGCCGCGTCGGCAACGGGTGTGAGATCGAGTGTGGGAGGTGAGCCAGTTCACCGACCGAACGGCCGGACTACCCGTCGTCCAGGAGAGCACCGGAGGATATCGCCGCGGCACCCGCCCCGGGCCCGCTTCCCGTCGCGCGCGGCGGTCGCCACCAACCACGGCTGAGGGAGGTGCGCCGCGATGGCGCAGAAGAACCAGGAGAAGGGTGTCACCGGCGGCGCGCCGGTGGTGACCGAGCCCGGCAGGGTTCGCAACGTGGTGCTCGTGGGGCACTCCGGGGCGGGCAAGACGACCCTGGTCGAGGCGCTGCTCGCGGCCAGCGGCACGATCGGCCGGGCCGGCACGGTCAGCGACGGCACCACCGTCTGCGACCACGACCCCGCGGCGGTACGCCAGCAGCGCTCGGTGAGCCTGGCGTGCGCGCCGCTCGTGCACTCCGGCGTCAAGGTCAACCTCCTGGACACCCCCGGGTACGGCGACTTCGTCGGTGAGCTGCGGGCCGGGCTGCGCGCCGCCGACGCCGCGCTGTTCGTGGTCTCCGCCGTCGACGGGATGGACATGGCCACCGCCGCCCTCTGGGAGGAGTGCGCCGCGGTGGACATGCCGCGCGCCGTGGCGGTCTCCCGACTGGACCACCCGCGCGGCGACTTCGACGAGGCGGTGGCGCTCTGCCAGCGGGTCTTCGGCGACAACGTGCTCCCGCTCTACCTGCCGATGCTCGGCGACGACGGCGAGTCGGTGGCCGGGCTGATGGGCCTGATCACCCGGCGGGTCTTCGACTACTCGGCGGGCCTGCCCGCGACGGTGCGCGAGCCGGACCCGGAGCACCTGCCGGCGATCCTGGAGGCCCGCAACGAGCTGATCGAGGGGATCATCGCCGAGAGCGAGGACGAGACCCTGATGGACCGCTACCTCGGCGGCGAGGAGATCGACACCGAGGTGCTCGTCACCGACCTGGAGAAGGCGGTGGCCCGGGGCCACTTCTACCCGGTGGTGCCGGTCTGCGCGGAGACCGGCGTGGGCCTGGACGTGCTGCTCGACGGCCTGGTCGCCGCGTTCCCGTCACCGCTGGAGCACGAGCTGCCCGCGGTCACCGGGGTGGACGGCTCCCCCCGCCCGCCGCTGAGCTGCGACCCGGACGGCCCGCTGGTCGCCGAGGTGGTCAAGACGACCGTGGACCGGCACGTCGGCCGGGTGTCCCTGGTCCGGGTCTTCTCCGGCACCCTCCGCCCCGATCTGGTGGTGCACGTCTCCGGGCACGGCATGGCCGAACGCGGACACCCCGACCACGACGCCGACGAACGGGTCGGGCACGTCTACAGCCCGCTGGGCGCGACGCTGCGCGAGGTGCCCGCCGCCATCGCCGGTGACATCTGCGCGATCACCAAGTCGGGCACCGCGGAGACCGGCGACACCGTCTCGGCCAAGGACGACCCGCTGCTGATCGCCCCGTGGGAGATGCCCGAGCCGCTGCTGCCGGTGGCGATCGTGGCGAAGAGCCGGGCCGACGAGGACGCCCTGGCCCGCAACCTGGGCCGGCTGGTCGCCGGTGACCCGACCCTACGGCTGGAGCGCAACCCGGAGACCCACCAGCTGGTGCTCTGGTGCATGGGCGAGGCGCACGCCGACGTCGTGCTCGACCGGCTGCGCACCGGCGGCGTGGAGCTGGAGACCGAGCCGGTCCGGGTGTCGCTGCGCGAGACGCTCACCGCGCCCGCCCGGGGGCACGGCCGGCACGTCAAGCAGTCCGGCGGCCACGGCCAGTACGCCGTCTGCGACATCGAGGTGGAGCCGCTGCCCCGGGGCACCGGCTTCGAGTTCGTCGACAAGGTGGTCGGCGGGGCCGTCCCGCACAACTACATCCCCTCGGTGGAGAAGGGCGTGCGGGCGCAGATGGAGCGTGGCCTGGTCGCCGGCCACCCGGTGGTGGACCTGCGGGTCACCCTGGTCGACGGCAAGGCGCACAGCGTCGACTCCTCCGACGCGGCGTTCCAGACCGCCGGGGCCCTGGCGCTGCGCGACGCCGCCGAGAAGGGGCAGCCGACGCTGCTGGAGCCGGTGGACGAGGTGACCGTCCGGGTGCCCGACGGCTCGGTCGGCGCGGTGATGGGTGACCTGTCCGGCCGACGCGGCCGGGTGCTCGGCACCGAACCGGACCCCGATGCCGAGGGACGCACCCTGGTCCGCGCCGAGGTGCCCGCCACCGAACTGCTCCGGTACGCCGTCGAGCTGCGCTCGATGACCTCCGGCACCGGCACCTTCCGCCGCGAGTTCGCCCGGTACGAGCCGATGCCCGCCCACCTCGCCGAGCAGGTCCGCAAGGAGCACACCACCCGCCCCTGACCCCTCCCACCCCACACCCCGCGCTGTCGCGCCCGCGCGTGTGCGTGCGACGCGCTCCTGGGCGCCGCGCGGCGCGGCGCGAAGGAGCGCGCGCCGCGCCCTTGCCCCTGCACTTTCAGAGAAAGAGTGGCTATTCCGCGTCGGATAGCCACTCTTTCTCTGAAAGAGCGCGGATGCCGGGGCGGAGCGGGGCGCGGGGTGGGGGGTGCGGGGTGGGGGGTGGGGGTGGAGGGGGTGGGGGTGGGTGGGTCAGGGGCGGATGGCGGGGATCGGGGGCATCGGCCAGTGCGGGCGGTCGGCGTCACGCAGGGCGGCGGCGCGCAGCCCGGCGAGCTGCCGTTCCACCTCGGCGAAGTGGTCCGGGGTGAGCGGGCCGAGGCGCAGCGCCGCCGCGTTCTCCTCGACCTGGGCGACGGTGCGGCAGCCGGGGATCGGCACGGTCCGCTCGCTGCGTGCCCAGAGCCAGCCCAGCGCGCCCTGGGCGAGGGTCCGGCCGTCGGCGGTCAGCGCGCCGCGCACCGCGGCGACCCGGCGCAGCCACTCCGGCGCGGGGCGGCCGCCCCGGAACCACTCCAGCCAGGTCGGGGCGAGGCCGCGCACGTCGTCGCGGGGCAGCGTCGACTCCGTCGTGTACTTGCCGGTGAGCAACCCCATGCCGAGCGGGCCCCGGTTGACGCTGGCCAGGTCGTGCTTGTCGCAGGCGGCCAGCATGGCCGGGGTGTCGCGCAGCACCGACAGGGTGTGCTGCACGGCGGTGGCGCGCGGCGCCGCCTCGGCGAACGCGGCGATCCGGTCGGCCCGGTCGGTGCTCCAGCCGTACGCGCGGATCAGTCCGTCGGCGACCAGGTCCTCCAGGGTGCCGAGCAGCGCCTGCACCCGAGGCAGCGGCAGGTCGCCCAGGTGCAGTTGGTAGAGGTCGATCCGGTCGGTGTCCAGCCGGCGCAACGAGTCGACGACCGCCCGGCGCAGGTACGCCGGGGAGGCGTCCTCGCCGGTGGCCTGCCGGGTGCGCTCGTCGAACGTGTAGCCCCACTTGGTGGCGATCACCGCCTCGTCCCGGCGGCCGGCCAGGGCCCGGCCGAGGATGCGCTCGCCGTGCCCCGCCCCGTACGTGTCGGCGGTGTCGAAGAGGGTCACGCCGAGGTCGAGCGCCCGGCGGACGGCGCGGACCGACTCCTCGTCGTCGACCCTGCCCCAGCCCAGCGGCCGGGTCCCCTCGGCCCAGGGACCACCGATCGCCCAGCACCCCATGCCGAGGGCGCTGACCTCGATGCCGCTGCGACCCAACGTCCGTGTCGTCACCGCCGCATCCTGTCATCTCCCGCGCCGGGACGGGCGGGAACGTCACCGACGGTGCAGGACCTACCACATGAGACGGTGGGGCGTGGCTGTCGCCGCTGCCGGCCGTCGTTAAGCGGGGCCTAGCGGAGGGTGGCGTGGGCCAGCGGCAACGGGTCGGGCTGGCCGTCCCAGGCGCCGGTGAGCGTGGCGGCGTCCGACCGGTCACGGGTCACCAGGCGGCGCGGCACGACCAGCTCGACCGTGTCGGTGACGATCACCGTCGGGTCGGCGTCCACCACCTCGCGCAGCGCGCCCACGGCCGGCGGGGCGGCCACCGCGGGGCCGGTGGTGGCGATGCTCATGCTCGGGGCGCGACGCTCGCGCACCCCGTCGACCTCGAAGTACTCCTCCGCCTGACCGGTGCCGGCCAGGACGGCCGAGGCCAGCGCCGCGACGTAGACCGGGTCCGCGCAGGCGTCGTACACCCAGCGCTGCCCCAGCACCGAGTGGTGCGTGGTGCCGATCAGCCGGTCGTCGCCGCCGGGCAGCGGTGCGCCGCGGTAGCTGAGTGGGACCTGGTGCACCGGCCCGTCACCGACCCGGACCAGCATCGTCTCGATGCCGACCGCGCCGGCCGGGTCGTCGAAGCGGTACGCCGCGACCCGGGTGACCTCGCCGTCGGCCGGCCCGTGGAACCAGTCACGGCCGGGCAGCCAGGCCGCCAGGAGGTCGAGCTTGGAGGGGCGCAGTTCCGCGCGGTGCAGCAGGGCCATGCACAAGATCGTAATGGTGGACCCGACCACCGTGGGGGCCGCGCGCGCCGCCACCCGCCCGTCGACCGCCACGTCGAGGCCGGCCGCCCGGAGCCGGGTGGCGCCCGGCGAGGACCGGGCCGACGAGCGCTGGACCGGCCGGCTCAGCTGGGCCAGGCCCGGGCGAAGAGGTCGCGAGTGTCGCCGAGCACCTGCGGCAGCACCTTCGTCCGCCCGATCACCGGCATGAAGTTGGCGTCGCCGCCCCAGCGCGGCACCACGTGCTGGTGCAGGTGCGCGGCGATGCCGGCGCCGGCCACGCCGCCCTGGTTCATGCCCAGGTTGAAGCCGTGCGCGTTGCTGACCTTGCGGACCACCCGCATCGCGGTCTGGGTGAACACCGCCAGCTCGCCCGTCTCCTCGGCGTCGAGGTCGGTGTAGTCGGCGACGTGCCGGTACGGGCAGACCAGCAGGTGGCCCGGGTTGTACGGGTAGAGGTTGAGCACCGCGAAGACGTGCTCGCCCCGGGCCACGACCAGGCTCTGCTCCGGGGGCAGGCCGGGGGCCAGGCAGAACGGGCAGCCGGTGGGTTTCTCGTACCCGCCCTCGGGGCGGTCCTCCCCCGAGATGTACGTCATCCGGTGCGGCGTCCAGAGCCGTTCCAGCCCGTCGGCCAGGCCGTTGTCCGTTCCGCCGTCGAAGTGCCGCTCCGCCCCAGTCACATCGCCGATCCTACGGTCACCGCAGCGGGTCCCACCCGTCCGCACCGGCCAGCCAGGTCCGCCGGGGTGAGCCGGGCGGCCTCCTCGGCGGTGAGCTACGGACCACCCGGGTTGATCGCGGCGCCGGGGCCGGTGTTGGCGTACTCGGCGCGGCGGGCGTCGCGCCAGGACCAAGTGCCGGACGCCGCGCGTGTACCGGCGCCGGACACCACGCGCGGACCGGCGCCGGACGCCGCGCGTGTACCGGCGCCGGACACCACGCGCGAACCGGGGCCGGACACAGCGGTGGCGGTGTCCGACCTCGGACACCGCCACCGGAGGCGGATCGCGGCTCAGTTCTCCACGGCGGACGGGCCGGAGTTGGCGCGGGAGGAGACCACGTCCCGCACGTGCGCCACCGCCTCGGCCACCGGCACGCCGTTGCGCTGCGAGCCGTCGCGGTAGCGGAAGGAGACCGTGCCGGCCGCCACGTCGTCGTCGCCGGCGATCACCATGAACGGGATCTTCTGCTGCTGGGCGGTGCGGATCTTCTTCTGCATCCGGTCGTCGCCGCTGTCCACCTGGGCGCGGATGCCCTCGGCGCGCAGCGTGGCCACGAACTCGTGCAGGTACTCGGTGTGGTCCTCACGGATCGGGATGCCGACCACCTGCACCGGGGCCAGCCAGGCCGGGAACGCGCCCGCGTAGTGCTCGGTGAGCACACCGACGAACCGCTCGATGGACCCGAACTTGGCGCAGTGGATCATGACGGGCTGCTGCCGGGTGCCGTCGGCCGCCTGGTACTCCAGGCCGAAGCCCTTGGGCTGGTTGAAGTCGTACTGGATCGTCGACATCTGCCAGGTACGGCCGATCGCGTCCTTGGCCTGCACCGAGATCTTCGGGCCGTAGAAGGCCGCGCCGCCCGGGTCGGGCACCAGGTCCAGCCCGGTCTCGCGGGCGCACTGCTCCAGCACCGCCGTCGCCGTCGCCCAGTCCTCCTCGGTGCCGACGAACTTCTCCGGCTTGGACTCGTCGCGGGTCGACAGCTCCAGGTAGAAGTCGTCGATGCCGAAGTCCTTCAGCAGGCCGAGCACGAAGTTCAGCAGGTGCTTGACCTCGGCCGGCGCCTGTTCCCTGGTGCAGTAGGAGTGCGAGTCGTCCTGGGTGAAGCCGCGCACCCGGGTCAGCCCGTGGATGACGCCGGACTTCTCGTAGCGGTACACCGAGCCGAACTCGAACAGCCGCATCGGCAGCTCGCGGTAGGACCGCCCGCGCGAGCGGTAGATCAGGTTGTGCATCGGGCAGTTCATCGCCTTGAGGTAGTAGTCCGCGCCCTCGAACTCGATGGGCGGGAACATCCCGTCGGCGTAGTACGGCAGGTGGCCCGACGTGTGGAAGAGACCTTCCTTGGAGATGTGCGGGGTGCCGACGTACTGGAAGCCCTCCTCGATGTGGCGGGCCCGGACGTAGTCCTCCATCTCCCGCTTGATCACACCGCCCTTGGGGTGGAACACCGGCAGGCCGGAGCCGATCTCGTCGGGGAAGCTGAACAGGTCCAGGTCCGCGCCGAGCTTGCGGTGGTCGCGCCGGGCGGCCTCCTCCAGCAGCTTCAGGTACGCCTTGAGCTCGTCCCGGGTCGGCCACGCGGTGCCGTACACCCGCTGCAACTGCGGGTTCTTCTCCGAGCCGCGCCAGTAGGCGGCGGCCGAGCGCATCAGCTTGAACGCGCCGATCAGCCGGGTGTTCGGCAGGTGCGGGCCCCGGCAGAGGTCCGACCAGCAGACCTTCTCCTCGGTCGCGGCGAGGTTGTCGTAGATGGTCAGCTCGCCGCCGCCCACCTCCATCACCTCGGAGGAGTCGAGCCCTTCCCCCTTGACCTCGATCAGCTCCAGCTTGAACGGCTCGGCGGCCAGCTCGGCCTTCGCCTGCTCCAGGCTGTCGAAGCGCCGGCGGCGGAAGCGCTGCCCGGACTTGACGATCTCCTGCATCCGCTTCTCGAGCCTGGCCAGGTCGTCCGGCTGGAACGGCTTGTCGACGGCGAAGTCGTAGTAGAAGCCGTTCTCGATCGGCGGGCCGATGCCGAGCTTCGCCTCGGGGAAGACGTCCTGCACGGCCTGGGCGAGCACGTGCGCGCACGAGTGACGCAGCACGTTCAGCCCGTCCGGGGTGTCCATCGCGACCGGCTCGACCGTGGTGTCCTCGGCCGGCGCCCAGTCCAGGTCGCGCAGCTGGCCCTGCGGATCACGGACCACCACGATCGCCTTCGGGCCGGCGGCGGGCAGCCCGGCCGCGGCCACCGCGTCGGCCGCCGTGGTCCCGGCGGCGACGACGACGGGGTCGGCCACTGCGGGGGTACGGGGTGCGGACACGGTGACTCCTCAGCTGCAGACGGTACGGATGTGCCGGGGTCCGGCTCCTGCGATGCTATCGGTCGCCCGTTTCCGCCCGGTCGTCGGGAAAGGAAGGGCCGGGATGTCGTCCCGCCGACCGTTGAACCTTTCCGGCCCCGCGTCCGAACTACCGGGTGTGGCCGGAGCCGGTGCCGGCCGCGTGAAGACGGATGGGGGCACGGATGACGACGACCCGCAGCGGCAGCCGGCGGGGCCGGACCGTACTCGTGCTGGCCACGGCCGTGGCCGGCGTGCTCGGCTGGCCGGGGGCCGCGTCGGCGGCGGGCGTGACGACCACGCCGACGCAGGCGACGCAGGGCGAGGCGGTGACCCTGCGCCTGGTGGTGCCCGAGCAGCGGCCCGGCGCACGGACCGAGAAGATCGAGTTCAAATTGCCGGAGGACGCCCCGGTCGGCGAGGTCTACCCGCTGTCGGTGGACGGCTGGGCGCCGCTGATGACCTCCCGCACCCTGGACCGGCCGGTGGCCGGCATCCACGCCCCCGGGGTCACCACGGTGACCGCCTCGGTGGTGTGGACCCGGGCCGCCGGCGCGCCGACACCCGGCCCGGCCCGGCTCTCCGTCGCCATGGGCCCGCTGCCGCAGACCGACCGGATGGAGTTCGAAGTGGTGCAGACGTACTCGGACGGCACGGTGGTCCGCTGGGCCGACCGCGACGGCGGGGCGCACCCGGCGCCGACGCTGACCCTGCTGCCGGCGGCGGCCGGGGCGCCGGCCGGGCACCCGCACGGCGGCGCGGCCGGGGAGCCGGGCGGCGAGCCGGCACGGGCGGCCGAGCCGGCGACGGCCGACGGCGACGGCGGCGGGCCGAGCGCGGACGTCCTGCTCGGCGGCGGCCTGCTGATCGGCCTCGGCGGGGGCGCGCTGATCGGCTGGGCGGTCAGCCGGGCGCGGCACCGGGCCGAGCCGGACGACGAGCAACCGGAGAGCGAGCCGTCGACCGACGAGTTGCGTCCGGCGGCCGAACCGGTGGGGTCCCGCTGACCTCAGCGCACCCACTCGGGCAGCGGCTCCCGGGCCGCCAGCCAGCCGTCCGGCACGCCACCCGGGGTGCCCACCCCGGTGTGCGCGGCCACCACCGAGCCGACGATCGCGGCGGTGGTGTCGACGTCCCCGCCCGCCTCGACGCAGGCGCGCACCGCCGCCGGGTAGTCGGCGAGGTGGGTGGCGGCCACCCAGAGCGTGAAGGCGACGGTGTCCTGGGCGGTGACCCGGGAGCCGTTGCCGAGTCCGTCGACCGCCTCGGCGAGCGACCGGCCGAGCAGGGCGGCGGCGCGGCGTACCCCCCGGGCCACCTCGGCGGCGGGGTCCAGCGCGGCGGCGACCGCGGCCAGCAGCCGGGCCGGGTCCGGCCGGTCGCCGTCGAGCCGGGCCCGGGCGGCGAGCGAGGCGGCGACGGCCACCGCGACCGCCCCGGCGATCCCCTCCGGGTGGGCGTGGGTGATCTCGGCCGAGGCCCGGGCACGGGCCGCCGCCCTCGTGGTGGAGTCGGCGTGCCAGGCGCCGAGCGGGCCGACCCGCATCGCCGCGCCGTTGCCGCAGGAGCCCTGCCCGTCGAAGGCCGACGCGGCGGCGACCGGCCACGGCGTGCCGGCGCGGATGAGCCGCAGGATCGTCACCGCGCCCGGCCCGTACCCCCGGTACGGCTCGCAGCGCCGGGCGAAGGCCAGCGCGAGGCGGTCCCGGTCGACGTCGCCGTGCTCGGCCAGCTCCGCCAGCACGGAGCAGGCCATCTCCGTGTCGTCGGTCCACTGCCAGGGCGGCGGGGGCAGCCGCCCGGCCGCGATGTCGCCGGGGTGCCGGCCCGGCACGAAGAACTGCGATCCCAGGGCGTCGCCGACCGACAGACCGGCGAGGCTGTCGCGAGCCAGGGCCGCGCGGGCGTCGGGAAACAGCGTGAACGTCATCGTCGTGCCAGCTTGCCCGGTCGGCCCGGACGCCGCAACGCGATCAACTTGCCACGGGCAGTACGGTGCTGACGTGGCCACCGTGCTCCTGGTCGAAGACGATCACGTCGTACGCGGCGCGATGCTGCGGTCCCTCACCGAGCGGGGGCACGCCGTGCACGCCGTCGGCACGGCGCTGGACGCGCTGCGCCGGGTCGCCGCCGAGACCCCGGACCTCGTCGTGCTGGACCTGGGCCTGCCCGACCTGGACGGCTCCGACGCGCTGCGGATGCTGCGCGGCATCACCGACGTGCCGATCATCATCGCCACCGCCCGCGACGACGAGCAGTCGGTGGTCCGGCTGCTGCGCGCCGGCGCCGACGACTACATGGTCAAGCCGTTCACCGGCGCGCACCTCGACGCCCGGATCACCACCGTGCTGCGCCGGGTCGGCCGGGCCAGCCGCACCGTGCAGCCGGCCGTGCACACCGTCGGCGGGCTGCGGGTGGACGTGGGCGAGCGCAGCGCGCTGCTCGACGGGGAGCCGCTGGCGCTGACCCGCAAGGAATTCGACCTGCTGGCGTATCTCGCCGCACGACCCGGCCGGGTAGTGTCCCGGCGGGAGCTCTTGGAGGAGGTATGGCGGCAGCCGTCGGTCGGCGAGGACCAGACCATCGACGTTCACCTGTACTGGCTGCGCCGAAAGATGGGCGAGTCCGCGGCGAAGCCGCGCTACCTGCGCACCGTGCGGGGGGTGGGCTTCCGGCTGGTGGCCCCGGACTGAGGCCGGCGCTGGCGTACCTCACCGCCGGCATGTGCGCGCTTGTCGCGCTCGCCTTCCTGGTCCCCCTCGGGCTGAGCCTGCGCGACGAGGTGCGCGACGAGGCGCTGGCCGACGCGGCGCGGCGGGGCGCGCTGGTCACCGGGGCGCTCGCGGTCAGCACCGAGCCGGCGGCGGTCCGCCGGGCCGTGGAGGCCAGCGGCGACGACCCGGCGACCCGGCCGGTCGTGCACGGGCTGGGCGGCGCGGAGCCCGCCGGGCGGGCCGCCGACGCGGACCTGGAGCGGGCCCGTGACGGGAAGCGGTCGGTGCTCGTCGACGTGAACGGCGGAGTGCTGCGGCTGGACCCGGTGGTGCTCGACGACCGGGTCGCCGTGGTGGAGACGTTCGTCCCCGCCGACGAGCTGGACGACGGCGCCGGCGGGACGTGGTTGCTGCTGGCCGCGGTGGCCGTGGCGCTGGTCGGCGCGGCGGTGATCGTGGTGGACCGGGTGGCGGCCCGCGCGGTCGACTCGACCCGGGGGCTGGTCCGGGCCGCGCTGGCCGTCGGCGACGGCGACCTGGGCGTGCGGGTGGAGCCCAGCGGGCCACGGGAGCTGGCCGAGGCCGGGTACGCGTTCAACCGGATGGCGGACCGGCTGGTCACCGCCCGTACCGACGAGCGGGAGCTGGTGGCGGACCTGTCGCACCGGCTGCGCACCCCGCTGACCGTGCTGCGGCTGGACGCCGAAGGGCTGGACTCCGACGACACCAGCGTCGGCTCGTTCACCCCGGCGGAGCTGGACCGGCGGCGGACGATCCGGCGGATCCGGCAGGCGATCGTCACCCTGGAGGGTGAGATCGACGTGCTGATCAAGACCACCCGCAAGGCGATCACCCACGAGGCCGGGCCGGCGGAGTGCGACGTCAGCGAGGTGGTCCGGGACCGGATGGTCTTCTGGGCGGCCCTGGCCGGCGACCAGAACCGCCCGCACCGGGTGATCGGGGCCCAGCTGCGGATCCCCGCGCCGGTCCCCCGGGCCGAGCTGGCCGCCGCGCTGGACGCGGTCATCGGCAACGTCTTCCGCTACACCCCGCAGGGCACCGCCTTCGAGGTGGCGGTCTCCCGGCGGGACGGGTACGTGGCGATCCGCATCGACGACGCCGGACCGGGCATCGCCAACCCGGACCGGGCGTTGCGCCGCGGCGCCAGCGACCAGGGCTCCACCGGGCTGGGGCTGGACATCGCCAAGCGGGTGGCGTTGCAGGCCAACGGCTCGGTCAGCATCGACCGGGCCCGGCTCGGCGGGGCGAGCGTGGTGATGCTGCTGGCCGACCCGGAGGCGACACCCCGGCAGGTCAACCGGTTCGGGCTGGTCGGCCGGATGACCCGGGAGGCCCGCGAGCAGAAGACCGGCGGCCGGCGCTGGCCGGGCCGCCGGTCCTGAGCAGGGCACTCCCACCGGGCCGGCCGGCGCCGGCGGGCGCCTCGCGCCACCGCGGGCGCGCCGGCCGGTTGTGCGGTGCCGCAAGTCTTCCTTAGATCCGGATTAACGGCGGCGGCGATCGGGTCCGGCGCTGCCAGGATCGACGGCGAACCCATCAGTTCCACCGGTCTTGTCGCCCCTGACAACTGCCGGCCGGTGGAGCCGTACGCGCGGCGGGAGTACGGTCCCCCCACACCCGCTCCCGCCGCGCGTCCACCTCCCACCGCCCGTCGTGAGGTGCCCGATGAGCCCGACCGTCAGCCGGTTGCTCCGCTGGGCCACCGTGATCGGGATCGGGATCGCCGTCCGCTCGCCGTCTGGCAGGACCCGGTGGTGGCGTACGCCGGGGTCGCGTCCTCCGCCGCCGGGCCGGTCCCCGGGGCCGTGGCCCTCGTCGCGCTGGTCCTCACCGCCACGCTCGTGCCCGGTCTCGCGCGGGCGGCCGGACCGGGACTGCCGGCCCGGCTGTCCTGGCTGCCCGACCTGGCGACGCACGCCCTGCGGCGCGGGCTCGCGCTGGCCGCCCGGCGGCCCCGCCCGGTGAGCGTGGCGAGGCCGCCCGGCGCGCCGCGCCGGGTCAGCGCGTCCCGGCCACCGACCAGGCGTCGATCTCGGCGCTGATCCGGGTCTTCTCCGCCGGTGCGAGGAACGAGGCGGTCACCGCGTCCTTCGCCAGCGCCGCCAGCCGGTCGGGGCCGGCGTCGAGCAGTCGGGCGGCCACCGCGTACTCGTCGTTGAGCGTGGTGCCGAACATCGGCGGGTCGTCGGAGTTGATGGTGACCAGCACGCCCGCGTCGACCAGCCGGGCGAGCGGGTGCTCGGAGATGTGGGCGACGGCCCGGGTGCGCACGTTGGAGGTCGGGCAGACCTCCAGCGCGATCCGGTGCTCGGCCAGGTACGCCAGCAGCTCCGGATCCTCGGCGGCGGCGATGCCGTGGCCGATCCGCTCGGCGCCGAGGTCGCGCAGCGCGTCCCAGACCGTCTGCGGGCCGGTGGTCTCCCCGGCGTGCGGCACCGAGCGCAGCCCGGCCGCCCGGGCCTGGTCGAAGTACGGCTTGAACTGCGGCCGGGGCACGCCGATCTCCGGGCCGCCGAGGCCGAAGCTGACCAGCCCGTCCGGCCGCTGCTCCAGGGCGATACGCAGGGTCTCCTCGGCGGCCGGCAACCCGGCCTCGCCCGGGATGTCGAAGCACCAGCGCAGGGCGATGCCGAAGTCGGCCTCGGCCCGCTTGCGGGCGTCCTCGATCGCCTCGCAGAACGCCGGGGCGGGGATGCCCCGGTGCACGTGCGAGTACGGGGTGACGGTCAGCTCGGCGTAGCGGACCTGCTGACGGGCCAGCTCGCGGGCGACCTCGTGGGTGAGGATCCAGACGTCCTCCGGGTCCCGGATCAGGTCCACCACGCTCAGGTAGACCTCGACGAAGTGAGCGAAGTCGCGGAAGGCGAAGTAGTCGACGAGCGCGTCCGGGTCCGCCGGGACCGGGCTGCGCCCCTCGTGCCGGGCGGCCAGCTCGGCCACGATCCGGGGTGAGGCGGAGCCGACGTGGTGCACGTGCAGCTCCACCTTGGGCAGTCCGGCGATGAAGGCGGGCAGGTCGGTCACAGGTTCTCCTCTGCACGGGCGCCGGTGCGGGCGACCACGAAGATCCGGCGGAACGGGAAGTGCACCTGACCCTGCCGCACCGGGTACGCCTGCGCGAGTCGTACGCCCAGCTCGGCGCGGAAGTCCGCCCAGCCGGCGGGATCCAGCGCGGCGCGGACCGGGCGCAGCGCGGTCCCCTCCATCCAGGCCAGCACCGGATGGTCGGCGTCGGGTCGGGCCGGGAGCAGGTGCACGTAGACAGTCTCCCAGGCGTCGACCGCGCAGCCGGCGTCGACCAGCGACGCGGCGTAGCCGACGGCGTCGTCGACCGGCGCCTCGCGCAGCAGCGCCGCCAGCGCGCCGGCCCACCGCTCCCGGCGGGCGACCTCGCGCAGCGCCCGGTGCGACGGGGCGTCGAAGTTGCCGGGGACCTGGAAGGCCAGCCAGGCGCCGGCGGGCAGCTCACCGGCCCACCGGGTGAGCAGTTCCCGGTGGCCGGGCACCCACTGGAGCACGGCGTTGGCGACCACCACGTCGACGTCCGGGCCCGGACGCCAGTCGGCGACGTCACCGACGGCGAAGTCGACCGGGGCGTCCAGCGTCCGGGCCCGGTCGATCATCTCGGTGGCGGAGTCGAGGCCGACCACCCGCGCGTCGGGCCAGCGCCGGGCCAGGGTGGCGGTCAGGGTGCCCGGCCCGCAGCCGAGGTCGACCACGGCACGGGGCCGGTCGGCCGGGATCCGGGCGAGCAGGTCGTGGAACGGCCGGGACCGTTCGTCGCCGTAGCGCAGGTAGGCGGTCGGGTCCCACATCGCGTCCTCCAAACCGTACGTACGTCTTTCTTGGCTCGACCCTACGGCCCGCGCTGCGGCTCGGCAACGCGGTCACTAGGCTCGGTCCAATGGAACAGCGCAGCTTCGACCGGCTCGGCCGGCAGGTGGGTGTGGTCGGTCTCGGCGCGTGGCAGCTCGGCGCGGACTGGGGCCGGGTCGACGAGGCCGACGCCCTGGCCGTCCTCGCCGCCGCCGTGGACTCCGGAGTCACCTTCCTGGACACCGCCGACGTCTACGGCGACGGGCGCAGCGAACAGCTCATCGGCCGGTTCCTGCGCGAGCGGCCCGGGCACGGGCTGACCGTGGCGACCAAGATGGGCCGCCGGGTGGAGCAGACGCCGCAGGCGTACACGCTGGACAACTTCCGGGCCTGGACCGACCGGTCCCGGGCCAACCTCGGCGTGGACACCCTGGACCTGGTCCAGCTGCACTGCCCGCCGACGGCGGTGTTCGGCGACGACCGGGTCTTCGACGCGCTGGACACCCTGGTGTCCGAGAAGCGGATCGCCGGGTACGGGGTCAGCGTCGAGACCTGCGACCAGGCGCTGACCGCGATCGCCCGCCCCGGCGTGGCGAGCGTGCAGATCATCCTCAACGCCGTGCGGCTCAAGCCCCTGGAGCGGGTGCTGCCCGCCGCCGCGTCCGCCGGGGTGGGGATCATCGCCCGGGTGCCGCTGGCCAGCGGCCTGCTCTCCGGCCGCTACGACGAGCACACCACGTTCGCCCCCGACGACCACCGCACCTTCAACCGGCACGGGGAGAGCTTCGACGTCGGCGAGACCTTCTCCGGTGTCGACTACGACCTCGGCCTGGAGGTCGTCCGCCGGCTCGCGCCACTGGTCGGCCCCGACCGGACCATGGCGCAGTTCGCGCTGCGCTGGATCATCGACCAGCCCGGCCTCACCGTCGTCATCCCGGGCGCCCGCAACCCGGAGCAGGCCCGCGGCAACGCCTCGGCCGCCGCGCTGCCGCCGCTGACCGCCGAGGAGCACGACACCGTCCGGGCCGTCTACGACGACCTGGTCCGCCCGCGCGTGCACGGCCGGTGGTGAGCCGCGCCGGCAACGGTGCTCGCCCCCGACGCCGACGGTACGGATCCCGTCGGCGCGGACGCCGACGGTGCGACGGCACGGATACTGACGGTGCGGACGAAGACGGTGCGACGGCACGGATACTGACGGTGCGGACGCCGACGGTGCGGCCGGCACCGCCGGCCCGGTGGAGGGAGATGCGATGAGGGGCTGGCTGACGCTCACCCTCGGCCTGCTGGCCGTGGTGGTCGGCGCCGTCTGGACGGTGCAGGGGCTCGGCTACGTCAGTGGCAGCGTGATGACCGACCAGCGCTTCTGGGTGGTGGCCGGACCGGTGCTCGCGGCGGCCGGGCTCGGGCTGCTCTGGCGCGGGATGCGCGCCCGCCGCCGTACCTGACCCGTCGTCGGCGGCACCGCCTCCCCGAGTGGTGCGCTCCGGCGACGGGGACACCGCGACCCGCCGCGAACGGTGGCGATCATGGCGTCGAGAGCGGTCGGCGGCCGGGAGCCGTCGGCGACAGCCCCGTCGACGCGGAAAGCCCCGCGTCCGGGGGGACACGGGGCTTCTCGTCGATCCGGCTGGCCGGATCACCCGGGCCGGCGGCTGCCGACCGGCACTGCTCAGATGGGGCGGACCTGCTCGGCCTGCGGACCCTTCTGACCCTGGGCGATCTCGAACTCCACCCGCTGGTTCTCCTCCAGCGTGCGGTAGCCGCTGGTCTGGATGGCCGAGAAGTGGACGAACACGTCAGCACCCCCGCCGTCGACGGTGATGAAGCCGAAGCCCTTGTCAGCGTTGAACCACTTCACGGTTCCCTGCGCCATGTGTATCTCCTTCTAAAACTGGCGGCCGAGCACGCCGTGCGGCCGGTTGGCCGTTTTCGAGCAGCGGCGCCTGAGGCGGCCCCCACGAAGGAGACTTCTCTCAACCCACGCCATCTCGCAACAGCGGGGATCAGCAAACCACGTACGCAAAAACTCTGCACAGCCTACCCGACGAAATTCTCCGACATGTGACCTGACGGATGCCCGACGTCCGCTGGGCGGCGGCTTGCGGACGTGCGAAAGGCCCCCCTCCCGTCGATGCGGGAGAGGGGCCTGCGCGTGCGTTCGTTCAGTCCGGCCAGCGGCCGGTGACCCGTCGTACGCCGACCGCGCCGCCACGGTCGACGGCCGCCCGGACCACCGCGAAGATGGCGCCCTGCAACGCCGCCGCGGCGAGCACCTCGCCCCAGCCCCGGTCCTCGTCGGTGGCGCTGGGCGCCTCGCCGTCCCCGGCGGTCATCTTCCAGACCTGCCGGAAGATCGCCCCGGCGACCGTACCGGCGGCCAGACCGAGCAGCACCCCGACCGGCTTGTACGCCGCCCTACCGATCCCCTTGCTCACCTACGCCTCCCCCGCACGATCAGCAGCACGATCATCGTCGCCACGGCGCCGGCCGCGACCGCCGCCCACGGGGCCGGGCTGCGCCCGAGCGTCTCCCCGGGGCCCTGCGACCGCACCTGGCCGGCCTTCTGCGCCGCCTGCCCGCGCACCCGGGCCACGGTGACCGCGGCCTGCTCGCGCATCCGCTCCTTCGCCTGGCCAGCGGAGGACCGCAGCCGGGCCTTGACATCGGCCTTGGCGGCCAACAGCTCCATCGTCTCGCCCAACTCCACCCGGGTCCGCCGGATCTCCTCGCGGAGCGCGTCGGTGTCGCCGGTCCCGTTGCCCGTCATGCCCGTCCCCTGTCCTTCACCGCCGCGGTGACGACGTCCACGTCCGCCCGGACGCTGCGGACCGTCGACTCCGGAACCGGGGGGACGGCACGGCTGACCTGCTTCTTGCCGACCAGGGCGAAGATGCCCGCGATCAGGAACAGCACCACCGCCACGATCAGGGCGGCCGCCCAGGCGGGCAGCACCAGGTCCAGCAGCAGGATCGCCGTGGCGACCAGCGCGCCCAGCCCGTAGAGGGCGAGCGCCCCGCCGCCGCCGAACAGGCCGATGCCGATCCCGGCGTGCTTGCCCTTCTGGGTCAACTCCGCCCGGGCCAGCGCCAGCTCGTCCCGCACCAGTCGGGAGACCTGCTCGGTGGCCCGCTGCACCAACTCGGCGGTGGACGGCTCGCTCCCGGTCCGGGACGTGCGGTGGTTCGCGACGTCAGCCATGCTGTCCTCCTTTCATCAACACCGCGCTGTATGCCCGGAGTCGCCGCCCGTCAATCCTGCGCGCAGTGACCAACCACATCTGACCGCAGGTGGGGCCGTACCGTCCGGCGAAACGCGGAAGCGGGTACGACGAAGCCCCCGCGCACGAGGTCGCGGGGGCCGTCGGGGGGACCGTCAGCGGCGGTCGTCGCGCGGCTGCTCGGCACCGACGAGAATGTCGTCGCGGTGCTCGCCGCGCCCGTCGGCGCGGGAGTCGGCGTCGTCGGTGGGGCCGACGAACGCCTCGCTGCGCGCGTCGCCGTCGTCGCTGCCGCCGAAGACCCGCGCGTCGTCGGGCACGTCGGTCTCCGACCGTCGGCGCACCGGCCGGCGCGGCTGCACCCACTGCCAGGGCAGGGCGCCGGAGGCGTCGCCGATCTCGGTACGGGAGCGGGGCAGCGCGGTGGGGCGGTGGTCGCGGATCCAGCCGACCAGGTGCTCCCGGACCAGGCAGCGCAGGTCCCAGAGGCTGCCCGCATCGGCGGCGCTCACCAGCGCCCGGACCTTGATCAGCCCGCCGGTCGCGTCGGTCACCTGGAGCACGCAGACCCGACCGTCCCACAGGTCGGTGCCCTCGACCAGCCGGCGCAGCTCCTCCCGCATCGCCTGCACCGGGACGGACCAGTCGACGTCGAACTCGGCGGTGCCCAGCACCGCCGCCTCGGTGCGGGTCCAGTTCTGGAACGGGGTGCTGGTGAAGTAGGAGGTGGGCAGGATCAGCCGGCGGTCGTCCCAGATCTGCACCACCACGTAGCTGAGGGTCAGTTCCTCGATGCGACCCCACTCCCCCTCGACGACCACCACGTCGTCGAGGCGCACCGCGTCGCTGAAGGCGAGCTGGAGGCCGGCGATGACGTTGCCGAGCAGGCTCTGCGCGGCCAGCGCGGCGACCACGCCGACCACACCGGCGCTGGTCAGCACACCGGCGCCGATGCCGCGTACGGCGGGGAAGGTCATCAGCATCACGCCGATGGCGAGCACCACGATCACCGCGATGGTCAGCCGGCGCAGCAGCACCACCTGGGTACGCACCCGACGGGCGTGCCGGTTGTCGGGCACGTCCACCCGGAACCGGGCCAGCGCGGTGTCCTCCGTGACCACCAGCAGCGAGGCGACCAGCCAGGCCACCGCGGCGACCACCCCCAGCACCAGGGTGTGCAGCACCACCTGCCGCCACGGGGTGCCGACGGCGTACCCGGAGCTGAAGCGGACCGCGAACTGCACGGCGAGCACGGTGGCGGCGACCTGCAACGGCCGGTGCACGTGCTCGGTCAGCTCGGTCATCAGCAGCGAGCGCCGGCCGAGCCGGCGGACCACCCGGTGGACCACCTCGACCACGAGCAACGCGATCGCCGCCGCGATGGTCGCGGCGGCGATCGTTTCGAGGTAGTTCCGCACTGGTGTTCTCCCTCCGGCCGGGCGGGTCACTTCCGGGCAAAGGCCCTATGGTGCCCGGCGATTCCGGAATCGACCAGCTCAGACCTTCCGGTACCGGGACTGGAGGAAGCAGTAGACGCCGAAGGCGGCGATACCGAGGGCCATCAGCGCCAGCAGGACCTGGCCGTAGGGCTGGTCGCGCAGCGTCCGCAGGGCACCGTCCAGACCGCGCGCCTTCTCCGGGTCGTAGTTGACGGCGGCCACCACGATCAGCAGGCCGGCGACGGCGAAGACGGCGCCGCGGGCGATGTAGCCGGCCATGCCGAGCCGCCGGGCCAGCGTCCGCGTCTTCGGGCTCATCTCGCCGATCTTCAGGTTGCGCTCGAACTTCTTCTTCAAGCCGTAGATCACCATGCCGACACCGACGGCGGCGAGCACCAGACCGGCGAGGCCGACCAGGAACCGGCCACCCCCGGAGGACATCAGCTTCTCGCTGAAGGCCTGCTGCTGGTCGGCGCTGTTGCCGCTGGCGTCCTGGACGACCTTGATCGCTGTCCAGGCCAGCCAGAGGAAGACCACGGTGCGCACGACCGAGGCGATGCGTTCGAAGAGTCGTTCCTTGCCCTGCTTGGCGTGGTGGCCGACGGCGGCCTCCAGCGCCTGCCAGATGGCCATGGCGATCAGGCCGACGGCGATCGCGATCAACAGGAACTTGCCCATGGGCTGGGCGCCCAGGGTACGCAGCGCACCGTTCTGGTTCGCCTCTTCGCCGGAGCTGTCGAAGGCGACCTGGAGGATGAGCCAGGCGAAGAGCAGGTGCACGACCCCGTAGCCGATGAAGCCGGCCCGGGCGAGGAGTTCCAGCCAACGGCTGTCCGCGGTGCGGGCGGCGGTGGCTTCGGCGTTCCGGGTGAGTGACATGGCGCCGTCTATTGCCGAATGTCGAGATCCTCAAACGTGGGCCACCGCCGGCCCGGACGGTCAGCCGCCGGCGTTGCGGGCGACGCGGATCTTGACCTCCTGGTCGGTGACGCTGTCCAGCGTCACGGCGAAGCCGCCCACCTCGGCGGCCTGCTGGCCCATCGTGAGGGAGACCTGCTCACCGGCGACCTCGACGGTCACCTGGTCGCCCTGGGCGCCGATCAGCTTCGCCTCGATGCCGAGGATGTTGGCCTTGGCGTCGACGCCCCGGTCGAAGGTGACCGTGCAGGCGTCCAGGCCGCAGTCGGTGCTGGCGCCCTCGGAGCTGCAGCCGGCGAGCAGGGCCGCGCCGAGCGCCAGGGCGGCGAACAGGCCGGCGGCCCGACGGGTGGGGGGAAGCGGGGAGGAACCGGTTCGGGTCGTCACCCGCACCAGGGTACGAGACGCAGGCCACCCCGGCACCGTCCGATGATCGTCGAAGCGGCGTCGGGCGCTCGCGTTAGGGTCCCGTCATGCCGTTCGACATCGCCCGGACCCGGGCCGCCTACCCCGCCCTGACCGAGGGTTTCGCCCACTTCGACGGTGCCGGCGGCACCCAGACCCCGCAGTCGGTGGTCGACGCGGTCGCCGAGGCCATGCGCACCGCGCTCGGCAACCGCAGCACCGCCTTCGTGCCCGGCCGGCGGTCGCTGGAGCTGGTCGCCGCCGCCCGGACGGCGGTGGCCGACCTGCTGGGCGCGACGGCACGGGGCGTGGTGCTCGGGCCCAGCGCGACGGCGTTGACGTACACCCTGGCCCGGGCGCTGGGCGGCACCTGGCGTCCCGGCGACGAGGTGGTGCTCTCCCGGCTCGACCACGACGCGAACGTGCGGCCCTGGGTGCAGGCGGCCGAGGCGGCCGGCGCGACCGTGCGCTGGGCGGAGTTCGACCCGGCCACCGGCGAGCTGCCCGCCGGCCAGTACGCCGATCTGGTCGGCGAGCGGACCCGGCTGGTCGCGGTGACCGCCGGCAGCAACGCGATCGGCACCGTGCCGGACGTCGCCACGATCGCCAAGACCGCCCACGCGGCGGGGGCGCTGGTCTGCGTCGACGGCGTGCACTCGGTGCCGCACGGCCCGACCGACCTCGCCTCGCTGGGCGCGGACTTCCTGGTCACCAGCGCCTACAAGTGGTCCGGCCCGCACCTGGCGGCGATGGTGGCCGACCCGGCCCGGTGGGAGCCGCTGCGCCCGGCGAAGCTGCTGCCCTCCTCCGACGCCGTGCCGGACCGGTTCGAGGCCGGTACCCCGAGCTTCCCGCTGCTGGCCGGGGTGGTCGCGGCCGTGGACCACCTGGCCGGGCTGGACCCGACCGCCACCGGCGACCGGCGGCAGCGGGTCCGCGCGGGCCTGGCCGCCGCGCAGGCGTACGAGGAGGCGCTCTTCGACCGGCTGCTCGCCGGGCTGGCCGCCCACCCGGCGGTCACCGTGTACGGCGCGGCGGCCCGCCGCTGCCCGACGGTGTCGTTCCGCCTCGCCGGCTGGTCGCCGGCCGGGCTCGCCGCGGCGCTGGGCGAGGCCGGGCTCTGCCTCTCCTCCGGCGACTACTACGCCTACGAGTACTTCCGCACGATGGGGCTGCGCGACAGCGGCGGGGCGGTACGGGCCAGCGTCTACCACTACAACACCGCCGACGAGGTGGACCGGTTGCTCGCCGAACTGGACCGGCTGGCCCGGCGGCGGGAGACAATGGCCGGGTGAGCTTCCTGGTCGAGGAGAACCCCGCCGCGCACCGCTTCGAGATCCTGGTCGACGGCGCGCTGGCCGGCTTCACCGCGTACCTGCCCCGGGGAGAGGTGCGGGTGTTCACGCACACCGAGGTCCGCCCGGAGTACCAGGACATGGGGGTCGGCGCGGCCCTGGTCCGGGCCACCCTGGACCAGGTGCGCGAGCAGGGCGGCCGGGTGGTGCCGCAGTGCCCGTTCATGCGGGCCTTCATCGAGCGGCACCCCGAGTACGCCGATCTGGTCGTCACCCCGGTCTGACCGGCCCGGTCCGGCCACCGGGGCACGGCGGGCGGCGGATCGCGGTGTCCGCCTCACTGGACACCGCGACCCGCCGCGGGCCGGGGTCGCCCGGCTCGGGTCAGCCGAGGCCGGCGAGCAGTTCGGCGGCGGCCCGGGCGCCCGCCCGGGTGGCGCCGTGGGTGGCCAGGTGCACCCGGCCGGCGGTGAGCGCGGGCACGCCCAGCTCGACCACCACGGCGTCCGGCCGGTCGGCGAGGACCCGGTCGACGGCGGCCCGCATCCAGTCGTGCCGGTGCAGGTCACGGACGACCAGCACCACCGGCCGGTCGTCGACGCCGGCGACCGGGTCGGCGGGCAGGTCCGTCTCGGCGAGCCGGACGGTGGTCGTGCCGGGCAGCAGCGCGGCGAGCGGCTCGCCGATCCCCCACGGGGTCTCCGGGCCGATGGCGATGTTGCGGGGCGGCACGAACTCCACCACGTGCGCGGGGGTGGTCAGCGGCAGCCGGCCGGCCGGTGCGCCGCTGACCCGCAGCGCGCGGCGGGCGGCGGCCAGCCCGATCGGGGAGCCGTCGGCGTCCGGCAGGTCCCGGGCGGGACGCCCGGCCCGGGCGGCGACGGTCCAGGCGGCGAGCTGGCCGACCCGCTTGGCGGCCTCGGCGAGCCGCTCCTCCGGCAGCTCGCCGGAGACCACGGCGGTGACGATGGCGTCGCGCAGGTGCCGGGCGGCGGCCTCGTCGGCGTGTTCGCCGCCCACGCAGACCGCGTCGGCGCCGGCGGCCAGGGCCCGCACGGCCGCGCCGGCGAAGCCGTACCGGTCGGCGACCGCGCGCATCTCCACCGCGTCGGTGACCACCACGCCGGAGAAGCCCAGCTCGTCGCGGAGCAGGTCGCCGAGGACGCGAGGGCTGAGGGTGGCCGGCAGCTCGGCGTCGAGGGCGGGCACGAGCAGGTGGCCGGTCATCACCGCCTGCACCCCGGCCGCCACGGCGGCCCGGAACGGGACCAGCTCGACGGCGTCGAGGCGGGCCCGGCTGGCGCCGATGCGGGGCAGGTCGTGGTGCGAGTCGACCCGGGTGTCGCCGTGGCCGGGGAAGTGCTTGGCGCAGGCCGCCACGCCGGCGGACTGCAGGCCGCGGACCCAGGCGGCGGTGTGCCGGGCGACCAGGTCCGGTTCGGCGCCGAAGGCGCGCACCCCGATCACCGGGTTCGCCGGGTTGTCGTTGACGTCGGCGTCCGGGGCGTAGTTCAGCGTGACGCCGAGCGCGGCGAGGTCGGCGCCGAGGTCGCGGGCCACCTCCTCGGTCAGCGCCGGGTCGTCGACCGCGCCGAGGGCGAGGTTGCCCGGGCGGGAGCTGCCGGCCACCGACTCGATCCGGGTGACGTCACCGGCCTCCTCGTCGATGGCGACGAGCACGTCGGGCCGTTCGGCGCGCAGGGTGGCGGTCAGCGCGGCGAGCTGCCCCGGGTCGGCGACGTTGCGGGCGAAGAGGACCACCGCGCCGAGTCCGTCGCCCAGCCACCGGCACACCCAGTCGGGCGGGGTGGTGCCGACGAAGCCGGGCTGCAGGACGGCGGCCGCCAGGCCGGCCAGGTTGCGCTCGTTCATGCCGCCGCACTACCCCCGTGTGGTCTCGGACGGTCCCTCACCGTCGCGGTGCTGCCATGGTCACACCCAGCGACGAAATAGTCAATAAACCTTACTGTTAGGGCCTGGCGGCCTTCCCGGCGTCGTGCGACAGTTCCGGAATGGACGCCACGCTGCTCGCCGACGCCACCTCACCGGCCGACATCCCCGGCGTACGCCTGCTCGGCGTGGTGGTCGGCGGCCTGCTGCTGCTCGCCGCCATCCGGGCGATGTTCCGGCGACGCTGACTGATCCCCCGCCGCCGGGGTACCGCTGTCCCACGTCGACTCGGCCAGCCCGAGCCGGACGACGGCGAGGGGGACCCATGAGGATCGGCTACTTCCTGTCCAGCGAGGAGTACACCCCGGCGGAGCTGCTGGCGCAGGCGCGCGGCGCGGAGCGGGCCGGGTTCGAGGCGCTGTGGATCTCCGACCACTACCACCCCTGGGTGGACGCGCAGGGCCAGAGCCCGTTCGTCTGGTCGACCATCGGCGCGCTCAGCCAGGTCTGCGCGCTGCCGGTCACCACCGCGGTCACCTGCCCGACGGTCCGCATCCACCCCGCCGTGATCGCCCAGGCGGCGGCCACCAGCGCGGTGCTGCACCAGGGCCGGTTCGTGCTCGGCGTCGGCTCCGGGGAGGCGCTCAACGAGCACATCCTCGGTGACGTGTGGCCGCAGACCGACGTCCGGCTGGAGATGCTGGCGGAGGCGGTCGAGGTGATGCGCGAGCTGTGGCAGGGCGGGTTCGTCAACCACCACGGCCGGCACTACACCGTCGAGCACGCGCGGCTCTACACGCTGCCGGAGCAGCCGGTCCCGGTCCACGTCTCCGGCTTCGGCCCGAAGGCCGTCGACCTGGCCGCACGCATCGGCGACGGTTACGTCAGCACCATGCCCGACGGCGACCTGGTGCGCCGGTTCCGGGACAACGGCGGCGGCGACAAGCCGTGCCAGGCCGGCTTCAAGGCGGCGTACGCCGAGAGCGAGGAGGCCGGGATGCGGATCGCGTACGAGAAGTGGCCCAACGCCGGGGTGCCGGGCGAGCTGTCCCAGGTGCTCCCGTCGCCGCGCCACTTCGAGCAGGCCGCGCAGCTGGTGCGGCCGGAGATGATGAAGGAGTCGTTCGTCTGCGGCGACAGCGCCGACGCCCACCTGGCGATGATCGGCCGGTACGCCGAGGCGGGCTTCGACGAGGTCTACGTCGCCAACACCGGCCCGAACTGGCCGGGCCTGTTCGACCTGTACCAGCGGGAGGTGCTGCCCCGGCTGCGGTGACCGCGCTCCCCCGGCGCGACCCGCCGCCCGGCGCGCCCGAGCCACGCGGACGATCACCCGGCGGGTGGGGCGGACCGGCGGTCAGCGGGCCTCGGCCGGGGTGACGCCGTGCAGCAGGGTGCGGACCAGGTCGTCGATCATCGCCGGCGCGGGCGCCGGCGTGGCGGGGTCGAGCAGGTGGCGCAGGACCAGGTCGTGGCAGACCCCGACGACCAGGGCGGCGACCGCCTCGACGGCGGCGTCCGGGGCCACCCGGCCCCGCTCCTGCTCGCCGCGCAGGTAGCCGGTCAGCTCGGCGCGCAGCCCCTGGCCGCCGGCCAGCGGGTCGGGCAGCTCGGCGAGCCGGGCCAGCAGCCCGGGCTGGGTGAACACGCCGGTCATCGCCGGCAGGATCGCCGTGTGCAGCGCCAGCGCCCGGGTCAGGTACGCCCGCAGGTTCGCCGCCACGCTCGCCTCGCCCGGCCGGGGCGGCTGCCCCTCCAGCGCCGCCTCGGCGTCCCGCAGGTGGGCGTGCACCGCGTACGCGAGCAGCTCCTCCTTGTCGGCGAAGTGGTTGTAGAGCACGCCGTCGGCGACCTGCGCCTCGCGGGCGATGTCGCGGACGGTCAGCCCGACCGTGCCGCGCCGGGCCACCAGCCGCTCCGCCGCGGCGATCAGGTGCTCGCGCAGGCTCCGGTCGCCGCCGCGCAGCGCCGCGGCTCTCCTCGGTGACATCACCAGCATCCTAGGGCGTGTGTCGAAGTCCTCGGTCGAGCCGAGGCGGAGTCCGGACGGCGTCCGGCAAGGCGGAGATCGGTCCGGATGCCGGTGTCCGATCTCCCACGCCGCCGGGCGTCGTCCGGGCCCGCCGCAGGCCCGGCCAGGGACTTCGACACACGCCCCGGGTCCGTCGCCGCGCCGGCCCGGACAGGACCCACGGCGGGACGGGCCCCGTGCCCCGTCCCGCCGTGGGTCCTGTCCGGGCCGGATCGTCGCGATTCAGCCCGGGCGACGGGCGGTGACCAGCCAGGCGGTGCCGCGCAGGCGTACCCCCTCGGGGCTCTCGTGGGCGCGCAGCGTCTCGGTCAGCGCGGCGCGCGCCCGCGCGACGGTGGCCGGGTCGACCCGGTCGAACTGGTGACGGACCGGCCCCCAGCCGGCCAGGAACCCGGCCGCGTCGGCGGCGTCGACGCCCCAGATCTGGGGCGCCTCGGCCGGGACGCACTCCACCTCGGCCAGACCGGCGTCGGTGAGCACCCGCCGCACCGTGGCCGGGTCGGCCAGGGAGAGCGGTTCGGCGGTCCCGGCGTAGTCGGTGCCCGGGTCGGGCAGGTGGGCGGCGAGCGCGCCGAACGCCCGACCGAGGTCGCTGTCGCGCAGGTCGTCGAGGCAGACGAAGGCGAGCCGGCCGCCGGGACGCAGGGCCCGGGCGAGGTTGCCGAAGGCGACGACCGGATCGGCGAAGAACATCACCCCGAAGCGGCTGAGCACCACGTCGAAGCCGGCCTCGGGCAGCGGGTGCACCTGGGCGTCGCCCCGGACGAAGTGGACGTTGGCCACCTGCTCCTCGGCGGCGCGCGCCCGGGCCCGGTCGAGCATCGGCGCGGACAGGTCGAGGCCGACGGCGTGCCCGGCGCCGGCCCGGCGGGCGGCCAGCCGGGTGAGCTGCCCGTTGCCGCAGCCGACGTCGAGCACCCGGTCGCCCGGGCCCACGTACGCCAGCAGCGGGGCGTTGAAGCCGGCGTTGACGGCGTCGTAGCGGTCGTGGTGGTCGGCCCAGTGCTGCCCCTCGTAGCCGTTCCACGCCTGTTCCTGGTGGGTGTTGACGATGGTCCCCATTCGCCCCTCCGATAAAGAACGCTTGTTCATGAACGCTCATTCATAATGATCCCGGAGACCGCCTCCCGTCAACGGTTTCGCCGGTGATCGCCACGGGTACCTCCGGCCCTCGATGAAGCTGTCCACGAACTCCATGACGTTGCGCCGCGCGGCGCGCAGCCTCTTCGGCTGGACCGCGCTGAGGCCCAACCAGCTCGCCGCCATGCGCGCGGTGATGAAGCGACGCGACGCCCTGGTGGTGCTGCCCACCGGCGCCGGCAAGTCGGCGATCTACCAGATCCCGGCGAGCCTGATCCCCGGCCCGACGGTGGTGATCTCTCCCCTGCTGGCGCTACAGCAGGACCAGATCGCCGCGCTCAACGAGCGGCAACGCCCGGAGCTGCGGGCGGTGCGGATCAGCTCCGACGAGAGTCCCGCCCAGCAGGCCCAGGCGATCACCGAGATCCGGGAGGGGCGGGCGGAGTTCCTGTTCATCACCCCGGAGCAGCTCAGCAACCCCGACCGGATGGCCGAGGTGAAGTCGCTGAAGCCGGCCCTGGTCGCGATCGACGAGGCGCACTGCATCTCCGCCTGGGGCCACGACTTCCGCCCCGACTACCTGGCGCTCGGGCACCTCATCGACGGCATCGGCCGTCCGCCGGTGGTCGCCCTGACCGCCACCGCCTCACCCCCGGTACGCGACGACATCATCGCCCGGCTGCGGCTGCGCGACCCGGAGGTGGTGGTCTCCGGGCTGGACCGGCCCAACCTCTTCCTCGAGGTCGCCCACTGCCCCACCGACGACTACCGGTGGCGGCGGCTGGTCGCGCTGCTGCGCGACGACGAGCGCCCCGGCATCATCTACGTGCCCACCCGGCGCGCCGCCGAGGAGCTGGCCGCCCGGCTGACCGACGCCGGCTTCCCGTCGCAGTACTACCACGGCGGGATGCCCACCGGCGCCCGCAACGAGCTGCACGAGGCGTTCCTCGCCGACCAGGTGCCGATCATGGTGGCCACCTCCGCGTTCGGCATGGGCATCGACAAGCCGAACATCGCCTGGGTCGTGCACATGGCGCTGCCGGACTCCCCGGACAGCTACTTCCAGGAGATCGGCCGCGCCGGCCGCGACGGCGAACCGGCCCGGGTGCTGCTGCTCTGGCGCGCCGAGGACGTCGGGCTGCAGCGCTACTTCAGCGGCGGCCTGCCCGACGCCACCGAACTGCGGGACCTGGCCGCGCTGCTGCGCAAGCAGGCCCGGACCAAGAAGGAGCTGCGCGAGCTGACCGGCCTCGGCGCGCGCAAGCTCGGGCAGTACCTGGCGCTGCTGGAGCAGGTCGGGGCGGCGCAGCCCCGGGCGAAGCAGAAGATCGGCGCGCCGCGCTACTCCCCCACCCCGGTCGACGCCGCCGGCGCGGCGGTGGCCGAGGCGGAACGCCAGCAGGCCGTCACCCGGTCCCGCACCGACATGATGCGCGCCTTCGCCGAGACCACCGCCTGCCGGGGCCAGACCCTGCTGGCCTACTTCGGCGAGCAGATGTCCGAGGTCTGCGGGCACTGCGACAACTGCCACGCCGGCACCAGCACCGCCGACGACGGCGCGGTCGGGCCGTTCCCGGTGCACAGCCAGGTCCGCCACCCCGAGTGGGGCTCGGGTCTGGTGCTCAACTACGAGGAGGACCGGATGACCGTGCTCTTCGACGAGGTCGGCTACAAGACGCTCTCCGTGCCCGTGGTGTCCGAACAGGGTCTGCTGACCCTCGACTAGCCTGACCCGGGCAGCCGCGGCGCACGATGCGCAACACCCAACGAGCGAGAGGGGCTCAGTCGTGATCGAACAGCCGGCGTACACCGGGTTCGGGTTCTCCGACGAGGAGTGGGGGCTGCTGGTCGGCCTGCCGCAGGCGGTCCTCACCGCGGCCAGCGCCGCCGAGTCCGACGGCACCCGACGCACCCGCGCGGAGAACGCCGCCGGCCTGGAGACCATCTCCACCGGCCGGGAGTCGGCCAGCCCGCTGGTCGCGGCGGTCGCCGGGGAGATCGTGTCCCGCGTCGGCGACCCGGAGGCCGGCGAGGAACTGCCGGTCATCGAGCCGGCCGACCCGCAGGGCATGATCGACGACGTGCTGGCCCGGGCCGGGCAGGCGTCCGCCCTGCTCGCCGCCAAGGTGGACGAGGGCGAGGCCGGGGCGTACCGGCACTGGCTGGTGGAGATCGCCGAGCAGGTGGTCGGCGCGGCCTCGACCGGCGGTCTGCTCGGCCTCGGCGGCGACCAGGTCAGCGACTCCGAGCGGCGCTTCCGCGACCGGCTCTCGCACGTGCTCAACGACTGACCGCGCCGCGCCGGGTCCGCGCGTCCCGACCGGGACACGCGGACCTCTCGCGTCCGGCAGCCCTCGTCGCGCCCGGCCGAGCGGGCTGCTCGACAATGGAGGGGACGCACCGGGCGAGGGGGAGGTGGCCAGATGCTGGAACGCACCGTCGTCGACACCACGCACCTGCCGCCGGCCGAACGCTTCGGCATGTGGCTGGACCTGGTGGCCCGGACCTCGGCGCCGCTGCGGGTGCGCACCGACCACGCCCACGACTTCCCGGCCCGCGCCGAGTTCATCCCGCTCGGGCCGATCCAGGTCGTGCGCTACCGGTACCCGTCCATGGACGCCGTGCGCACCGAGCGGCTGGCCCGGCGGACCGAGGTGGACTACTTCCTGCTCGCCCTGACCCTGGGCGGCACCGGCGCGTCCGGTCAGGGCGACCGGCGCAGCGTGATCCTGCCCCGCGAGTTCACCTTCTACGACGGCTCCCGCCCGCACGAGGTCAGCCACCACGGGCGGGACGGCGGCCCGCCCGCCGGGTCGGTGGTGGCGCTGATCCCGCACGGCGTGCTGCCGCTGTCACCGGACCGGCTCGCCCCGCTGATGGCGGGGCGGATGTCCGGCAGCGAGGGGGTGGGGGCGCTGCTGGCCCAGTACCTCACCCAGATCGTCGAGCACCCCGAGCAGTACCACGCGGCGGACGCCGACCGGCTCGGCACGGTCGGGCTGGACCTCGCCAGCACCATGCTGGGCCGGCACCTGGTGGCCGAGGACGCGGTACCCCGCGAGGTCCGGCACCGGGCGCTGCTGACCCAGGTGCGCGGCTACGTCCAGCGGCACCTCGGCGACGGCACGCTCACCCCGCAGGCGGTCGCCGACGCGCACCACGTCTCGGTACGCACCCTGCACCGGCTCTTCGAGTCGGAGGAGACCACCCTGGCGTCGTACGTGCGCGACCTGCGCCTGCAACGGTGCCGGCGCGACCTCGCCGACCCGATGCTGGCCCACCTGCCGGTGCAGACCATCGGCGCCCGGTGGGGGTTCCGCGACAAGGCGCACTTCAGCCGCGCCTTCCGGGCCGCGTACGACGTGACCCCGCAGGCCTGGCGGGAACAGGCACGGATCGTCAACAGCACGGCGTCCGTCGTCAACCCGGAACCGGAATACTGATCGCGGGCCGCCGGTCACCGACCGCCGCGGCCCGACGGTAACGGGGGACCGCGGCGTGGCGTCCGTGACATCCGGTCACGGACGGCGCCCGGTGCCGAGCGGCGGGCAGCGCCGTCCGGCCGCCTCCGGCCGCGTCGGGTTCCGGCCCCGTCGCTCTTCCCCCCAGGACCGACGGCGGGGCCGGTCACGCCTCCTCCAGCAGCTCCAGCACCGACCGCTCGGCCTCGTCCTGCGGGGAGTCGGCGCGCACCGGCGCCACCACCCCGTCGTGGTACAGGTCCACCACCCGGGGGTCCACGTAGGACGTCCGGGCCACCGTCGGGGTGTTGCCGAGCAGCTCCGCGACGTCCTTCATCACCGCGGCGACCGCCTTGCGCCGGGCCGTGACGGAGCGCGGCACGCCCACCGTGGCCAGCTCGGTGGCGGCGAGCACGGTGGCGTGCCAGGTCCGGAAGTCCTTCGCCGTCATCTCCCCGCCGCTGGCGTCGCGCAGGTAGCCGTTGACCTCGTCGCTGCGCACGTCGCGCCAGGTCCGGCCGTCCCAGTAGCCGAACAGCCGCTCCTCGCTGCGCCGCCGGCGGCGCAGGTTGGTCAGCACCCGGCACAGCTCCGGGTCCTCGATCCGGCGCACCTGGTCGATGCCGCCCTTGGCGGGGAACTCGAAGACCACGCAGCCGGCCCGGGACCGGGCGTGCTCGGGGCGCAGGGTGGACACGCCGAAGGTGGCGTCCTCGCCGACGGCGTACTGGTCGTTGCCGACCCGGAACATCCCCATGTCCAGCAGCCGGGCCACGGTGGCCAGCACCCGGTCCCGGCCGAGCCCGCGCCCGTCCAGGTCCCGGGCGATCCGCTCGCGCAGCGTCGGCAGCCGGTGGGCCACCTCCAGCACGTGGTCGAACTTCGCCTCGTCCCGCTTGCGCCGCCACTCCGGGTGGTACAGGTACTGCCGGCGTCCGGCCGCGTCCACGCCGACGGCCTGGATGTGCCCGTTCGGGTACGGCGAGATCCAGACGTCCTGCCAGGCGGGCGGGACGACCAGCTCCCGCAGCCGGCTCAGCTGCTCCGGATCGCGGACCGGCTCGCCGTCCGGGGCGAGGAACACCCAACCCTTGCCGGCCCGGCGGCGCCCGTAGCCCGCCCGACCCGGATCACTACGCCGCAACCGCACCGGGGATCCGCACCGCCTCTTCGGCCTCGTCCACGGCGGCCAGCACCGGGTCCACCGGCAGGGCCGCCAATGTCGGGTGGGTTCCTACCCCGGGCGAACCGGGCCAATCCCGGGCACCGGCCCAGAGCACCCGGTGCCGGGGGCGGTCCGGCGGTGGCCCCCACTCGGCCGGCGGGACGGGGCCGAAGAGCAGCACCGACGGGGTCCCGTACGCGGTGGCCAGGTGGCCGACGCCGGTGTCGCCGCTGACCACCAGCCGGGCCCCGGCGACCAGGGCGGCCAGCTCACCGAGATCGGTGCCGCCGGCCAGCACCGCCTCGGCGGGCAGCCCCGCCCCGGCGGCGACCCGGCCGGCCAGGTCGCGTTCGTCCGCCGAGCCGGTCACCACGACCCGGTGACCCCGGCCGGCCAGTTCCCGGGCCAGCGCGGCGAACCGCCCGGCCGGCCAGCGCTTCTCCGGGACCTTGCTGCCGGGGTGCACGATCGTCACACCGGCCGGCGACCCACCCGGCGCGGGCCGGCGCAGCGCCAGGTCGGCCCGGTCGGCCGGGATGCCGTACCAGGCGAGCAGGCGGCACCAGCGGGCCACCTCGTGCTCCCCCGGCCGCCACGGCGGGCCGTCGAGGTGCCCGGCCCGCGGGCAGCGGAAGGCGAGCAACCGCCCCGCCCCGGCCAGCATCCGGTGCGACTGCGGGCCCCGCCCGTGCAGGTTCACCGCCACGGGCGGGGACGGCCACGGCGGCGGGCCGAGCCCGTCGGTGGGCAGCAGCCGGTCCACCGCGCCGACCAGGTCGACCAGGGGCGCCAGCCAGGCCGGCGCGGCCAGCGCCAGCTCCTCGCCCGGGTACGCGGCCCGCAGCGCGCGCAGCGCCGGCACCGCCGTGGCCAGGTCACCGACGCCCAGGGCACGCAGCACCAGGATCACGGCCAGGACGTCTCCCGCTCGGCGCAGACCACCATCTCCCGTACCGCGCAGCCGGGCGGCTGGGACAGCGCGAACATGATCGCGGCGGCGGTGTCGGCCGGGTCGTTGAGGTTGGCGTCCGGTCCTGGCTTGTACTGCGGGTCACGCTCGTCGAAGAAGGCGGTGCGCATGCCGCCCGGGATCAGCAGGGTCACCCCGATCCGGCCGGCGAGTTCGGCGGCGAGCGCGCGGGTGAAGCCGACCACCCCGAACTTCGCCGCGCAGTACGCGGTGGCGTCGCTGACCGCCTTGATCCCCAGCGTCGAGGCGACCGTGACCACGTTGCCCCGGGCCGCCTCCAGGTACGGCAACGCCGCGCGGACCACCGCGACCGTGGCGAGCAGGTCGACCGCGACGATCCGCTCCCAACTCTCCCCGGGCAGGTCGGCGAGCTTGCCGGGCACGTCGGTGCCGGCCGCGGTCACCACCGCGTCCAGGCCGCCGTTGCGCTCGGCCAGCTCCCGGGTGGCCCGCTCCGCCGCCCGGGTGTCGGCGAGGTCGCACTCGACCCAGGGCACCCCGTCGGCGGGACGGTGCCGGTCGAGCACGAGCGGCCGCCCGCCCGCCCGGGCCACGGCGGTCACCACGGCCGCGCCGAGGCCGCTCGATCCGCCGGTGACCAGGACGGTCGGACCGGCACCGGGTGCGCTGCTGGTCATCGTGCTCCCTCCGCCGTACGACGCCCGGCGCGGGCCGCGCCGGTGGGGGCGACGGCCCGCCGCTCGCCACGGGCCGCCGCGATCATGTCGGTGGTGGACCGCCCGTCCAGGTACGGCACCACCACGGTCTGCCCGCCCCAGCGGCGCAGCACCTCGGCCTCCGGCAGGGTGGCGGCGTCGCCGCCACCGGTGGCGTAGTCGCCACCCTTGACCCAGATGTCCGGGCGCAGCCAGCTCAACGCCGCGTGCGGAGTCGGCTCGTCGAAGACCATCACCGCGTCGACGCAGCTCAACGCGGCGAGCAACCGGCTGCGGTCGCCCTGGGACATCACCGGGCGCTCCGGTCCCTTCAGCCCGGTGACGCTGGCGTCGGAGTTGAGGCAGACGATCAGGCAGTCGCCGAGCTGCCGGGCGGCCTGCAACGTCGCCACGTGCCCGGCGTGCAGCAGGTCGAAGCAGCCGCCGGTGGCGACCACGGTGCCGCCGGCGGCGCGTACCTCGGCCACCACCGCGCCGGCCGCCGCGGCCCCGATCCGTTCCCCGCCACCGCTGAGCACCACCGGCGGGGCGGCCCGCACCTCCACCGGCAGCGCGGCGGCGACTCCCCCGCGGGCCACGTACGCCGACGCCTCCGCCACCGCCTCCTGCACCGCCTCGGAGACCAGTGCCCCCCGGGCGAGGGCGAGGGTCGCGGCGGAGGCGAACCGGTCCCCGGCCCCGCAGGTGTCCCCCTCGGCGTTGACCGGGGCCGCGACGACCAGCGGGGTGGACCCGGCGTGGCAGAGCAGCGCGCCGTCGCCGCCGAGGGTCACCGCCACCGCGCCGGCGCGCCACCGCTCGCGCAGCCCCTGCGCGCCCCGGGCGGCGGTGGCCAGCCGGGACTCGCCGGGCGGCACCTTGGTCAGCTCGCGCGCCTCCGGCTCGTTCGGGGTGGCCAGGGTGACCCCGGGCACCGCCGCCGGCCCGCGCGGGTGCGGGTCCCAGACCACCGGGGCGCGGGTGGCGGCCAGCGCGGCACGCAGCGCCGGCTGCCGGGCCACCCCCCGGCCGTAGTCGCTGACCAGCACCGCGGACGCCTCGGCGATCAGCCGCAGCACCGCCTCGTGCGGCTCCCCCGGTTCCGCGCCGGCGCCACCCCGGTCGTGGCGCAGCAGCACCCGGCCGCGCGCCCGCAGCCGGATCTTCTCCGGGGTGGAACCGGGCAGCGGCAGCGCGTACACCCGTACGCCAGCGGCGGTGAGCAGCGAGCTGAGCCGGGCCCCGGCGGCGTCGTCGGCCAGCGCGGTCACCAGCGCCACCTCGGCGCCCTGCGCGGCGGCGAAGAGCGCGGCCAGGCCCGCCCCGCCCGGCCGGTCGGCGTGCGCCGTCTCGTCCAGCACCGGGACCGGGGAGTCCGGGCAGAGCCGGTTCACCACGCCCTCGACGTCGCGGTCCAGCAGGGTGTCGCCGACGACCACCAACGGTCCGGGCACGCTCGCCTCCCTCATCCCGCCTCGACCTGCCGGTGACGGTCGTCGACCACCACCTCGACGCCGGTGCGCACCGGCTCGACGTCCGGCGCACCCGCCAGCGCCACGTCCACCGCCGCCACGTCCACCGCCGCCGCGCCCACCGCCGTCGCGGGCCCGGCCGTCGCCAGCGCGGCCGGCAGTTCCCGGTCGACGTACTCGCAGAGCACGTGGGTGGAGACCAGGTGCAGTTCCTGCACCACCTGGCTGTCCGCCGACGCCACCGCGAGCACCTCGTCGCAGGCGTCGGCGAGCGGGTTCGGAGCCGGGCCGGTGAACGCCCAGCAGCGCAGCCCGGTGTCCCGCCCGGCGCGGGCGGCGGCCAGCAGGTTGGCGCTGGCGCCGCTGGTGGACAGCAGCAGCAGCACGTCGCCGGGGCGGCCGTGCGCGCGCACCTGCCGGGCGAAGACCTCGTCGTAGCCGTAGTCGTTGCCGATCGCGGTCATCGCCGAGGTCTCCGCGTGCAGCGCGATGGCCGACAGCGGCTGCCGGTCGTCGCGCAGCTTGCCCACCAGTTCGGCGGTGAGGTGCTGGGCCTCGGCCGCGCTGCCGCCGTTGCCGGCCACGAGCAGCCGGCCCCCGCCGGCCAGGGTCACGGCCAGCTCGGCCCCCCACCGCGACAGCAGCCCCTCCGACTCGCGGTACGGCAGCAGCGCCTCGGCCAGCAGCGTCAGGTGCGCGTCGAGCAGCCCGGCCGTCATCAGGCGACCACCCGGGTGGGCCGGCGCACCGCGGCCACCTCGCCGTACAGCTCCGCCAGCCGCTCGGCGGCGGTGGCCCAGGAGTAGCTGCGCCTCGCTCGTTGCAGGGCGGCGGTGGCGTAGCCGAACCGGCGGATCCGGTCGTCGAGCAGGCGTTGGATCGCGGTGCCCAGCGCCTGCGGGTCACGGGCCGGCACCAGGTCACCGGTGACCCCGTCCACGACGGTGTCCTTGATCCCGCCGACGGCGGTGCCGACCACCGGCACGCCGCAGGCCATCGCCTCCAGCGGGGTCAGCCCGAACGGCTCGTACCAGGGGGCGGCGACCAGCAGGTCGGCCGAGCGGTACCAGCGGCCCATCTCCTCGCGGGGCACCGCGCCGACCAGCCGCACCCGGTCGGCCACCCCGCACGTCTCGGCCAGCGCCCGCAGCCGGCGGGCGTACGGGTCGGTCTCCAGCAGGCCGGCGGGCGGCCCGCCGACGATGACGCACTCCGCCCGCGGCACCAGCTCCATGGCCCGTACCACGGTCTGGAAGCCCTTGCGCTCCACCAGCCGGCCGACGGTGAGCACCCGGGGCCGGTCGGGCTCCCGGTCGGCGGCGGGGCCGAGCGGGGCGAAGGTGGTCAGGTTGACCCCGGAGGGGACCACCGTCATCCGGGAACGGGGGACGCCGAGGCGGACCAGCTCGCCCACCTCGTCCTGGCACTGGGCGACCACCCGGTCCACCGACCGGCCCAGTTCCCGCTCGTAGGAGATCCGGCGGGCCGGGCTGGTGTCCTGCACGCCCTGGTGACGCTTCTTGACCGTGCCCAGCGCGTGGTACGTCTGCACCACCGGCACCCCGGTCTGCCGGCTGGCGGCCAGCGCGGCGAGCCCGCTCATCCAGAAGTGCGCGTGGATCACCTCCGGCGTCCAGTCCCCGCCCCGCCACCGCGCCACCAGCCAGCCGCTGAACTCCTTCATGTGCGGCAGCAGGGCGTCCTTGGCCACCGGCTCGGCCGGGCCGGCCGGCACGTGCACCACGTCGTACCCGTCCGGGGCGCGGACGGTGACCGGCAGGTCGACGGCGTCGCGGCGGGTGTAGACCCGCACGTCGTGCCCGGCGGCCGCCAGCGCGGCGGAGAGCTCCGCGACATGCGTGTTCTGCCCGCCGGCGTCCTCACCGCCCAGCACGGCGAGCGGGCTGGCGTGCTCGGAGATCATCGCGATGCGCATACTTCCTCCTCCAGCAGGCGGTCCCAGTCGGCGAGGAAACGGTCCAGGCCGTAGCGGCCCCGGGCGGCGGCGCGGGCCTGCTCGCCCGCCCGGCGGGCCTCGGCGGGCTCGGCGACGAACCGCCGGGCGGCCTCCACCAGCACGTCCACCCGGGTGGAGAGCGCGCCGGCGGCCGGCGGCACGGCTTCGACGGCCTCGGTGGTGGCCAGCGCGACCACCGGCATGCCCATGGTCATCGCCTCGATCAGGCTCAGCCCGAGCGAGGTCCACCGGCACAGGTGCAGGTACGCCCGCCGCCGGGCCAACTCGGCGTGCATCCGGTGCTGCGGCACGTCGTCGTGGCTGGTCAGCCGGTCGGCGGGCAGGCCCAGGTGGTCGGCGAGCCCGGCCACCCTCATGCCGAACACGTCCAGCGGGGCGATCTCGGCGAAGGGGGCCAGCAGGTCGGTGCCGGTGACCCGCCACCGGCGCACCGGCTCGTTGATGACCACGGCCAGCCGGTCCAGCTCCCCGGTCCACCCGACGGCGGGCGGCACCACGCCGTGCTCGACGACGGCGGTGCGGGTGCCGCCGTTGTCGTAGAACAGCTCGTTGAAGTGGGTGACGTGGGTGAGCAGCAGGTCGTCACGGTCGGCCATCGGGTGGCGGGTGTTCGGCACGTCGCCCTTGGGGGTGTTGTGCTCGACGTAGATCGCCGGCACGTCCCGGCCGACCCGCCGGCCGAGCCAGTCGCAGGCCAGGTCGAACTCCTCGGGGCGTTGCAGCAGCACCACGTCGACCTCCTCGCGGCGCAACTGCTGCGGGGTGACCTCGACGGCGCTGTCCGGCCACGGGTAGGTGCGCGCCCTCCCCAGCCCGTACGGGCCACGGTCGGGGGTGACCGGCACCAGGTAGCGGTGCTTGCCGTGCACGAAGGACGTGGTCCAGGAGCCGTGCACGTGCCACACCAGGATGTTCATCGGGTGCTCCCGCCGCCGGTGACCACCGCCGCCGCGCCGGCGGCCGGGGCGACGGTGACCGTCCCGGTCGGCCCCGCCGGGGCGGGCGCGTCGGCCGGCACGCCGAGCAGGCGGACGGCCTCCAGGACCCGGCCCGGCTCGACCGCGGCCAGGCAGGGGTGCCCGGGCACCGGGCAGCGGGTGGCCCGGGTGTCCCGGCACGGCGCGGCGGCGTCGCCGAGGCGCACGGCCGGCACCCGGTACGGCCCCCACTGTCCGTACGGGACGGTGGGGGCGAAGAGGCTCACCACCGGCACGCCCAGCGCGGCGGCGAGGTGGGCGGGGCCGGTGTTGCCGACGACGAGCGCCCCGGCCCCGGCGAGCACGGCGGCCAGCTCGGCCAGCCCGGTCCGTCCGCCCAGGTCCAGCCCGGCGTCCCCGGCCACCTGCGCGGTCAGCGTCGCCTCGTGCGGGCCGCCGGTGACCACGACCCGGTGCCCGGCGGCGGCGAGCACCCGCACGATCCGGGCCGCCAGCTCGGGCGGGCAGGCCCGGGTCGGCACCGCGGAGCCGGGGTGCACCACCACGTAACCGGGCCGGCCGAGCCCCTCCGGCGGCGGGGGCAGCCCGGCGGTGCGTACCCGCAGGGTCGGTTGGTCCCCCGGGGCCAGCGCGAAGCCGGCGGCGGCGGCCAGCGACAGGGCGCGTTCGGGTTCCGGCACGCCCGCCGGCACCCGGTGCCGGACGTCGAGCAGGCTGCCCGGGTAGTCCTCGCTGATCGCGCTGATCCTCGGCACCCCGGCCATCCGCAGCAGCAGCGCCAGGGGCAGCGGCGACTGGTGGAAGGAGGTGAAGACGACCGCCTCGTCCGCGCCGACGGCGGCCAGCCGGGCGGTCAGCGCGCGCAGGTCGTCGGGGTCGACCGGGGCCGGGTCGCCGTCGATCCACGGCAGCGGCCACTCGATCAGCTCGTCGACGCCGGGCAGCAGGGCGGCGGCGTCCCGCCCGCGCGTGCCGCAGAGCAGCACGACCCGCTCGGCACCGGCGGCGACGGCCCGCACGGCCGGGCCGGTGACCAGCACGTCCCCGGCGGAGTCGCTGCGCGCCACCAGCACCGTCCCCCGGCGCGGGCCCGGCGACCCGCCGGTGACCAGGGCGGCCCGGGCCAGGATGGCGGCGACCGCCGCCGGCAGGTCGGCCACCACGGCGGGCGCGGCGGCCACCTCGGCCGGGCGGGTGGTGGCGGTGGGCACCAGGATGCCGGCGGCGCCGGCCGCGCCGGCCGCGGTCATGTCGGCGCCGATGTCGCCGACCATCACACAGCGCTGCGGGACGGTGCCGAGGGCGTGGGCGGCGGCCCGGACCATGCCGGGGGCCGGCTTGCGGCAGTCGCAGCCGGCCCGCTCGTCGTGCGGGCAGACCTGCCAGGTGTCGAACGGGCCGAGCAGCTCCTCGACCCGCGCGTGCACCGCCCGCATCTGCCCGGCGGTGAACAACCCCCGGGCCAGGCCGGACTGGTTGGTGACCACGCCCAGGCGCAGCCCGGCCGCGCGCAGCCGGTCCAGCGCCTCCCGGGCGCCCGGCACCGGCCGCACCTTGTCCGGGTCGCCGTTGTACGGCACGTCCTCGATCAGGGTGCCGTCGCGGTCCAGCAGCACCGCGTCGAACAGGACCGGCTGCGGCGCGCCCCGCCCGGCCGGTTCCACCCGGCCTGACCTGCGCTGATCCGACTCCATCCGGTCCCGTCGCACGGGCGGCGGGTTCCCGGAGCCCCGGGGAGTAAACATCATCTACCCGGCGGCACGGCCTCGTCGCCGTCGCCGGAGCCCGCACGGTCGCCGACCGGGCCTTACCCGCCGCCCCGGAGAAGCTAACGCCGCCCCCGTTAGATCCCGACGGAGCCCGGGTACAGAGTCGCGGTGGCGATTGTGGAGAAAGTGATCGACGCTCCCCCGCAGCAGGTCTTCGACGTGCTCGCCGACGGGTGGACGTACAGCGACTGGGTGGTCGGCACCGCGCACGTGCGCGACGTGGACGCCGACTGGCCCCGGGCGGGGACGCAACTGCACCACCGGGCCGGCCCGTGGCCGTTCTCCCTGGAGGACTCCTCGACGGTGCTGGTCTGCGAGCCGCCGCACAAGCTGGTCATCAAGGCCGGGCTCTGGCCGGCCGGCGAGGCGATCGTGGTGTTCACCCTGCAACCGGTCGGTGACGGCTTCGGCACCCGGGTGCGCATCGGCGAGGACTTCGCCGCCGGGCCGCTGCGCTGGGTCCGCAACAAGCTCAACGACCTGGTGCTGCACCAGCGCAACAAGGAGACGCTGCGGCGGCTCTCCGACATCGCCACCCGGCAGAAGGCGGACGAACGCGCCCAGCGCTGACGGTCGGCCCCGCTCCCGGCGGTGTCGACGGCGGGGGCGGGGAGCCTCGACGGGGGCCGGTACGGCACTGGCTACCCTTTGGGGGAAAACCGTCGGCAACCAGAGGATGTCCGTCATGATCGAACCCGTGGAGCTGCCCTCGCCCTGGCGGGACGCACGCCTGACCGTCGTGGTCCCCACCTACAACGAGGCGGGCAACCTCCCGGTACTGGTCGAGCGACTCCTCAGCCTGCCGCTGCCGGGCCTGAAGGTGCTGGTCGCCGACGACAACTCCCCGGACGGCACCGGCGAGGTCGCCGACAAGCTCGCCATCGAGCACCCGGACCGGGTCCAGGTCGTGCACCGCGCCGGCAAGGAGGGGCTGGGCCGGGCGTACGTCGACGGGATCGGCCGGGCCCTCGACGGCGGCGCGGAGTACGTGGCGCAGATGGACGCCGACCTGTCGCACCCGCCGGAGGCGCTGCCCGGCATGCTCGGCGCGCTGCTCTCCACGCAGGCCAGCGTGGTGATCGGCTCCCGCTACGTCCCCGGCGGCGAACTGGACGAGAACTGGCCGCTCTACCGTCGCGCGCTCAGCGGCTGGGCCAACCTGTACGTGCACACCCTGCTGCGGGTGCGCATCCGCGACCTCACCGCCGGCTTCAAGATCTGGCGGGCCGACGCGCTGCGCGACATCGGGCTGGAGCGGGTGCAGTCGAACGGCTACAGCTTCCAGGTCGAGATGCACTACCTGGCCACCAAGCTCGGGCACACCATCCTGGAGGTGCCGATCCGCTTCGAGGAGCGGCGCGACGGCGACTCCAAGATGACCACCGCCACCAAGGTGGAGAGCGCCCTGATGCCGTTCAAGCTGCGGACCCGGCACCGGAACCTGGAGCGCTGACCCGCTCGGAGCCGTCCCCCGGCCCGGCCTGCCGGCCGGGCCGTCAGCGGTAGACGGCGCGGTGCGCCGCGCCGACGACCCGGGCGTACAGTCCGCCGGTCAGGGCGCGGTCGCGGTGCAGCGCCGCCCGGGCCGCGTTCGCGCCGGGCGCGCCGTGCACACCGCCGCCCGGGTTCGCCGAGGCGTTGGCCAGGTAGAGCCGGTCGACCGGGGTGTCCGGCCGGCCCAGCCCGGGCACCGGCCGCAGGAAGAGCTGCTGGTACGCGGCGGCGGTGCCGGCGCCGACCGCCCCGCCGACCAGTCCCGGGTTGCGTTCCTCCAGCTCCGCCGGACCGGCCACGAACCGGCCCCGGACGAGGTCCTGGAAGCCGGGGGCGTACCGCTCGAGCACCGCCTCCATCCGGTCCACGTGCCGGCTGACGTCCTCGGCCCGCCAGTCCCGCCGGAACGGCAGGTGGGTATACGACCAGAGCGACTCGGTCCCCGCCGGTGAGCGCCCCGGGTCGGCGGTGGTCATCTGGCCGACCAGCAGGAACGGCTCCTCGGGCGCCTGGCCGCAGGCCAGGTCGGCGGCGTACCGGGTGAGGCCGTCGACGTCGGTGGCCAGGTGCACCGTGCCGGCGCCGCGCACCTGCGGGTTGGTCCACGGCATCGGCCCGTCCAGCGCCCAGTCGACCTTGACGGTCGAGCCGTCCCAGCGGAAGTGCGCCAGGTCCTCCACCAGCCGGGGCGGCAGCGCCGCCGCGCCGACCAGGTCCAGGTAGAGCGCGGGGGCGGGCACGTCGGCCAGCACCGCCCGGCGGGCCCGCCAGAGCGAGCCGCCGACGGTGCGCACGCCCATCGCCCGGCCCCGGGCCACCAGCACCCGGTCGACCGGCGCGGAGTAGCTGATCCGGCCGCCCCGGGCCAGCAGCCGGCCCACCAGCGCGTCGGTGATCCTCTGTGCCCCGCCGACCGGGACCGGCCAGCCGACCTCCTGGCCGAGCATGGCCAGCAGCCAGCCGTAGATGCCCGAGCCGGCGTCGTCCGGGGAGAGGTCGGTGTGCAGGGCGCAGCTGGCCATCAGCGCCGGCGCGCCCTCGCCCCGGAACAGCTCGCGGCCGAGTTGGCGGCTCGGCAGCACCAGCCGGCGGGCCAGCCGCAGGGCGCCGGCCGTCCGCAGCCGGCCGAGCAGCTCCAGGCCGTTGCGGACCGGCGGGAACGGGGTGAACAGGGCGTCCAGCAGCGGACGCGAGATGGCGCGCCAGTCGTCGTACGTGTCCAGCCAGCGCTGCCCGTCGCCGGGGGCGAACGCCTCCATCGAGGCGGCGCTGCGCGCCGGGTCGCGGTTCAGCACCGCCGCCCGCCCGTCGGGCATGACGTGCGCCAGGACGTCCGGGGCGTGGGTCCAGGTCAGGCCGTGGGCGTCGAGGCCGAGCCGGCGCAGCACCGGGGAGGCGTACCCGAGGGGGTAGAAGGAGCTGTAGAGGTCGCTGAGGTAGCCGGGGGCGGTCACCTCGGCGGAACGGACCGCCCCGCCGGGGGCGGCGGTGGCCTCCAGCACCAGCACGTCCCAGCCGGCGTCGGCGAGCAGGTTCGCGGCCACCAGCCCGTTGTGTCCGGCGCCGATGACGACGGCGTCGGCGGTCTCCGTCCCGCTGTCGATCATCCGATCCGCCTACCCGGCCAGCAACCGGGCGAAACGCGTTTGCCTCGCCGGGAGCGGGGCATCCCCTGCCGCATGTACAGGGTTGAACAGCTCATCGGTGGAGTGTGGGGCGCGGGCGGCGAGGGTGGTGAGCTGACGGTCCACGATCCGGCCGACGGCGCCCCGGTCAGCACCGTGCCGGTGGCGACGGCGGACGAGGTGGCCAAGGCGGTCGAGGCGGCCCGGGGCGCGGCGGCGGAGTGGGCGGCGACGCCTCCGGCGGAGCGGGCGGCGGCGCTGCACCGGGCGGCGGACGCCCTGACGGCGGCGGCCGACGAGCTGGCCGCGGCGACCACGGCGGAGATGGGCAAGCCGCTGGGCGACGCGCGGGGCGGCGTCGAGGCGGGCATCGGCACGCTGCGACAGTACGCCGAACTCGGCCCGGTGCGCGGGGGCCGCACCCTGCACGGCGGCGCCGCCGCGATCGACTTCATGGCGCCGGAGCCGCGCGGCGTGGTCGCCGCCATCACCCCGTGGAACGACCCGGTGGCGGTCTCCTGCGGGCTGCTCGGCGCGGCCCTGGTCACCGGCAACGTGGTGCTGTACAAGCCCAGCGAGCGCACCCCGGCCACCGGCTGGCTGCTGGCGAAGGTCCTGGACAGCGGCCTGCCGGCCGGGGTGCTCTCCCTGCTCACCGGCGGCGCCGAGGTGGGTGCGGCCCTCTCGGCGCAGGAGGTCGACGTGGTCGCCCACGTCGGTTCGACGGCGACCGGCCGGGCCATCGCGGCGGCCTGCGCCCGCACCGGCGCGAAGGCGCTGCTGGAGAACGGCGGCAGCGACCCGTTGATCGTCGACGCCGGGGTGGATCCGGTCTGGGCGGCACAGCAGGCCGCGATGGGCTCGTTCGCCAACGCCGGCCAGATCTGCGTGGCGGTCGAGCGGATCTACGCGCACCGCGACGTCGCCGAGGACTTCGTCGACGCGCTGGTCGAGCGGGCGCGTTCGCTGCGGGTCGGACCGGGCCGGGACCCGGACACCGAGCTGGGGCCGCTGGTGGACCGGCGGCACCGCGACCACGTGCACGGCCAGGTCACCGCGGCGGTCGCGGAGGGCGCCACGCTGCGGGTGGGCGGCACGCTGCCGGACGGGCCGGGGGCGTTCTACCCGGCCACGGTGGTCAGCGACTGCCGGCAGGAGATGACGCTGATCCGCGAGGAGACGTTCGGCCCGGTCGCCGCGGTGGTCGTGGTCGACTCGTTCAGCGAGGCGCTGAAGTGTGCGGCCGACTCGCCGTACGGGCTGGCCGCCACGGTGCTGACCCCGTCGATGAGCCACGCCCAGCGGGCCTGGCGGGAGCTGCCGGTGGGCACCGTCAAGGTCAACGCGGTCTTCGGCGGCGCGCCGGGCGGCGCCGCGCAGCCACGCCGCGGCAGCGGCCAGGGCTTCGGGTACGGCCCGGAGCTGCTCGACGAGTTCAGCACGGTCAAGACCGTGCACATCGAGGCCCCGGGCGGCGGCCACTGGTGAGCACGGAGGCGGGAGCCCGGGACCGTGCGGGTCCCGGGCTCCCGTGGTGTCGCCGGTCAGCGACCGCGGGCCTTGGCCTTCTCCCGGGTCTTCGTGGTCTGTCGGGTGTTCGCCTTCTCGATCGCCTCGACCAGTTCCGGCTTGGTCATCCGGGACCGGCCCGGCACGTCGAGCTTCTTCGCCACCTCCATCAGGTGGTCCTTGGTGGCGTTGGCGTCCACCCCGCCGGCGGTGGGCGCGCGTCGGGCGGGGCCGCCACCGGCCGCCTGCCGGTCGCTGGGGCCCTTGCGCCCCTTCGGCTCCCAGTGGTCGCCGACCTTCTCGAACTCGTGCTTGACCGCGGCGAAGGCGGTGCGGTGCGCCCGCTCCCCCTCGCCGTACGTCTCGACCGCCGAGTCGTGCGTCTTCTCCCAGGTGCGCTGCGCCTTCTCCGGGGAGCGCCGCAGCGTGCTGGGCAGTACCTCGCGCCCGGGCATCTCGTCCTCCTCCGCGTCGGTTTCCCTCCGGTTGACGGTTCCCCCGGGCTCCAGGGGCAAACGCCGGCGTCGGGTTTGTCGGCTTCCGCCCCGGGGTACCGGCGGGGCCAACCGGTGCGGCGACAGGGAGCGGGCATGGCAGCGACGACGGAGCCGACCGCGGTCGCCGGACGACCGGTCCCCCGCCGGGTACGCCAGCTGAGCTGGACCACCTGGCGCGGCGCGCTGGTCCGCAGCGGCCGCAACTTCGTCAAGGACAACTGCGCGGACTGGGCGGCGGCGCTCACCTACTACGGCGTGCTGGCGCTCTTCCCGTCCACGGTCGTGGTGGTCGCCCTGGTGGGGCTGGTCTCCGACGGGGAGCGGACCGTCGACACGGTGCTCGACCTGGCTCGCGACATCGGGGCCGGCGCGGTGGTCGGCAACGACGGCTTCGTGTCGGTGGTGCGCACCGTGGTCGACCAGCAGAGCGGGGCGAAGGTGCTGCTGAGTTTCGGTCTGCTCGGCGCGCTCTGGTCGGCCTCCGGCTTCATCGGCGCGTTCACCCGGGCCTCCAACGCCATCTACGGCGTCGAGGAGGGCCGGCCGTTCTGGCGGCTGCGCCCGATGCAGATCGGGCTGGCCGGGCTCTCGCTGGTGCTGCTCGCGGTGGTGGCGCTCGGCCTGATCGTGAGCGGGCCGGTGACCGACGCGGTCGGCGACCTGGTCGGCGCGGGTGGGCTGGCCCGCACGGTGTGGAGCGTGGTCAAGTGGCCGGTGCTGGCGCTGGTGACGATGACCCTGCTGTCGCTGCTGTTCTGGATCGCCCCGAACGTCCGGCAGCCGCGGTTCCGGTGGCTCACCCCGGGCGGGGCGGTGGCCCTGCTCGCCTGGGTGCTCGCCTCCTTCGGTTTCGGCCTGTACGTCGCCAACTTCGGCTCCTACGACGTCACGTACGGCAGCCTCGGCGCCGTCATCGCCTTCCTCGTCTGGCTCTACCTGTCCAACTGCGCGCTGATGTTCGGGGTGCAGATCAACGCCGAACTCCAGCGGGGGCGGGTGTTGCAGGCCGGCGCGGAGGACCCGGGCGAGCCGGTGCTGCCGCCCAAGGCCGCCGCCGATTCCTGACCCCGTGCCGGGGTTCGGCGTTTCCCACCGGCCCCCCGGGGTAGCACACACGACATGGAACGTGGCAGCAGCAAGCACGGACCGAGGATCGACGAGCAGATGAGCCAGGAGGTCTCCGGCCTCGTGCAGGGGCCGGGCACCGGAGGCTCGCGCGTCGACGAGTTCCGCGAGGCGGAGCCGGCCGGCGAGGACCAGCCGGGGGTCACCACGGCCCCGGCGGGTGAGCTGCGCACCGGCGCCCCGCAGGGGATGAGCTCCGAGGACGTGGAGGCGCGCAGCCGGCTCGGGCGGTTCATCACGATGTCCGCCCTGCCCGGCGACCGTGAGGCGCTGGTGGCCAACGCCCGGGACAACGACGCGCCGGCCGACGTCGTCGCCGCGTTGGAGGGGCTGCCCGACGGCACGCGGTACCAGACGGTTTCCGAGGTGTGGGCGGCGCTCGGGCACAGGAACGAGACGACGCGCTGGTGAGACGGACCCGCCCACGGTCCGCCGAACGCGCCAGCGGAAGAGGAGGAACGCTTTCATGAGCGGCGTTATCGAGCACGTCGAGGTGACCGTCCCGATCCGGACGGCGTACGACCAGTGGACCCAGTTCGAGGAGTTCCCCCACTTCATGGAGGGGGTCGAGGAGGTCCGGCAGCTGTCGGACACGATGACCCACTGGACGGTGGAGATCGCCGGCGTCAAGCGCGAGTTCGACGCCGAGATCACCGAGCAGCTCCCCGACGAGCGGGTGGCCTGGAAGTCCACCGGCGGCACCCAGCACGCCGGCGTGGTGACCTTCCACCGTCTCGACGAGGGCAAGACCCGGGTGACCCTGCAGATGGACTTCGAGCCGCACGGCGTGGTCGAGCAGGCCGGCGACAAGCTCGGCGTGGTGGACCGTCGGGTCAAGGGCGACCTGGCGCGGTTCAAGCAGTTCATCGAGCGGCGCGGTCAGGAGACCGGCGCCTGGCGCGGTCAGGTCGACCGCCCCCAGCCCTGATCCCTCCCCCGCGACACGACGTCCGATGGCCGCCGGTGACCCGGCGGCCATCGCCGTGTCCGGGCCCGGACCGTTTGCGATCACCGGCCCCGGGTACCGCGATGGGATGACGCAGAACGACGACAGGGCATGGCGGGACGAGCAGAAGACCCCGTTGGAGGAGTTGGACAAGGCGATCGCCCGGTCGACCCTCGACGGGCAGGCCGACGACGTCACCGGCAACGACGCCGGCGAGGAGGCCGCCTTCGGGCACGGACCGGCGGCGGCGGACCGGGGCGCCGGCCCGGAGGCGGAGCGGCGCGAGATGACCGACTCGGAGCGGGCGTACCGCCCGTCCACGACGGGACGGACCGGCCCCGACACGATGTGACGCGGCACGCCCCGGGCGGTCGCCGTCCGGGGCGTACGAGCGGGCGTCGGCGGCCCTACCCTGGGACGGGTGCTGCCCCTGCCGCCCGGCGAGTTCCGGGCCTACCTCTTCGACTGCGACGGCACCGTCGTCGACTCCATGCCCCTGCACCTCGTCGCCTGGCGACAGGCGCTGGCCGAGTGGGACTGCGACATCTCCGAGGAGCTCTTCTACGCCTGGGGCGGCCGGACGCTCGTCGACATCGTCGCCGACCTGGGCGAACGGCACGGCGTCGTCCTGCCGGTGCAGGACGTCATCCGCCGTCAGGAGGCGCTGTACCGGGAGTTGCTGCCCACCCTCGCCGCGGTGCCCGAGGTGGGCTGGCACATCGAGCAGGCGTACGGCAGCGTCCCGTTCGCCGTGGTCTCCGGCGGCAACCGGGAGGCGGTGACCGCCTCCCTGGCCACCCTGGGCCTGCTCGACCGGTTCGACCTCCTGGTCTGCGCCGGTGACTACGTCCGGGCCAAGCCGGACCCGGAGTGTTTCCTGCTGGCCGCCCGGCTGCTCGGCGTACCCCCGGAGTCCTGCCTGGTCTTCGAGGACACCGACCTGGGCATCGCGGCGGCGACCGCGGCGGGCATGGCCGCGGTCCGCGTCCCGCCGCCCTGGCAGCGCGCCGTGCCCGCCCCGCGGTCGGGGCCGGCCGGGGCGGAGCCGGCGGTCTCCTGACCGGCCCGCTGGTTGCGGAGGGCGTCGCCCTCGGCCGCCCGCCGACCGTCGACCGTCGGCTCCCATCGGCCCGCGCGCGCCGCTGCCCCCCGCGCGCGGCGGCGCTCAGGCGACCACCGGGCGACGGCCCGCCGCCGCGTGCAGGGCGAGCAGCACCAGGGCGAGGACGGTCAGCGCCGGGCCCAGCAGCGTCACCGAGGTGTTGCCCAGGAGCACGCCCAGCCCGGCCGGGACCAGCGCCGCGCCGAGCCCGGCGGCGCCGATCTGCACGCCGATGACCCGGTCGGCGTGCGCGGCGCCGACCCGCTCGGCGGTGGTGAGGGTGAGCAGCGGGAACACCGGCGCGGCGGCGAAGCCGAGCAGGAACAGCCCGGCCACGGTGACCGGGGCCGGCGCGGGCAACGCCACGAGCGCGGCGCCGACGGCCATCCCGACGAGGCTGGCGCGCAGCACCCGGCCGGTGCCCAACCGCTCGGCCACCAGGCCCTGCACCACCCGGCCGAGGAAGAGGCTGCCCCAGTAGCCGGAGACGCAGAGCCCGGCCGGCGCGGCGGCCAGCCCGCGGCCCTCGGTGAGCAGCAGGAACGCCCACAGCCCGGCCGCCACCTCGATGGCCACGTACGCGGCGAAGGCCGCCGCGCCGAGCCAGACCGCCGGCAGCCGCAGCGTCTCGCGTACCGGCACTGCGGCGGCGCGGCCGGGCGCCGGGCCGGCGGCGGTGCCCGCCGTCACGGGCCCACCGGCGGTCAGGTCGGCCGAGGCCGGGCCGCCGGCCGGCCCCACCGGCCCGGCCACGGCGGCGGACGGCCCGGCCACGGCGGCGGACCGGTCGCGCCAGGCCCGTACGGTCAGCGCGAAGGCGGTGGCCAGGGCCAGCTGCGCGACGGCGACGATCCCGTACCCCCAGCGCCAGCCCAGCCCGGCGCCGAGCACGGCGGTCATGATCAGCGGGCCGATCGCCACCCCGAGGCCGAAGAAGGCGTGCATCCAGTTCATGTGCCGGGGCCCGAACGCGCCGGCGGCGTAGGCGTTGAGCCCGGAGTCGATGGCGCCGGAGCCGAGCCCGAGCACCAGCGCGCAGCCGACCATCAGCGCCAGCGCGGGCGAGGCGGCGTACCCGGTGAGGGCCAGGCTGGCCAGCAGGGTGCTGACGGCCAGCAGCCGGCCGACGCCGAGGCGGGCCAGGGTGAAGCCGGCGAGCACGCTGGAGGTGAGGTAGCCGGCGGTGCCGGCGGTCAGCACCAGGCCGACCGCCTCGGTGGGTACGCCGAAGTCGACCCGGATGGACGGCCAGCCGACCCCGATCAGACCGTCCGGCAGGCCGAGGCTGACGAAGGCGAGGTAGGCCAGCAGGAGCAGGGAGGCGCGGGGCGGGACGGCGGACACGGAGGTCCATCCTGCCGCACCCGACGGGAACACCTGGCGGCGGCGTCGTCCTCCCCCGAATCGGCAGAATGCAACGCCCGGACGGGCAGGAATGTGGACAGCCCGTCCAGAATCGGCCGATCGGGTGACGGCATTCGGGGCTCGCCGCGCAAGACTTTCGGGATGCAACAGGGCTCCGGCTTCCTCACCCCACGTCAGCGTCGTCTGGCCTGGCTCGGCTTCCTGCTCGCCGCTGTCCAGGCCCCCGTCTCGGCCAAGCTGGTCGCCGACGACTCCTGGCTGTTCAGCCTCTGCGTCGCCCTGATGGTCGCCACAGTGATCATCGCCGACGACGCCAGCCGCCGCCGTCCGGCCGACGCGCCGGTCGAGTAGCCGCCGCCCGGCCGACTAGCCGTCGCCACCCGGGCGCGCCTCGTGCCCGGGCCGGCCCCGGCTGCGCCGACGCTCCTTCATCTCCGCCTCGTACAGGTGGCGTCGCCCGCCGGCCAGGTCGTCACGCGCGCGCCGGTCCAGCTCGCGGAAGAGCGCGTAGTACCCGTCGTCGAAGTCCTCGACGATCTGGAACGTCCACCGGCCGGCGATGACGTTGCGGCCGAGCAGGTCGGTGGCGATGCGGTCGGCGATCTCGTGGTGCCCGGCGGCGCGGAACTGCGCGACCGCGTCGTCCAGCATCAGATCGGCGTGACCGATCAGCTGGTGCAGGTCGTACAGGCGGCCCCGGGCCCGCTCCACCGTCTCCAGGGCCTCGCTGAGCTTGCCCAGCGCCGCCACCGTCTCGTCGCTCATCCCGGCGGGCCGGCGGTGCGCCTGGTCCGGGCCGTCGTCGTGCTGTCCCATCCGTCCCTCCACGGTGCCGGCTGCGCCCGATCGCGCGCCGTTCTCCCTCTGCCCGGCCTGGGCCGGCTCAATCCCCGCGGGGGAGCCGCGCCGACCGGAGGGGGACCCGGGACCGGCCGACCGGCCGAGACCATCCCGGTTACCGGGTGGTTAACCTCGGTCCCCATGCGTGTGCCGTACCGCCAGGTCGCGACCCGGACCGCCGTGAGCTCGGCGCGGTCCACCCTCGCCCTGCTCTCCGCCTCCGTCGGGGCCACCGGCCTCGCCGCGGCCGCCGCCGACCCCGGCCTGCTCGCGATGGTCGACCAGCACGCCGCAGCGGTGCGGGACAGCCTCGACGGCGACCGCCGGCCGCTGACCCCGGCCGCGCTCGCCGGCTACGCCGAGGGGGTACGCGCGGCGGCCCTGGAGCACGGGCTGGTCCCGCCCACCGGGCCGGTCGACTGGTCGGCGCCGAGCTGGCTGCTCACCCGCCTGCTGGCGGTCTGCGCGCTCGTCCGCACGCTGGACCCGCGCCACCTCGAACCGGCCTGAGCGACGGCGGGAGGGCGTCCGCGCCACACGCGGACACCCTCCCCCGGTACGTCCCCGGCTCGGCTCAGCCGCCCGGACGCCGGAACTGCTGGGTCTCGTCGCCCATGGCGCCGGACTGGTACGTCCCGCGGCCGGACATCGTCCCCGCCTCCTGCGCGGCCGGCATGGTGCGGGTGCCGCCCCGGTCGGCCATCTGGCGGTTCATGTCGCCCCGCCCGGCCTCCTGCGCGCGACGGCTCTCCTGGATGGCGCGCGACTCCTGGGCCGCCCGGTCCAGCCAGCCGTCCCAGCGGCTCTGCATCGGCTTCACCAGACCACCACCGACACCGACGATCAGGATGCCGGCCACCGTGGCCAGGACCGCGATCAGCACCGGCGTGGTGACCGTGGTGGCGATGCCCACCTGGTTGAGCGCGGCGATCACACCGAGCGCCAGGATGAAGACCGCGACCAGATCGGCCAGGATCTTGCCGTACGAGAGACCGCCCAGCGCCCCACTGACCAGGTCCCGGACGGCGTTGGCGATGGCGGCGGCCACGACCACGATGACGATCGCCACGAACGCGCGCGGCAGCCAGGCCACCACGCCCCGGATCAGGTCACTGATCGCGTTGGGCCCCCACACTCCGAAGGCGAACTGCAGGGTGAACAGCAGGACCGCGTAGTACGCGAGCTTCGCCAGGATGTCGCTGGCGTCGTACTTGGTGCGTTCGAGCGCGCGTCTGATCCCGCCGCGTTCGACCGCCCGGTCGAAGCCCACCCGTTCCAGTGCCGCGTCCACGATCTTGAGAACCGCTCGGGCGATGAGCCAGCCCACCACGAGGATCGCGATGAACGCGATCGCCCTCGGGATGAAGAGCAGCACCGACCTCCACATGTCGGCCACGGCGTCGCCGATGTCGACCTGCCTGACCGCGAGGGTTTCCGGCATGATGTCCCTCCTGTCGCATGGACTGCGCCGGGCGCATACCCGGTCGCTCCGGCAGCACGCCGAACAACCCCGCATCAATTTCCCGACATGTCTTCCGAAACCGGCCGTGACCTGCATCAACGTGGTGCCGTCGGGACGTCGCGCGGCACCCCGGCGACATGATCGAAACGCGTCCGGCACCGGCCGGTTAGGCTGCGAGACATGCCAGGCACGGTCGGGCGAGTCCCCACGTCACCCCCCGCCGCCCCCGGACCGGCCCCGGTCTCGCAGGTGGCGGCGGCGGTGCTCGGCCACCCGTGGGCCGCCACGGCGCTGGGGCCGCCGCAGCAGTGGGACCCGGCGGTGCGCGCGCTGGTCGACGTGGTGCTCTCCTCCCCGGTGCCGATGGCGCTCTACTACGGCGACCGGTTCGTGATGCTCTACAACCAGGGCTACTCCGAGCTGATCGGCGACCGGCACCCGGACGCGATCGGCCGGCCCGCGCCCGAGGTCTTCGCCGACCTGTGGCACACCCCCGGCGTAGGGGACGTGATCGAGCGGGTCTACCGGCGCGGGGAGTCCTTCCTCCAGCGGGAGTCGGTGCTGCCGGTCGACCGGCACCTGGCCGCCACCGGCGACCAGGCCGTCTTCACCCGGGGGCACTCCCCGGCCCGCGACAGCGCCGGGCGGATCGTCGGGGTGCTCACCGTCGCCGCGCAGACCACCCAGTTCACCCAGCAGTTGCAGAGCCTCAGCGACTTCGCCGCCGCGCTCTCCGGCACCCTCACCCTGGACGACGTGGCCCGGGTCACCCTGCGGTACATGCTGCACTCGTTCGACGCCGACCGGGTGGTCCTCGCGGTCGACGACGGGCCGGCCTGGCGGACGGTCCGCCGGCTGCGCGGTGAACTGCTCGACGAGGCCGACGAGCGACTGCCGCCGCTGTGGCGGCCCACCGGCGCGGACTCCCCCGCCCCGGTGGTGACGGCCGCCCGCAGCGGAGTGCCGTACTTCGTCGGCGACGGGCAGCCGCTGCGCGACCACGCGGTGGACCGGCACGACCAGAAGATCCGTTCGCTCGCCGCGCTGCCGCTGCGCTCCTCGGTGATCCGGGGCGGCCTCAGCGTCGCCTACCAGGCCCCGCACGGCTGGTCGGCGGCGGAACGGGCACTGCTCGCCGCCTCGGCCGAGCTGGTCGGGCAGGCGGCCGAGCGGGCCCGCCGGTTCGAGACCCAGCACGGCACCGCCCAGCTGTTGCAGCGCAGCATGCTGCCGGAGCAGCTGCCGACGCTGCCCCGGCTGCGCATCGCCGCCCGCTACGACCCCGGCGTCGACGGCAACGCCGCCGGTGGGGACTTCTACGACGCGTTCCTGCTGCCCACCGGCGAGCTGGGCGTGGTGCTCGGCGACGTCGCCGGCCACGACGTGCAGGCGGCCGCCCGGATGGGGCAGGTCCGCGCGGCGCTGCGCGCCCTGGCGCTGGCCGACCCGCGCCCGGACGCCGTCCTCACCGGGCTGGACCGGCTGGTCGCCAGCCTCGGCACCGAGACCGGCACCCAGGAGCTCTTCGTCACCGTGGCCTTCGGCGTGGTGGACGCCACGCGCGGGCAGATCACCCTGGCCAGCGCGGGGCACCCGCCGCCGCTGATCCGCCACTGCGCCCCCGACGGCTCGGCCACCGCCGAGTACGTGGAGCTGCCGGCCGGCGCCCCACTGGGGCTGGGCTGTCGGCCGCGTACCGCCACGGTGGCGTTCCCGCCCGGTGACACCCTGCTGCTCTACAGCGACGGGGTGGTGGAGCGGCGGCGGCAGAGCCTGACCGCGGGGCTGGACGGGCTGGCGGTGGCGGTGGCCGGGGCGGCCAGCGGTGACCCCCGGGCGCTCTGCGCGGTCGCCACCGGGGCGGTCGCCGGCGCGACCGAGGACGACGTGGCGGTGCTGGCGGTGGAGCACGCGCTGAAGCCGAGCCGCTCGGCGAGCATGGAGATGCCGGCGGAGCCGACCGCGCCGAGCCGGGTGCGGCACTGGATGACCGCGCAGCTGACCGACTGGCAGGTGCCGGAGGCGGTGATCGGGGCGGCGGTGCTGTGCACCAGTGAACTGACCACCAACGCCCTGCTGCACGCCGGCACGGCCGCCCGGGTGGTGATCGACCTCAGCGCCGAACGGCTGCTGGTGTCGGTGGCCGATTCCGGCACCCGGGGGGCGGTGACCCGTACGCAGACCGACACGTTGAGCAGTCGGGGCCGGGGGCTCGGGCTGATCGAGCAGCTCAGCGACGCCTGGGGGACCGACCCGACGGTACGTGGGTCGACGGTCTGGTTCGAGATCCTCGTCCCGTCGCAGTGATCCGGGCGCGTCGGCGCGACCCGGCCGGGGTAGGAGGACTCGCATGAGCACGGACCGGCCCGACGGGGTCCTCTTCGACGTCGACGGCACCCTGGTCGACACCACCTACCTCCACACGGTGAGCTGGTGGGAGGCGCTGCGGCAGGCGGAGCACCGGGTGCCGATGGCGGCCATCCACCGGTCCATCGGGATGGGCGCGGACAAGCTGCTGGACCACCTGCTCGGCCCGGAGCGCGACCGCGCCGAGGACGGCAAGCTGCGCGCCGCCCACGACGGGTTCTTCGGCGAGTACTGGGAGCGGCTCGTCCCGCTCCCGGGCGCCGCCGAGTTGCTGCGGGCCTGCGCCGCCCGGGGCCTGCGGGTGGTGCTGGCCACCTCCGCCGCGGCGCACGAGGTCGCCGCGCTGCGCGCCGCGCTGGACGCCGACGACGTGGTGCACACGGTGACCTGCTCCGCCGACGCCGAGGAGAGCAAGCCGGCCCCGGACATCCTGGTCGCCGCCCTGGAGCAGTCCGGCCTGGAGGCCGGGCGGGTCGTCTTCGTCGGCGACTCGGTGTGGGACGTCGCGGCGGCGGCCGAGTTGGACATCCCCTGCGTCGGGCTGACCTGCGGCGGCACCGGCCGGGGCGAGCTGGCCGGGGCCGGGGCGGTAGCGGTCTACGACGACCCTGCGGCGCTGCTCGGCGGTCTCGCCGACTCCCCGCTCGTGCAGCGCGGGCGAAAGTCACCGAGAGACAAGACGGACACCCACGCTTAGCCCCCGGGGTGGTGGGGCACAGTCCCACCCGCCGACCCGCCGTGGGGGCGGGTGGGCGAGAGGTGGTGCCGTGGAGCCGGTCGATGTCGCGTTCGCGCTGGTGGGTGTCGGAGCCCTGCTGGCCGGGATCCTCCCCCGGGTGCTCGAACGCCGCCCGCTGTCCATGCCGATCGCGTTCCTCGGCCTGGGCATGCTGGTCTTCCTGCTGCCCACCGGCCTGCCCTCACCGGATCCGCTGCGCTGGCCGGACATCACCACCCACCTGACCGAGGTCGGGGTGATCGTCGCCCTGATGGGCGCCGGGCTCAAGATCGATCGGCCGTTGAGCTGGAAGAGCTGGTCGTCGACCTGGCGTCTGCTGGCGATCGCCATGCCGCTCTGCATCGCGGCGGTGGCGCTGCTGGGTTGGTGGTGGGCCGGTCTGGTGCCGGCCGCGGCGCTGCTGCTCGGCGCGGCCCTGGCCCCGACCGACCCGGTGCTCGCCGCCGACGTGCAGGTGGGCGAGCCGACCGACGTGGAGGACTCGGAGGACGAGGTGCGCTTCGCGCTCACCTCGGAGGCCGGCCTCAACGACGGGCTGGCCTTCCCCTTCGTGTACGCCGCCATCGCCATCGCCACCACCGGCCTCGCCCCGTCGTCGTGGTTCGCCGACTGGTTCACCGTCGACGTGCTCTACAAGCTGGCCGTGGGCGTCGGCGGCGGGCTGCTGATCGGCTGGCTGCTCGGCAAGCTGTTCTTCCGGGCCCCGAGCGAGCTGCGGCTGGCCCGGCACGCCGAGGGCTTCCTCGCGATCGCCGCCACCTTCCTCGCGTACGGGCTGGTGGAGGTGGTGGGCGGCTACGGCTTCCTGGCGGTGTTCGTGGCCGCCCGGGCGATCCGGGCCGCCGAGCGGACCCACGAGTTCCACTCGGTGCTGCACGACTTCGCCGAGCAGGTCGAGCGGCTGCTCACCGTGCTGCTGCTGCTGCTCTTCGGCGGCGCGGTGATCGGCGGTCTGCTCGCCCCGCTGACCTGGCAGGCGGCGGTGGTCGGCCTGGCCCTGGTCTTCGTGGTCCGTCCACTGGTCGGCTGGCTGTCGCTGCGCGGGGCGCCGGGGCGCCCGGCCGAGCACTGGGTGATCGCGATGTTCGGCATCCGGGGCGTCGGCTCGTTCTACTACCTGGCGTACGCCACCACCAAGGCCGACTTCCCGCAGGCGGACCTGATCTGGGCCACGGTCGGCCTGGTGGTGATCGTCTCGGTGGTGGTGCACGGCATCGCCGCGACCCCGGTCATGCAGTTGCTGGACCGCGAGGGCCAGCGGACCCGGGAGGCGTCCGAGCGGGGCGAGCCGGCGCTGGACGGCGCCCGGGGCTGACCCGGGCCGGCGCCGGTCACCGCCGACCCGTCCGGCCGCGCCGCTCGACGGGCAGCCGGCCCGGCCGACCGGCAGCCGCTCAGGACCCGGACAGCCGCGCGGCCAGGGCGCGGCCCAGGTCCCGCCCGGAGCGCCAGGCGCTCTGCACCCGGGGCCGGCCGAAGGCGTCGCCGGCCAGCCCGATCCCGTCGTCGTCGAGGTGGTACGCGCTCTCCGTGGCGGTGCGCGGCTTGGCGTAGGTCCACCGGTGCACGTGCACCAGCTCGGCCGGCTCCGGCAGCCCGAACAGGTCGCGGACCGCCTGCTCGATCGCCGGGCCGGCGGCGGTGGGCTGGGCCAGGTGCCCGGCGGCGAACTCGGCGGTGGTGTGCGCGACGAGCACCGGGGCGCCGTCGCCGCGCCGGTCGCCGTCGTCGCAGACCAGCGCGAGCAACGGGTCGTCGTTGACGAACGCGCCGTGGAAGTCCGGCCAGCGGCGGGCCGGGAACCGCAGCACGGCGGTGAGGGTCGGCGCCCAACGCTGCTCCTGGGCGGCGCGGGTCGCCGCGGCCAGCGCCGGGTCGAGCAGCAGGGCCGCCTGCGGCCCGGGCATGCACAGCGCCACCGCGGCGCACCGGGTGCCGTCCACCGCCGGGCCGGGCTCGACCGCCATCACCAGCCGGTCGACGGTCACCGGCAGATCCCGGGCCAGCTCCTCGACCAGCGAGCGCAGCCCGTGCGGGGCGGCCCAGCGCAGCGGCCCGGTGACCTCCCGCCGGCCCGTCCGGTCGTACGCGACGAAGGTGTCGGTCCACTCGCGGACCAGGCCGGCGGCCCGCCACCGGTCGACCACGGCGGCGAAGTCCGGGTCGTCGACGGTGAGGTACGCCGCGCCGGTGTCGGCGGGCCGGCCGTCGAAGCGTCGGCTGGCCATCCGGCCGCCGGGCACCCGCCCGCGCTCGCGGATGCGTACCGGGACACCCGCCCGGACCAGCTCGGTGGCGCAGGCCACCCCGGCGATGCCGGCTCCCACCACGATCACGTCCGACTCCATCCGATGATCGTAGGTGGCGCGGCGCCGGCATGAACGGCCGACGACCGGGGTAGGGGTACACCTGTTCGAAGAGAGGTGGACACCATGACCGACCGCAATCGGCGCACGCCGGACCCGCAGGGCGCGATCAAGGACCCGCAGGAGTGGGTCACCGGCGACGAGCCGCCGACCGCCGCCCAGGAGTCGTACCTGCACACGCTGGCCCGGGAGGCCGGCGAGGAGGTGCCGGACGACCTGACCAAGGCCGAGGCGTCCCGCCGGATCGACGAGTTGCAGGAGGAGACCGGCCGGGGCCGGTGACCGGGGCGGTCAGCCCCGACGCGGGGGCAGGCGGTGCAGCTCGACGGCGTCGAGTCGCCCCGCCGCCACTCGCGCGGTCAGGTAGGTCGCGTACGGCTGCGACCGCCGGTCGGTCGGCGAGCCGGGGTTGAGCAGCCGCAGCCCGCCGGGGGCCACGCTGTCCCACGGGATGTGCGAGTGGCCGAAGACCAGCAGGTCGCAGTCGGGGAAGCGGGCGGCGCAGCGTTCCTCCCGCCGGTCCTTCGGCCCGGTCTCGTGCACGACGGCCACCCGGAGCCCGCCGAGTTCCACCCGGGCCACCTCGGGCAGCCGGGCCCGCAGCTCGGGGCCGTCGTTGTTGCCGTACACCCCGACGAGCCGACGGGAGCGGGCCTCGAGCGCGTCGAGCAGTGCCACGTCGACCCAGTCGCCGGCGTGCAGCACCACGTCGGCGGACTCGACCGCCGACCACAGGGACGCGGGCAGGTCCCGGGCGCGTTTCGGCACGTGGGTGTCGGCGAGGATCACCAGGCGCATGGTCCCATTCTTCTCCGCTCCGCCGGCTCCGTAACTTTCGAGGTCTTCACATCCCGGCAACATGGCCGTATTTTGTGCTGCATATGGGAGCGCTTCCACGCACCTTTGTCGATACTTTGTGAGGGGCTGGTCATGAGAGACAGCAGGACCATCGCCGCGGTCGGCGCGGCGGCCACCGCGTTCGCCGTCGCCGCCACGGTGGGCGTGGGGGCGCTCCGGCCGGCACCGGCCGCGGCGGCCGACTCCACCTTCTACGTCGACCCGCAGACCGCGGCGGCGGCCTGGGTCGCGGCGAACCCGCAGGACCCGCGCGCCGCGGTCATCCGCGACCGGATCGCCGCCGTGCCGCAGGCCCGTTGGTTCACCCGGACCAACACCTCGACCGTACGCGCCGAGGTGGACGCCCTGGTGGGCGCCGCCGCGGCGGCCGGCAAGACGCCGATCCTGGTGGTCTACAACATCCCCAACCGCGACTGCGCCGGCGCCAGCAGCGGCGGCGCCCCGGACCACGCCAGCTACCGGGCCTGGGTCGACCAGGTCGCCGCCGGGCTGAACGGCCGACCGGCCACCATCGTGCTCGAACCCGACGTGCTGCCCCTGATGACCAGTTGCCAGAACGCCGGCCAGCAGGCCGAGACGAAGGCTTCCATGGCGTACGCCGGCAAGAAGCTCAAGGCGGGCTCGGCCGCGGCGAAGGTCTACTTCGACGCCGGCCACTCGGCCTGGCTCTCCCCCGCCGAGATCGCCTCCCGGCTGGTCGGCGCGGACATCGCCAACAGCGCCGACGGCATCTCGGTCAACGTGTCGAACTACCGCAGCACCGCCGAGGCCGTCCCGTACGCCAAGCAGGTCATCGCCGCCACCGGGGTGTCCCGGCTGCGGGCGGTCGTCGACACCAGCCGCAACGGCAACGGGCCGGCCGGCTCGGAGTGGTGCGACCCGGCCGGCCGGGCGATCGGGACGCCGAGCACCACCAACACCGGGGACTCGATGATCGACGCGCTGCTCTGGGTGAAGCTGCCCGGTGAGGCCGACGGGTGCATCGCCGCGGCCGGACAGTTCGTCCCGCAGCGCGCGTACGACCTCGCCGTCGCCGCCGGCCCGCTGCCGACCACCGCTCCCCCGACCACCGCGCCGCCCACCACCGCGCCCCCCACCACCGCGCCGCCGACCACCACTCCGCCGACGACCACGCCGCCCACCACCCCGCCGGCCGGCGGCTGCGCGGTCACCTACACCCCGAACTCCTGGTCCGGCGGCTTCACCGCCGAGGTGCGGATCACCAACTCCGGCGCCGCGGTCAACGGCTGGACGCTGACCTTCCGGCCCGGGACGGGCGTCCGGCTGACCAACGGCTGGAACGGTGAGTGGAGCCAGAGCGGCGAGGTGGTCACCGTCCGCAACGCGGCCTGGAACGGCAGCCTGCCCACCGGCGGCACGGTGAGCATCGGCTGGCAGGGCACCTTCAGCGGCTCGTCGCTGCCCACCCCCGGTGGCTTCCAGCTCAACGGCGCCACCTGCTCCTGACCGGCGTCACCGGCCGGCGGTGGACCGGGCCCGCACCGGGTCCGGTCCACTGCCGGCCGGCCGTTGCGGTGGCCGGGCGACGCGCCGTCAGGCGCCCTGACCCTGGTTCTGCATCAGCCCGCCGTCCATGAAGTACGTCGACCCGGTCACGTAGTCGGCGTCGTCGCTGGCCAGGAAGACGGCGAGCCTGGCGATCTCCTGCGGCTCGGCGGCCCGCTTCCACGGGATCGACTGCACCTGCTCCTCCAGGTACGCCGGGTCGTCGATGGCCCGCTGGTTGAACGGGGTGAGCACCATCCCGGGCCCGATGTTGTTGACGTTCATGTGCATCGGGGCGACCTCCAGCGCGATGCTCTTGGCCAGCTCCAGCATGCCGCCCTTGCTGGCGTCGTAGTCCGCCCCGCCGGCCCGGGCCACCTCCTGGTGGATCGAGGTGACGTTGATCATCTTGCCGTGCCCGCCCTGCTCCCGGCGGTGCCGGATGAACCGCCGGGCGCAGAAGAACATCCCGTAGAGGTTGGTGCGGATGGCCCGGTCCCAGGTCTCGGTGTCCAGGTCCGCGACCGGGATGCCGGAGGCGTCCACGCCGGCGTCGTTCATCAGCACGTCGAGGGTGCCGAACTCCGCGAGGGCCTCGTCGAACATCGCCTCGACCTGGTGTTCGACGCTGATGTCGCCCTGCACCACCACGGCCCGCCGGCCGGCCTTCTCGACCTCGGCCTTGGTGTGGTTCGCCCCGGCGTGGTCGTGCAGGTAGTGCACCACCACGTCCGCGCCCTCCCGGGCGAACTCGATCGCGGTGGCCTGGCCGATGCCCGAGTCCGAGCCGGTGATCATGGTCTTGCGGCCGGTGAGTCGTCCGGTCATGCGCGTGCTCCCTCCGTGCGTCCCGCACCGGTCGGCACAGGCTGTCGCTGGCGGTCGGCGGTGTCGCGGGCCCGCTCGGCGGCCTCGGTCAGGCAGCCGGCGGCGTTGATCAGGCCGATGTGCGAGAAGGCCTGCGGGAAGTTGCCCAGCTGCTCGCCGGTGGCCTCGTCGATCTGCTCGGCGTACAGGCCGAGGTCGTTGACCCGGGCGGCGAGCTGACCGAACAGCCGGTTCGCCCGGTCCAGCTCGCCGGCCTGGGCGAGGCAGCCGACCAGCCAGAACGAGCAGATGACGAAGCCGGCCGGGTCGTCGCCCCAGCGGCGCAGCAGGCCGTCGCGGGACAGCCCGCGCTCCACCACGTCCATCGTGGAGCGCATCCGCGGGTCGTCGGCGGGCAGGAAGCCGACCAGCGGCATGATCAGCACCGAGGCGTCCAGCTCGTCGGAGTCGAACGCCCCGGTGTACGCGCCGAGCCGGTCGTTCCAGCCCCGGGTGAGCACCGCCGCGCGGACGGCGTCCCGGGCCGCCGCCCAGCGGGCCACGTCGGCCGGGTCGCCGATCCGGTCGCCGAAGCGCACCGCCCGGTCCAGCGCCGTCCAGCACTGCACCTTGGACGAGACGTAGTGGCGCTCGGCGTCGCGGGCCTCCCACATGCCGGAGTCCGGGCGGCGCCAGTCCCGCACCGCCTGGTCGGCCAGGCCGTGCAGCAGGTGCCGGACGTCCGGCGACATCGGGTCGAGGTAGTGGCGCATCAGCCAGGCGGCGTCGAGGATCTCCCCGAGCACGTCGGTCTGCCGCTGCCTCCAGGCGTCGTTGCCGACGTAGACGGGGCGACTGCCGGCGTACCCGGCGAGGTGGTCGAGGGTGTGCTCGGTGAGGTCCCGCTCGCCCTCCACGCCGTACATGATCGGCACCCGGTCGTCGTCGATGCGCCCCATCGCCCGGGCCACCCAGGAGAACTGCCGGTCCGCCTCGTCCGGGCAGGCGGCCAGCCAGAGCGCCTGGAGGGTGAGGCTGAAGTCGCGCAGCCAGACGAAGCGGTAGTCGTAGTTGCGGTCGCCGCCGAGGCGCTCCGGCAACGAGGTGGTCGCCGCCGCCACGATCGCGCCGCTGGGCTGGTACGTCATGCCCTGCACCACCATCGCGCTGCGCCGTACCGCCTCGGGGTGCAGGCCCCGGTACTCGTGCAGTCCGGCCCAGGACCGCCAGCCGGCGACCGCGTCGGCCACCACCCGGTCGGCGTCGGGCAGCGCCGGCTCGCCGCCGTCGTAGATCGGGGCGTACCCGAGGGTGAAGCGGTAGGTCTCCCCGGCCCGGACGGTGATCCGGGCGGTGGCGTCGCCGCGCCCGCACGCCATCGGCACGTCGGTGCGCAGGCTCAGCCGGCAGCCGCCGGCCCGGGCGTCGACGACCCCGCCGGAGTCCATCAGGTACGGGCTCACCTGCCCGTACTCGAAGCGGGGCCGGTAGTGGACGCGGACCGGCACCTGCCCGTGCAGGCCCTCGACCACCCGGCCCAGCGCGCGCGGCGAGCGCAGGCCGATGTCGTGCCCCCGCGCCCCCGGCTCCAGGGCCAGGGCGTCGGTGAGCGCCACCGCCCCGTCGGGCGTGGTGAAGACGGTCCGCAGCACGAGGGTGTCCTCCAGGTAGGACCGCTCGACGGTGTGCCCGCCCTCCGGGGCGATCGACCAGTGACCCGCCCCGTCGTCGAGCAGCCGCCCGAAGACCGCCGGCCCGTCGAACCGGGACGGGCACCACCAGTTGACCGAGCCGGCCCGGTCCACCAGGGCGGCGCTCCGGCCGTCGGCGAGGAAACCGTGGTCGCTGATCCGTCCGCTGCGCACGGCGGGGTCTACCCGGGGCGGTGCGGCGCCAATCCTGACCGGCGGGCGTTAGCGCACCGCCTCGCCGGGAACCCGCGACGTTGACGAAGGAGGATGCTATGACCAGACCCTCGACCCCGAGCGCCACCTGGCGTCCCGGGATGCCGGGCGGCGACAACCTCCCGTCCGGTCCGGCCGGGCGGCCGACCACGCCGAGCGGGGACGGACACGGACCGCAGGCGGGGGCGCCCACCGTCACGATCGGGTCGTACCCGGACTATCCGTCCGCCCAGCGGGTGGTGGACTATCTGGCGGACAACCGGTTCCCGGTGGAACACACCGCGATCGTGGGCACCAACCTGACGCTTGTGGAGACGGTGCTCGGCCGGCTCACCACCGGACGCGCCGCGTTGCTCGGCGCGGGCACCGGAGCCTGGTTCGGACTCTTCATCGGCCTGCTGTTCGGCATCTTCACCGTCGGCAACTGGCTGGCGGTGATCCTGGTCGGGCTGGTCATCGGCGCGATCTGGGGCGCCGTCTTCGGCGCGGTGGCGCACGCAATGTCCGGCGGCCAGCGCGACTTCACCTCGGCCAGCTCGCTGCGGGCCGGCCAGTACGCGGTGACCGTGGACGCCAACCTGGCCGACCAGGCCCGGCAGCTGCTGGGCCGGATGCACCTGACACCGACCGGCGCGACCGCCCGCTGAGCGGTCCCGACGACACCCCGGCGCCCCGTGCGCCGGGGTGTCGCGCGTCCGGTCGTCCGCCCCGCCGGGGTGTCGCGGATCCGGTCGTCGCCCCGGCCCGCTCGGCGGGCTCAGGCGTCGGTGGCCAGCCGGGCGTGCAGGTGCTCGTCGTGGCGCAGGCCGTCGCCGTACCGGAACGCCTCGCGCAGGGTGCCCTCGGCCCGGTAGCCGGCGCGTTCGGCGACCCGGCAGGAGGCGGGGTTGTCCACGGCGTGGCAGAGCTCGACGCGGTGCAGCCGCAGCTCGGCGAAGGCCCAGGTGGTGAGCGCGACGACGGCCCGGGAGGCGACTCCCGCGCCACGGGCGGCGGGAACCGTCCAGTAGCCGATCGAGGCGTCCTCGCCGTGGATCTGGTGCAGCGAGACCGAGCCGAGCAGGACGCCGTCGGCCGCCGAGGTCACCGCCAGACTGACGTGGTCGCCGCCGGACCAGTCCGCCCGGTACCGGATCCAGTCCCGGGCGCCGGCCAGGTCGTCGGTGACCCGGCGGCGGGGATTCCATCGGGCGATGGCGGGCTCCCGCAGGGCGTCGAGGACGGCCGGCGCGTCCTCGACCCGCCAGGGACGCAGCAGCAGGCCAGGGGCGGTGATCTCGGCATGTTCCACGACGCGGCAGTGTGCCAGCACCGGCCCGGCGACGCCCACCGGATTTCCGGCGAGAGGTGCTTCAAAGTCCAACCATCGAGCCACCATGACACCACGTGGCCTCGGTCACCGAGCGGCGACGATGGTTGTTGAAATTTTAAGTAGTGCTACTCTCGGGGACGTGACCGAGAGTCTGGACAGCGCGCGGATGGCCGGCTGGCGCGCGTACATCGAGGCCAGCCAGCGGCTGTTCACCCAGCTGGAGGACGACCTGCGCGCCGACAGCGGGCTGAGCTTCGCCGACTACCACGTGCTGGTCCTGCTCTCCGAGGCGCCGGGGCAACGGCTGCGGATGGGCGAGCTGGCCGACCGGCTGGTCTTCTCGCCCAGCCGGCTGACGTACCAGGTCTCCTCCATGCAGCGGCGCGGCCTGGTGGCCCGGGAGTCCTGCCCGGCCGACCGCCGCGGCAGCGAGGCGGTGCTCACCGCCGCCGGGCTGCTCGCCCTGCGTGAGGCCGCGCCGGGGCACCTCGCCTCGGTGCGCCGGCACCTGATGGACGACCTCGACGACGTCGAGGTGGCCACCCTGACCCGGGTCTTCGCACGGCTCGGCCGGCGCCTGCGCGCCGACCGCGACGCGTCGTCCACCCACAGCGACTAAGGAGTTCGCGATGCCCGCCATCACCGTCGACGACGTCCTCGTCCTGCCGCGCCTGCCCCGGCTCGACGAGACCACCGCCTACCGCCCGGTGCGCCGCCTGGTCACCGCCCCCAGCGGGTACGAGGGCGAGGGCTTCCCGGTCCGCCGCGCCTTCGCCGGGGTGCCGACGACCGAGCTGGACCCGTTCATCCACCTGGACCAGATGGGCGAGGTGGACTACGCCCCGGGCGAGCCGAAGGGCACCTCCTGGCACCCGCACCGCGGCTTCGAGACGGTCACCTACATGATCGACGGGATCATGGACCACCAGGACTCGCAGGGCGGTGGCGGCACCATCACCAACGGCGACACCCAGTGGATGACGGCCGGCAGCGGCCTGCTGCACATCGAGGCGCCGCCGGAGCACCTGGTGATGAGCGGCGGCCTCTTCCACGGCCTCCAGCTCTGGGTCAACCTGCCCCGGGTGGCGAAGATGAAGCCCCCGCGCTACCAGGACATCCGGGGCCGGGAGGCGGCGCTGCTCACCACGCCGGACGGCGGGGCGCTGATCCGGGTGATCGCCGGTGAGGTCGCCGGGCACCAGGGGCCGGGCTCGACCCACACCCCGATCACCATCGCGCACCTGACGGTGCAGCCCGGCGCCGAGCTGAGCCTGCCCTGGCGGTCGGACTTCAACGCGCTGGTCTACGTGCTGGGCGGCCGGGGCACGGTCGGCACCGATCGGCGGCCGGTGCACACCGGCCAGCTGGCGGTGCACGGCCCGGGCGACGCGCTGCGGGTCACCGCCGACGAGCGGCAGGAGTCGCGCACCCCGGCGCTGGACCTCTACATCATGGGCGGCCGGCCCATCCGGGAGCCGGTGGCGCACTACGGGCCGTTCGTGATGAACACCCGGGCCGAGCTGATCCAGGCCTTCGAGGACTTCCAGGCCGGCAAGCTCGGGGTGGTCCCCGCCGAGCGGCTGCCGCACACCGGCGGCCAGGGCGAGCGGCCCTGACCCGATGACGGGCGCCCCGGGCACCCCGGTCCGCCGGGGTGCCCGGGCCCGGGCGCGGGCCGCGCCTCAGGAGACGGCGAAGATCCCGGCGACCCCGAGGATCACCATCAGCAACACCGCCAGGATCGCGCCCCGTTCACTCTCCACCGCCTGCGGCGAGTACTCGGTCACGGAGTTCGTGGTCTCGGCGGGCATGCTGCGGCCTCCTCGGTGTTCGTCGTCGTCAGGGGTGTGGCAGGTCACCACCGGGGGGCACGACCGGGTCGTCCGGCGTGCGGGTCCCCGGCGGGGGACCTACGGTGAGGACGTTGTCGACCTCGGGGGGCTGGAGCATGGCGATCGAGGACTGGTTCCTGACCGCTGCCGAACGCGCCAACCCGGTCTCGGAATTACCCGTCTGGACGACGGGAAACCTCGCCGAGCCGTTGATTCACGGAGCGGCGTACTTCGACCGGCTGGTCACCGAGGTGGAGGCGCTGGGCCCGGGTGACCATCTGTTCTTCACCGACTGGCGGGGCGACCCGGACGAGCGGATGCGCCCGGACGGCCCGACGGTGGTGCAGCTCTTCGCCCGGGCCGCCCAGCGCGGGGTGGTGGTCAAGGGCCTGCTCTGGCGCTCCCACCTCGACGCCCTCGCCTACAGCGAGGAGGAGAACCGCAGCCTCAGCGAGGCGATCTGCGCGGCCGGCGGCGAGGTCCTGCTCGACCAGCGGGTCCGCCGGGGCGGCTCGCACCACCAGAAGCTGGTGGTGCTGCGGCATCCGGACGCGCCGGAGCGGGACGTCGCCTTCGCCGGCGGGATCGACCTGTGCCACAGCCGGCGCGACGACGCCGACCACGGTGGCGACCCGCAGGCCGTGCAGATGTCGCCGAAGTACGGCCCCCACCCGCCCTGGCACGACGTGCAGCTCGCGGTGCGCGGGCCGGCGGTCGGCGCGCTGGACACCACGTTCCGGGAGCGCTGGACGGACCCGATGCCGCTGGACTCGGAGAACCCGATGGCGTACCTGCGCGACCGGTTGCGCGGCTCCGACCTCAGCCCCGACCCGCTGCCGGCGCAGCCACCGGACCCGCCGCCCTGCGGGCCGCACCAGATCCAGGTGCTGCGCACCTACCCCGCCGTACGCCCCCGCTACTCCTTCGCCCCGGACGGCGAGCGCACGGTGGCCCGGGGCTACACCAAGGCGGTACGCCGGGCCCGCCGGCTGATCTACCTGGAGGACCAGTACCTCTGGTCGACCGAGGTGGCCGAGCTGTTCGCCGGGGCGCTGGGCGACAACCCGGACCTGCACCTGGTGGCGGTGGTCCCCCGGTACCCGGACGTGGACGGCCGGCTGGCGCTGCCGCCGAACACGGTGGGCCGGGAACAGGCGCTGTCGCTGTGCGGGCGGGCCGCCCCGGACCGGGTGCACGTCTTCGACGTGGAGAACCCGCAGGGCCAGCCGGTCTACGTGCACGCGAAGGTCTGCGTGGTCGACGACGTCTGGGCGAGCGTGGGCAGCGACAACTTCAACCGGCGCTCCTGGACGCACGACAGCGAGCTGTCCTGCGCGGTGCTGGACGACACCCGCGATCCGCGCCCGCCCACCGACCCGGCCGGCCGGGGTGACGGGGCACGGGTCTTCGCCCGGGAGCTGCGGCTGCGGCTGTGGCGCGAACACCTGGACCGCGACCCGGACGGCACGCAGGACGACGACCTGCTCGACCCGGCCTCGGCGGTGCGGGCGATCACGGCGTCGGCGGACGCCCTCCAGCGCTGGTACGACTCGGGCTGCCGGGGCCCCCGGCCCCCGGGCCGGCTGCGTCCGCACCGCCCGGAGCGGCTGCCGTGGCTGACCCGGCTCTGGGCCCTGCCGGCGTACCGGCTGGTCTACGACCCGGACGGCAGGCCACTGCGGGACCGGCGCGCCGGCACCTGGTGACCCGGCGCGGCGTCGGCGTGCGCCGGCGTCTCGACCGGGTACCGGGTCAGGCCGCCGGGGTAGGCGAACGAGGTGCGGGGGGCGTAGAAACCCCAGGGGATCAGCAGCGGGTTCTCCGGGCGCAGCACGTAGGTCGGGTGGTCGGGGGCGAGGAACTCCACCGATTCGACCTCGAACGGGGAGACCGGCTCGGAGATGAACGGGTAGACCCCGCTGATCAGTTCGCCGTCGCGCATCGTCAGGTAGCGGTGGTGTCCCCGGCGCACCTCGTGGCCGGTGGCCCCGACCCGGGCCCGGGCGCGGATCACCGGCACCCCGTCGGCCACCGTCTCGGCGACGAGCACGTCGCCCTGCACGTCGATCCTGGTGCGGCCGAGCACGGCGGGGGCGCCCCGGGCCGCGGCGTACCCGCGCACCCGGGGGCTGGAGGCGATGTAGTGGGTCCACCAGCCGCCCGGGGTCACGCCGTCGGGGGCGTCCGTGCCGACCAGGGACACGCCGAGGTAGGTCAGGGAGTAGGCGCCGAAGCCGGAGGTCTGCGCGGCGTCGTCGACCACGTACTGGTTCATGAAGACCTGCCGGTCCGCCCGGGGGCGCAGGCCCGGGGGCACGAGCGCGGCGACGCCGTCCGGGTCCGCCGGCAGCCAGCTGAAGTGCAGCGTACGGCTGTCGACCACGAGCTGCGGATCGGCGGGATCGAGCACGGTGCCTCCGTACCTGGGGGATTACACCGCGACGCTACGGCCAGTCCCGTCGGCGGGACAACGACGGAAAGCCGACAGTCCGCGCCGTATGTCGCATGGCCGATTGACCGGTCGGTCAGCCCGCACGGCTGTCCGGAGGGGCGGGCGGGGTGGCTGTTCGGACAACAGCCGGACCCGGGACCCGGTAAGGGTGATCACTAAGGGTCGGCCTTTTGTCCGTTCCATGATGTTTAAGGACCGCGAATCCCTTAAGTACATCGTACTTTCGGCTAGATTTGATCGGGACCATCGGGCTAAGGTGAGTCCCGAACGGACCATCTGAAGCTAAACCGAAGCGTCACGTCTTTATTTCCGCGGACGAGGTGCAGGGAGGACCACCCATGACCGCGCCAGCGACCACCGAACAGACGGCGACAACGCCGACCACCACCGAGAAGCTGGACCCGCGGGCGCTCACCGACAGCGCCGCGGACCTGCTCAACGCCATGGCCGCGCTGCCGGCCAACCACCCGTCCCGCGCCGCCATGCGGGACCGGGCGATCGAGGCCTGGCTGCCCCTGGCCAACCACCTCGCCCACCGCTACAGCGGGCGGGGCGAGCCCACCGACGACCTGGCCCAGACCGCCGCCGTCGGCCTCATCAAGGCGATCGACAAGTTCGACCCGTCCCGCGGCGTCGACTTCGCCGGCTACGCCATCCCGACCATCATCGGCGAGCTGAAGCGGCACTTCCGGGACCGCACCTGGGACATCCGGGTCCCCCGCCGGCTCCAGGAGCTGCGGCTGGCCATCTCGGACGCCAACAGCTCGCTGTTGCAGACCCTCGGCCGCTCGCCGACGGTCGCGGACATCGCCGCCCACCTCAAGCTCACCGAGGAAGAGGTCCTGGAGGGCCTGGAAGGCGCCCGCGCGTACAACGCGGTCTCGCTGTCCACCCCGACCGGCGACGGCGACCGGGCGACCGAGCTGGGCGACATGCTCGGCGGCGAGGACAACGAGTTCGAGCTGGCCGAGCTGCGGGTCGCCCTCGGCCCGGCGCTCGCCACCCTCGACGAGCGCGAGCAGAAGATCCTCACCCTGCGCTTCTACGGCAACCTGACCCAGTCGCAGATCGCCGAGCAGATCGGCGTCTCGCAGATGCACGTCTCGCGGCTGCTGGCCCGGGCGTTGACCAAGCTGCGGGGTCAGCTCGACGGCACGTACTAGAGGACGCAGAGGGCGGCCGGGTCGGCGGGCCCGGTCGCCGTCACGTCCTCGCAGGCCCGGTCGGCGGTTCGCCGGCCGGGCCGCCGCCGTTCCCGGGTCAGCGCAGCACCAGCAGGTCCATCCGGTCCACCACCGGGGCGTCCGGGGTACGCGCCGCCGCCCGCCGCAACCGCTCCAGCCCGCGCGCGAAGGCGTCGTCGTCGAGCAGCAGCAGCGGGGTGTGCGCCTCCCGGCGCAGCCCGGCCGCAGCCTCGGCCAGGCGGGCCGCGCTCACCTGCGACACCCGCTCCAGGCTCGCCGTCGGGAAGCCGGCCGCCGCGAACGCCGCGCGGACCTGGGTCACCGACGGGTAGCTGTCCAGCACCCGGGCCGCCTCGGGGAACCACCGGAACAGGCTGATCCCGTCGCCGCGCCCGGCGAAGACCGAACGGATGAGCACCGGCGCGCCGGGACGCAGCACCCGGCGCAGCCCCTCGGCCACCGCGGGCAGGTCCGGCAGGTGGTGGATCACCGTGGAGAGCCACGCCCCGTCCAGGCTGCCCGGCGCGAACGGCAGGGCCTCGGCCCGACCGGCCACCACCCCCGGACACACCGCCCGCGCCCGCATGGCCGCCGACGGCTCGACGGCCACCACCTGCGCGCCGTACCAGTCGCCGAAGGCGACCGACCAGGTGCCGGTGCCGGCGCCGAGGTCGAGCAGCCGCAGGTCGGGGCGGGGTCGCAGGTGCCGGCCGACCGCCGCCCGCCACCGCGCGATGTCGCCCTCGTCCAGGTGCCGGGTCGCGGCGAAGGCCGCCGCCGCCCGCTCGTCGTACGCGATGCGCGCCATGGGTACACCCCACGCGATCGGCCGACCAGCGTCAATGTGATCCCACCGACAGACAGGTGACCGCCGGTTCGCGCAGCGTGACGGCCCCGGACGCGTCGTCCGGGGCCGTCACCGCCCGGTCAGTGCCCGGCCGGCTCCCGCCACATCGGATAGAACGGGGTGCCGTCCGGCAGCCGGAACGGCTCACCGCCCCGGTAGCCGTGCCGGGCGTACAGGTCGCGGCTGCTCTCGCTGCTCGCCTCCAGGTACGCCGGCACGCCCTCGGCGTCGAGCACCGCGTGGTGGTGCCGCAGCAGCGCCGTGCCGATCCCCTGCCCCTGCCGCTGCGGCGCCACCGCGAGGAACGCCAGGTGGTGGTGGTCGTCGTGCGGGTGGCTGGCCGCGAAGAGGTCGTCGAGGTGGCGGAACCGGTCGGTCCACTCGCCGCAGGCCCCGGCCAGCCGCGCGTCGTAGTCGGCCGGTTCGGGACCCGGCTCACCCACCTGCGGCAGCCAGACGGCCACCCCGGAGCGGTCCGTGGTGCCGTAGACCAGGCCGTGGCGCATCGCGTGGTCCACCATGATCTCGAAGTGGTCGGCGAGCACCGCCTCGCGCCGCTCGGCGTCCGGCACCAGCCACCGGGTCGCCGCCAGCACCAGGAACGAGTTGGCGATCCGCTCGGCGACCGCCCGGGTCTGCGCCGCGCCGAGCCGCTCGACGGCCGGGGCGCTCACCGGCCCACCCCCGCCCGGACCGGGGCCGGCTGACCGGGGGCCGGCAGCACGGCCGCCGCCGCGCTCTCCGCGCCGAGGCCGATGCGGGCGTACACCTCGGGTCGGCTGCTGCGCAGCACGACGCCCCACAGCACGCCGAGCAGCGCGGCGACCGGGTAGACCGCCGGCACGGCCCAGCGCAGCGGGGAGTCCGGCGCGACCCCGAGCAGGGTGGCGAAGTTGGCCACCGCCACCACGATGACCGCGACCAGCGCGACGGACGCCAGGCCGGGCGCGACCGCGCGCCGCCACAGGTTCTCCGGCGCGGCGGTACGGGCGAAGAAGGCGATCACGGCGACGCTGGTGGTGGCGATCAGCAGCAACACCCCGAAGCCGCCACCCGCGCCCGCCCAGTAGAAGAGCTGGAGCACCGGGTCCCAGCCGTTCACCGCGTAGAGCACGATCACCAGCAGCCCGAGCGCGCTCTGCGCCAGCGACGCGACCCGGGGCGAGCCGGTGCGCGGCGAGGTCTGCCCGAACGCGGCCGGCAGCACCCGCTCCCGGCCGAGGGCGAACGCGTACCGGGCCGTGGTGTTGTGGAACGAGATCATCGCGGCCAGCACCGAGGTCATGAAGAGCGCCTGGCCGATGGTGACGACGGTGTCGCCGAAGTGCGCGGCGGCCAGGTTGAAGATGAGCGCGACGCTCTGCTCGCCGGCCTGCTGCGACACGTTCTCCGGGCCGGTGGCGACGGTCATCGTCCAGGACGACAGCGCGTAGAGGCCCGCGATGATCACGACGGAGAGGTACGTCGCCATCGGCACGGTCCGCTTCGGGTCCTTGCTCTCCTCGCTGAAGACGACCGCGGACTCGAAGCCGACGAAGCCGGTCATGGCGAGCACGAGCAGCGCCCCCGCCCCCGGCGCCACCAGGTTGGCCGGCGACAGCGCGTCGAGGCTGACCGAGCCGCCGGCCGGGTGGGTGAGCTGGCCCAGGTCGAACACGACGATCACCACGATCTCGGCGATCAGCAGCACCGCCAGCACCAGGCCGTTGACGTCGACCCGGAGCAGGCCGAGCAGGCCGACCAGCGCCCAGGCCACCAGGGCGACCAGGGCCCAGTGCGGCTCGACGCCGAACAGCGTGCCGAAGACCGGGGCCGCCGCCGCGCCGATCGCGCCGTACAGGCCCACCTGGAGGGCGTTGTAGGCGATCAGGGCGACCCAGGCCGCGCCGACTCCGGCCGGTCGGCCGAGTCCTCGGGAGACGTAGGCGTAGAAGGCGCCGGCGTTCTCGACCCGCCGGGCCATCGCGACGTAGCCGACGGAGAAGAGCGCCAGGACGGCGGCCACCGCCAGGAAGGCCAGTGGCATCCCGGTGACGCCGGTGACGGCGTACCCGGTGGTGACCACGCCGGCGACCACGGTCAGCGGCGCGGCGGCGGAGAGGACGAAGAAGATGACCGAGGGGACGCCGAGCCGGCCGCTGGCCAGGGCGTCGGAGACGTTGCTGGGTCGGGCCGGTCCACTTGTCGGGGGCATGGGGGCTGCTCCGGTTCGATGGGGGAAGAGGGGTCGCGGGTGGTGGCGGGGATCAGGGGATGCCGCGCAGCACGGCCGCGCCCACGGCCGCCTCGGTGTGCGCCACCAGCTCCCGCAGCGGGGGTGGCAGCGCGGGGACGAGCACGCCGAGGCGGTGATGGGCACGGGGACCGGCGCTCCACAGCACTTCGCGGGAGAGCCCGGCGGCGGAGACCAGCCCGAGCAGGACGGCGTCCGGAACGGCGGGTGGCTCCGGCCGTTCGAGCAGGGCGCGCAGCCGGGTGGCCGGCCAGGCGACCGCGTTGAGGTCGATCGGGACGTAGCTGACGGTGGTGCGCAGCAACCGCCGGCTCTCCTGGCGGCGCAGCACGCCGGCCCGGGCCAGCCGCTCCCCCACACTCGTCGTCGACGACCGCGCCAGGAAGGCCAGCCAGGTCCGGATCTCCTGGTGCTGGGGCTCCCCGATCAACTGGTCGAGCACGGTGTGCGACAGCGCGTCGGCCGGTGGCCGCCGGTCGAGGACGGTGACCAGGCCGTTGGCCACGGTCACGTGTCCGAAGAGGACGAGCTCACCGAGGAGTGCGCCGGCGAGCCCCAGCCCGGTCGCGGTGGGGTGCAGTTTCGCCTTGCCCCGACTGTCGTTGTGGGCGATGAGGAAGAACTCGTCGGCGATGAGCAACGAGCCTCCAACGCGGTAAGTCCACAAGTGATCGACGCCGGGTGACAGGATGCCCGCACCCCTGCGCCATTGCAACTCCCGGATTCGACGGTTGCACTCCGTGTACGGGCGACCTGCGGATCTTGCCGTGACAGACTCGGAGGGTGACCGCCAGCCCCACCGTGCGCCGCCGTCGTATCGCCCGGGAACTGCGCCAGCTACGCGAGCGCGCCGGCATGACCCTCGACGTGGCGGCCCGCCAGCTCGACATGTCCAAGAGCAACCTCTCCCGCATCGAGAACGCCCAGATCGGCATCAAGCCCCGTGACGTGCGGGCCGCGCTCGCCCTCTACGAGGTGACCGGCGCGGACGCGGAGGCGCTGATCGAGATCGCCCGGGGCGCGCAGCAGCGCGGCTGGTGGCAGACCTACAGCGACGTGCTGCCGGAGTGGTTCGAGTTCTACGTCGGGCTGGAGGCCGAGGCCGCCCGGCTGCGGACGTACGAGGCGGAGGCGGTGCCCGGGCTGTTGCAGACCGAGGCGTACGCCCGCGAGGTCTACCGGCGCACCGCCGGGGAGGAGGGCCTGGAGCGCAAGGTGGCCGCCCGGCTGCGCCGGCAGGAGGTGCTGCGCCGCGAGCCGCCGGTCGAGCTGTCGGTGGTGCTGAACGAGGCGGTGCTGCGCCGGCCGGTGGGCGGACGGGCGGTGATGGCGGAACAGCTGGCGCACATGGCCCAGGTCGCCCGATCACCCAACGTAACCATCCACGTACTTCCCTTCTCGGCCGGCGGGCACCCGGCGATGAGCGCGCCGTACGTCATCCTCAACTTCGCCGACGCCGCCGACGCATCCGTTGTCTACCTGGACAATCTCACGATGGGGCTGGCTCTGGAGGAGGCCGCGCACGTCCGCGGGTATAGCCTGGTGCACGACGAGCTGTGCCGTCTGGCACTGCCTCCAGCGGCCTCCGCGGCCTGCCTGGAGGAGGCATCTCGTCACTTTGCGTGACCGCATCGCGGCGCGCTCACCGGGAGAACGTGAGGTACGGGGATGACCATGCTCGACCTGTCCGGTGCGCGGTGGCGCACGAGCACCCGCAGTATCGGCAACGGCAACTGCGTCGAGGTGGCCGCCGTCGACGGTCGGGTCGCCGTACGCGACAGCAAGGACCGGCCGGGGCCGGTGCTGCTCTTCCCGGCCCCGGCGTGGGCCGCCTTCGTCACCGGGATCGACGTGGTGCGCCCCGGCTGACCGCCGGGGTGCCACAGTGGGCACCGTGCTCCGCGACGTCTCCCTCGAACTGCCGGTCAGCCCGGTGCTCCCGACGCTGGTCTCGGCCCTGGCCGCCGACGGCTGCGCCGTCCTGGTGGCGCCTCCGGGCACCGGTAAGACCACGCTGGCCCCGCTCGCGGTGGCCGACCGGGTCGACGGGCGGGTGGTGATCGCCCAGCCCCGCCGGGTGGCCGCCCGCGCGGCGGCCCGCCGGATGGCGGACCTGCTCGGCGAGCGGGTCGGCGGCCGGGTCGGGTACGCCGTGCGCGGCGACCGGCGGGTCGGCCCGGACACCCGGGTCGAGGTGGTCACCACCGGGTTGCTGGTCCGCCGTCTGCACCACGACCCGGAGCTGCCCGGGGTGGGCGCGGTGCTGCTCGACGAGGTCCACGAGCGACAGCTCGACGCCGACCTGGCGCTGGCCTTCGCGGTGGAGGCCCGCGCCACGCTCCGCCCCGACCTGTGGCTGCTGGCGATGTCGGCGACGCCGGAGGCGGACCGGTTCGCCGCGCTGCTCGGCGGGGACCGGCCGGCCCCGGTGGTGCGGGCCGAGGCGGCGCTGCACCCGGTGACCCGGGTCTGGGCGCCCCCGCCCCGGCCGGTCGCGCCGCCCGGCGCCGGCCGGGTCGACCCGGTCCTGCTCGACCACGTCGCGGCGACCGTCCGCCGGGCGCTCGACGAGCGGGACGGGGACCTGCTGGTCTTCCTGCCGGGGGCGGGCGAGATCAGCGCGGTGGCCCGCCGGTTGGCCGGGCTGGCCGACCGGGTGGCCGTGCTGCCGCTGCACGGGCGGCTGCCCGGCGCCGCGCAGGACGCCGCGCTGCGGCCGGGACCGCGCCGCCGGGTGGTGCTGGCCACGGCGGTGGCGGAGAGCAGCCTGACCGTGCCCGGTGTCCGGGTGGTGGTGGACGCCGGGCTGAGCCGGGTGGCCCGTACCGACCTGTCGCGTGGGCTCGGCGCGCTGGTCACCGTGCCGGTCTCCCGGGCGGCGGCCACCCAGCGGGCCGGCCGGGCCGGCCGGGAGGCCCCGGGCGCGGTCTACCGGTGCTGGTCCGCCGGCGTCCACGAGCGGCTGGCCGCGCAGCCGGAGCCGGAGATCGCCACCGCCGACCTGACCGGCTTCGCCCTGGAACTGGCCGCCTGGGGCAGCCCGGACGGCGTCGGGCTGGCCCTGCCCGACCCGCCGCCACCGGCGGCGCTGACCGTGGCCCGGGAGACCCTGACCACCCTCGGCGCGGTCGACGCCGACGGCCGGATCACTCCGCGCGGCCGGGCGATCGCCGCCGCCGGCGCGCACCCCCGGCTGGCCCGTGCCCTGCTCGACGGCGCGCCACGGGTCGGCGCGGACCGGGCCGCCGCGCTGGTCGCGCTGCTGGCCGAGGAGGGACTGACCGGCCGGGGCGACGACCTGACCGCCGCCTGGCGGCGGCTGCGCGGCGGGGTCGACCCGCAGGCCACCGCCCGCTGGCGGGCCGAGACCCGCCGGCTGCGCGCCGCCCTGCCCACCCCGCCCCCCACCACCGTTCCCGCGACGCGGCCTGCGGCGCGAACACATCCAGATCTTGGCGAGTTGCCGTCCGTGGCGAACGCCAAGTCGCCAAGATCTGCGGAGCGCACCCCCGCGAGCGGCGCGGAGCGCCCTCGCAGCGACGCCGGGGTCGGTGCGGGAGCGGGGGTCCCGGACGATCTGGCCGCGGGGCTGCTGGTCGGCCTGGCGTACCCCGAACGGCTCGCCCGGGTCCGCCGGGCCGGCGGGACGTCGTACCTGATGGCGGGTGGGACCGAGGCGGAGCTGGCGGCGGGGACGGCGCTGGCGGGCGTCGACTGGCTGGCCGTGGCGGTGGCCGACCGCTCCCCCGGCGCGCCGGCCGCGCGGATCCGGCTCGCCGCGGCCGTCGACGAGCCCACCGCCCGGGAGGCGGGCGGCCCGTTGCTGCGCGAGGAGCGGGAGGTCCGCTGGGCCGACGGCGACGTGGTGGCCCGGGAGGTCGTCCGGCTCGGCGCGATCGAGCTGGTCAGCCGCCCGTTGACCCGGCCGGGGCCGGAGCTGCTGGCCGCCGCGCTGCGCGACGGGTTGCGCCGGGAGGGGCTGGCGCTGCTGGACTGGACGCCGTCGGCGCGGGCGCTGCGGCAGCGACTGGCGTTCTGCCACCACGCGCTCGGCGGGGACTGGCCCGACGTCGGCGACGCCGCGCTGCTCGCCGCCGCCGACGACTGGCTCGGCCCGGAGCTGGCCGCCGCCCGCCGCCGGGCCGACCTGGCGCGCGTCGACGTGACGGCGGCGCTGCGCCGGCTGCTGCCGTGGCGGGAGGCGGCCCGGCTGGACGAGCTGGCCCCGGAGCGCATCGAGGTGCCCAGCGGCTCGCGGATCCGGGTGGACTACGCCGACCCGGCCGCGCCGGTGCTGGCGGTGAAGCTCCAGGAGACCTTCGGCTGGCGGGACGCGCCGAGGATCGCCGACGGCCGGGTGCCGGTGCTGCTGCACCTGCTCTCGCCGGCCGGTCGCCCGGTGGCGGTCACCGCCGACCTGGCCTCGTTCTGGTCCGGCGGGTACCGGCAGGTGCGGGCCGAGCTGCGCGGCCGCTACCCGCGCCATCCCTGGCCGGAGGACCCGACCACCGCCGCGCCGACCCGGCACGCCACGCCCCGGCGGCGTTGAGCCGGGCTCACTCCTCGACGATGTCGGCGATCAGCACGGTGACGTTGTCCGGGCCGCCGGCCCGCAGCGCCAGGTCGATCAGGCGGCGGGCGCACAGTTCCCGGTCCGGGGTCTCGGCGAGCACCTCGGCCAGGGTGTCCGGGCGGACGACGTTGGAGAGCCCGTCGCTGCACAGCAGCCAGCGGTCGCCGGCCCAGGGCACCATCGTCGCGTACGACGGGGAGACCTCCTCGCCCTGCAACGCCTGGGTGACCACGGCCCGCCGGGGGTGGCTGGCCGCCTCCTCGGGGCTGATCAGTCCCTGGTCGACGAGCATCTGCACGAAGGTGTCGTCCCGGGTGATCTGCTTGAGCGTGCCCTCCCGGAACAGGTAGGCCCGGGAGTCCCCCACGTGCGCCAGGGCCAGGCAGCTGCCGGTCCGGGCGAAGAGCAGGGCGGTCAGTGTGGTGCCCATGCCCTGCCGTTCCGGATCCTCGGCGACCGCCTGGCGGATCCGCTCGGTGGCCAGCTCGATGCCACTCTGCAACGCGGCCACCAGGGCGTCCTCGGGGGTCTCGACGTCCAGGGGAGCGATCGCGTCCATGGCGATCCGGCTGGCCAGGTCACCGGCCGCCATCCCGCCCATGCCGTCGGCGACGGCGACGAGCCAGGAACCGGCGTGCAGGGCGTCCTGGTTTCCGCTGCGGATCAGCCCACGGTCGCTCGTCCCGACGGAACGAAGCTTCAGGGTCATGGGAGGCAGCCTGCCAGGCGAAGGCCGGTGTTGTCTCTAGGAGATCAGGAGGACGGGGCGTGGCGCGGTGAATCTCACTGTCGTTCGCGTTCCGGCGGCGCACCGGCGACGGGCGGCCCAACTCATCCAGTCGAATCGATTGACAGCGGCGAGACACGCTGGAAACATCTGGCTGATATTGGGAGCGCTCCCAGCGGGTGCCGCCCGCCCCCACCGCTCCTCCGTCCCCGGAAAGGAATCCCCGTGATCCTGATCCGACGCCGCCGGCGCCTCGCGCTGCTGGCAGCGACCACTCTCGCGCTCTCCGCCGCAGGCGCCGGCGTGGCGTACGCCGAGGTGCCACCGGACGCACCCGAACAGATCAGCAACGGCGACTTCAGCGAGGGCCTCGCCCCCTGGTTCACCTACGGCACCGGCGCCGCCGACGTCTCCGACGGCCGGCTCTGCGCCACCGTGCCCGGCGGCCTGGCCAACCCGTGGGACGCCGGCATCGGCCACGACGGGGTCAAGCTCAACGCCGGCGCGGAGTACGTGCTGGGCTTCGACATCTCCGCCACCCCCGGCATGACGGTCAAGGCCATCCTCCAGCTCGGCAGCGCCCCCTACACCACGTACGCGTCGGTGCCCGCCACCGCCGGGCCACAGACCGTCCGGGTCGAGCAGACCGTCGTCGTGCCGGACGACAACCCCAACGCCCAGCTCGTCTTCCAGGTCGGTGGGGCCGCCGCCGAGCAGCGGCTCTGCCTGGACAACGTGTCGCTGCGCGGCGGCGAGGCCGCCCCGCCGTACGTGCCGGACACCGGGCCGCGGGTCCGGGTCAACCAGGTCGGCTACCTGCCCGGCGGCCCGAAGAACGCCACCGTGGTGACCGAGGCGACCGACCCGCTGCGCTGGGAGCTGCGCTCCGCCGCCGGGGCCGTGGTGGCCAGCGGCGAGAGCACCCCGCGCGGGGTGGACGAGGCGTCCGGGCAGAACGTGCAGACCATCGACTTCTCCGCCGTGAAGACCCCCGGCGCCGGCTACACGCTGGTCGCCGACGGCGAGACCAGCCACCCGTTCGACATCTCCGGCGACCTCTACGACCGGCTGCGCGCCGACTCGATGCAGTTCTTCTACGCCCAGCGCAGCGGCATCGCCATCGACGGCGACCTGATCGGCGAGGAGTACGCCCGCCCGGCCGGACACCTCGGCGTGGCCCCCAACCAGGGTGACACCGAGGTGCCCTGCGTCCCCGGCACCTGCGACTACTCCCTCGACGTGCGCGGCGGCTGGTACGACGCCGGCGACCACGGCAAGTACGTGGTCAACGGCGGTATCGCCGCGTACCAGCTGCTGAGCACGTTCGAGCGGACGAAGACCGCGGAGACCGCCGGCGGCGGCGCGGAACTGGGCGACTCCACCCTGCGGCTGCCCGAGCGGGGCAACAGCGTCCCCGACGTGCTCGACGAGGCCCGCTGGGAGATCGAGTTCCTGCTGCGCATGCAGGTGCCGGCCGGCGAGCCGCTCGCCGGGATGGCCCACCACAAGATCCACGACAAGGCGTGGACCGGGCTGCCGCTCGCGCCCGAGGCCGACCCGCAGCCGCGCGAGCTGCACCCGCCGTCGACCGCGGCCACCCTCAACCTGGCCGCCGTCGCCGCGCAGTGCGCCCGCCTGTTCGCCCCGTACGACGCCGCCTTCGCGGCCCGCTGCGGCACCGCCGCGAAGACCGCCTACGCGGCGGCGAAGGCCCACCCCGCGGTGTACGCCCCGAGCGGCGGCGTCGGCGGCGGCCCGTACGACGACACCGACGTCAGCGACGAGTTCTACTGGGCTGCCGTCGAGCTGTACCTGACCTACGGCAGCAAGGCGTACCGGGACGACGTGACCGCGTCGAAGCACCACACCGGCGACGTCTTCGCCGCCGGCGGCGCGTTCGGCTGGCAGGCCGTCGGCGCACTCGGCCGGCTGGAGCTCGCCACCGTGCCCAACGGGCTGCCGGCCGCCGAGAAGGCCCGCATCCGCGCCTCGGTGACCGAGGCCGCCGACACGTACCTGGCGGCGCTGAACGCCCAGGCGTACGGGCTGCCGTTCCCCGCGAACGGCTACGTCTGGGGCAGCAACAGCAACGTCGTGAACAACGCGATCGTGCTGGCCACCGCGTTCGACCTGAGCCGGGACGCGAAGTACCGCGACGGGGCGGTGCAGGCGGCGGACTATCTGTTCGGCCGCAACGCGCTGAACATGTCGTACGTGACGGGCTGGGGCGAGCAGCACGCCCGCAACCAGCACAGCCGGATCTTCGGCCACCAGCTCGACCCGTCCATGCCGAACCCGCCGGCCGGCTCGCTGGCCGGTGGTCCGAACGCCGACCTGCAGGACCCGTACGCCGCCCAGCTGCTCAAGGGTTGCAAGCCGATGTTCTGCTACGTCGACGACATCAACTCGTACGCGACCAACGAGGTGGCGATCAACTGGAACTCGGCGCTGGCCTGGCTGGCCTCGTTCCTGGCCGACCAGGGTGACGCCAAGGCCGTGCCGGCGCAGAGCTGCGCCGTCGCGTACCAGGTCCACGGTGTCTGGCCGGACGGCTCCAACACCCAGGTCACCATCCGCAACACCGGCACGACGCCGGTCAACGGCTGGACGCTGCGGTACGCCTACACCGGCGACCAGAAGGTCACCCAGGGCTGGTCGGCCCAGGTGAGCCAGAGCGGGGCCACGGTCACCGCGAAGAACCTGTCCTGGAACGCGAAGATCGCGCCCGGCGGCAGCGTGACCTTCGGGCTGCTCGCCAAGCCCGGCGCGCTGGCCAACCCGGCGCCGAACCTGATCACCGTCAACGGTGCCTCCTGCGCCCTGTCCTGACCGCTGCGGCGCGTCGCCGTCGGCCAGCACGACCAGGGGCCGCCCCGGAATCCGGGGCGGCCCTGCGCCGTACGGTGACCGGCCGTCAGCTCCCGGCGGCCGGTCTCGCGGTCAGCGGCACCAGGCGAACAGCTCCGGGCTGCTGGTGTGCAGCTTCACCACCTGCCCGAGCGACAGGTACGACCCGGCCGGCAGCTCGGCGAAGATCGGCCCGTTCACCGGGTCTGCCAGCGTCGAGTAGTCGACCTTCCGCTGCGCGGCGGCCTGGAGCAGGCCGAGGCTGTCGAGGGTGCCGAGTCCGGCCTGGACGCAGGACCCGCCCGCGTTGGCCGGGGCCGCCTGCGCGGGGGCGGCGACGGCGAGCCCGGCGGCGACGGCGGCGGTGACGCCCGCGAGGGCGATGGACTTCCTCATGGTGTTCCCCTTTCCGATCAGGACACAGGTCTTCCTGATCAGGTCTTCGTCTCCGACTCCGTCGCCGGATGCACTCTGCGTCCCGCGACCTCGCCCGGCTCAGTCACGAGCCCGAGCGCGGCCGAGTCCCGCACCCGAACCCGAACCAGTCCCGAGCCCGAGCGGCCGGCTCAGTCCCGCGCTCTCGCCCAGGTGAGGAAGCGTTCGGTCAGCTCCGCCGGAGGTACCTCTCCGCCGAGCTGGGCGAGCTGCGCGGCCGCCTCGCTCATCACCGTCGCCAGGTAGACCAGCAGCCCGGCCCGGTCGTGGCGGTACTGCACCAGCAGCGACAATCGGGCCGGCTGGCAGGGCCATACCGCGCCGCAGGCCCGGCAGCGCCACAACGGACGCATCGGCTCGTGCGGCCGGGGCGGGCGGCTCACCGCTCGCCCGGGTGCCGCCAGCCGCCGGCCCACCAGCGCTGCGCGGGGGTCAGGTTGCCGGTACGCCCCGGACCCATGGTGGGAAAGAGCCGTGTGGGCGCGTTCTCCCACGACGGGCGGGGCCTCGGCACCGGGATGGACTCCCGGGGTGTCGGCAGCGGGGTGGACTGGTGGCGGCTGCGCCAGAACCGGAAGCGCACGGGGATGCTCCTCACGTCGTGGATGGACCGGGCCGCCCCGGCGTCGTCGGCGGGGCGGCCCGACGGTCCCGCCGACGGTTCGGGCCACGGCGGCGGTTCCGTTACCGGAAGCCTTCCGCGCGTCGCGGGACGGCCACACTGCGTATCGGTAGCGTGCACAGACGTTCCGGACGTCCTTCGTGGAGGCTGGCGTGAACGACGCGTTGCGGGTGGCGATGGCCGAGGTCGGCGCGACCGCCGAGTCCCTCGCCGAACAGGCCGGGGTGGATCCGAAGACCGCCGCCCGGTGGGTGACGCCGGGACGGCTGCCGCATCCCCGGCACCGGGCGGCGGTCGCGAAGGCGCTGGGCCGGCAGGTCGGCGAGCTGTGGCCGGAGGTGGTCCGCCGCCGCGAGCCGGCCTGGTTCCGGCCATGGGCCGACGTCGAGCAGGACGCCACCTCGCTGCGGTCCTTCCAGCCGTCGGTGATCCCCGGCCTGCTCCAGACCCCGGAGTACGCGCACGCGGTGCTCAGCAGCGGCCCGCTCGCCGACGACGAGATCGAGGGGTACGTCGTCGCGCGGCTGGCTCGGCAGGCGGCGGTCCTCGACCGGCCCCGCCCGCCGCTGACCGTCTTCGTCATCGACGAGGCGGCGCTGCGCCGGGGCGAGCCGGAGATCATGCACCCGCAGCTCGACCACCTGGAGGCGATGGCCCGGCGCTCCCACGTGCTGCTGCACGTGGTGCCGCTGCGCGCCGGCTTCCATCCCGGCCAGGCCGGGGCCTTCGTCATCGCCAGCCTCGACGACACCGAGGACGTCGGCTATATCGACGACCAGGCGGCCGGCCGCCTCACCAACGACGTTGCTCCCCTGTGGCGGGTCTGGGACACTGTCAGGTCGGTGGCGCTGCCGCGCGACCAGTCGATCCAGCTCCTGAAGGCGCGAGAATGGCTGAGATGACCGGCGCCCGCTGGCGCACCAGCACCCGCAGCAGCTCCAACGGCGGCGACTGCGTCGAGGTCGCCGACAACCTCCCCGGCGTCGTACTGGTCCGCGACTCCAAGGACCGCGACGGGGGCACGCTCACCTTCACCCCCGACGCGTGGCGCGCGTTCGTCCGTGGGAGCGCCCGGTCGACCCGGTGACCGTGTCAGACGTCGCACGGAGCAGGTAATGGTCAGCAAGGCGGGCTGGGTTCTGGCCATAGCAGGCTTTCTGCTCTGGGCGCTTTCTCCGCTCTTGTGGATGGCTGGGAGCCTTCCTCTGGACACCAGCCTGTTCATCGGCTCGACTGCTCTGCTCCCGTGGCTGATCTACGCCGGGACCAGGAAATCGTGATGTGCGCGGCCTGAGCGCGGTCCGTCGGCGGCCGGGTCGTCACAGGTCAGCGGCGCGGCATGCCGCCGTGCGGGCTGTTGACGATCAGGGGCGCCTCCCTTCGGCCAGGTACCCGTGCCCGGGGTGGTACTCGATGTGCAGGTGAGCAGCCGGTACCCGGCGGCGGATGCCGACAGGTCGACCGCACCGGTCACCGGGTCGAAGAGGATCTCCACGGGTCGATGCTGCCCGGAGTGCACGGGAGTCGCAATCGGCCGGCGGATGGGCCGTCAGACCGGCCGGCGCATGGCGACCCGGTCGGCCGGGTCCAGGCCCAGCGCCGCCTCGGCCGCCAGCACCTGCGCCAGGCCCGGCCCGATCAGGGTCGACGGAAGCGCCAGGAAGCCGCACCGGGCGTAGTAGGGCGCGTTCCACGGCACGCTGCGGAAGGTGGTCAACGTCAGCGCCGGCAGTCCCCGACCGGCGGCCCAACCGGCGACGTGGTCGAGCAGCCGCCGGCCCACTCCCCGGCGGGCGTGCCCGGGGTGGACGCTGAGCTGCTGCACGTGGGCGCAGCCGTCGACGAGGCGGACCACGGCGAAGGCGATCGGCCGGTCGTCGGCGTCCACCGCCACCCAGGCCCGGCCGTCGCGTTGGCAGGCTCCGAGGGTGTCGAGGTCGAGCGGCGGGGCGTCGGCGATGTCGGCCATGCCGATCTCGCGGAACGGCGTGCCGGAGGCCACCTCGATCCGTTGCAGCTCGCCGAGTTCGTCCACCCGCACCGCCCTGATCCGCTCCACGGTCCCGACCTCACCACGACGACCGCCGGACGCCCAGCGGATTTCGTCGCCGGGACACGCGGGCGGGGCGCCCGTGCCACGTTGCGGCTGGTACGGACGCCCCGGTGGTGCGTGTGTCCGATCGGGTCCGGCCGAGGCCGGCGCCGGCCGGCGCTCAGGCGACGGGCAGGCCGCCGACCTGGGTGTTGATCCAGGTGCGGATCGACGGCAGGTCCCCGTAGATGGACGGGCCGGTGGCACAGGTGGAGTTGTTGTTGCCGGCGCGGCTGGTGGCGCCGATCAGGTTCCAGACTCCGTTGATCTTGCGCACCTGCGGGCCGCCCGAGTCGCCGTAGCAGGCGCCGGAGTTGCCGTTGGTGTTGTTGGTGCAGATCTCGTACGGACCGTTGATGCCGAGGCACCGGCTGTCCGAGACGATCGAGGTGTCCAGCTCGTGGGCCACCGTCGGCGCGGAGCCGCAACCCCGCTGCGGGCAGGTCTGCCCCCAGCCGATGATCCGGGTCGCCGTGCCGACGGCGCCGGAGGTGGTCGGGATCGGGGCCGGGGCGTAGCCGACCGAGCTGGCGAGCTGGAGCAGCTTCACGTCGATGGTCGGGTGGTTGACCCCACGGGTCACCCGGACCACCGTGCCACCGCTGGTGCGGTTGATGCTGCCCACCCGCACCGACGTGGGCGTCGGGCAGTGCCGGGCGGTGACCGCCCAGTTCGCCTTGATCAGGGTGCCGGTGCAGCCCGAGGTGTAGACCATCCACGGGTAGTTCTCGGTGGCCGGGCGGCCGCCGACCACCATCGGGCCGACGTCGCCGTCGTCGGACCAGCTGTAGCTGGCCGAGGCCGGCGCCGCCAGGGCGCCGGCGAAGAGCTGGTTGACCCGGGACGCCTCGGCCGCGCTCGGGTACGCGTTCCTGCAGGAGACCGGGGCGCTGCTGCCCGACATCAGGTCGGAGCAGAGCCCGGTGCGCCGGTCGGGCAGGCCGAGGATGTGGCCGATCTCGTGGGTGGCGATCCGGGTGCGGTCGTACCCCATGTTGACGGCCTGCCAGCCCATCCACACCCGGCCGTTGCCCAGGCTCGTCGTCTGGGCGCGCGGCCAGCCGGTGTCGACGTAGATGGTGATGTTGCCCGGCGTGCGGGGGGCGAGCCGGACGTTGGTGACGGAGCTGTTCCAGATGGTGGCGGCCTGGTCGAAGTTGGTGCGGAACTCGCCGGCCCGGCTGGCGTCGTAGTAGACGGTGCGCACCGCGGCGGAGGCCGCCGTGGTCTCGACCGCCATCAGCCCGGTGGCGCTGAGCACCGCCGCGAGCAGGGCTCCGGCGGTACGCGCGAGATGTCCTCGTCGGATCATCCGACCTCCCATCGATAGATGATGATGGATGCTACTCATATCGATGATGATCGGTCCAATAACGCATTCCTCATACCACGACCGACAGCCCGGCCCGGTCGACCGCCCGACCCGGAGGCGGGCCGGTTGCCCGCCCGTAGCAGCATGGCGGCATGACCGACCGGCAGACGATCACCATCCGCCCCGGCGGCCGGGACGACGCCGGCACCGTGCTGCGCCTGCTCGACGACGCCACCGCCTGGCTGGTGGCGCGCGGACGGACCGGCCAGTGGGGCACCGAGCCGGCGTCGACCGATCCCCGCCGGATCGCCCAGGCCGAGGCGTGGAGCACCGGTGGTGGCCTGTACCTGGCCGAGGCCGGTGACGCGACCGTGGGCGCGCTGGTGGTGGGCGGGGCGACCGCGTACGTACCCCCGGCCGACGAGCCGGAGCTGTACGTGAACCTGCTGGTCACCGATCGGGCGTACGCGGGCCACGGGATCGGGGCGCGGCTGCTGGCGTACGCGGCGCAGCTGGCCCGTGAGCGCGGCGTGGGGCTACTGCGGGTGGACTGCTACGGCGGCGACGACCGGGCGCTGGTCCGCTTCTACGAGAGCTGCGGCTTCACCGCCACCGACCCGTTCACCGTCCCCCGGCCGGGCCGCGCGCCGTGGCCGGGGCAGGTGCTGCAACGCCGGCTCACCTGACGGCTCAGCCGATCTCCTCGTCCACGAAGCACCACCGCCAGGACTCCCCCGGCTGCACCGAACGCATCACCGGGTGCCCGGTGGCCTCGAAGTGCCGCGTCGCGTGCTGGTACGCCGAGGAGTCGCAGCAGCCGACGTGCCCGCAGGTCAGGCAGGACCGCAGGTGCACCCAGTCGTCGTTGCCGATCGCCACGCAGTCCGGGCACTCGCTGGTGGTCGCCGGCTCGGCGTCGCCGGCCTCGGTCAGGTGCGGGCAGCTCATTCCTCGGTCTCCCGTCGCAGCAACGACTCCTCCAGGTCCAGGTCGCGGTAGGCCCGCACCAGCGCCTCCTCCGGGATCCGCCCGTCGTCGCGCGCGGCCCGGAACACCTCCCGCTCGGCGTCGATCATCTCCTGCCGCAGCCGGGCGTACGCCTGCGACGGGGTTTCCCGCTCCCCGCCGCCGAGCCGCTCCCAGGCCAGGTTCGTGCGGCTCTGCAACACCTGGCGGGCCCGCTCGGCCACCGCCGCCGGCACGGTGTCGGCGAGCGCGTCGAGCCGCTCCCGGGCCGCCCGGCTGGCCTGCTGCTGCACCGCGGCGGCGGAGAGCGCGTCGCGCACCGGGTCGTCCGGCGGCAGCTTCAGCCGCCGGGCCACCGCCGGCAGTGTCGCGCCCTGCACCACCAGGGTCGCCACGATCACCGCGAACGCCAGCCAGATGAACAGCCCCCGCTCGTACGGCCGGCCGCCGGCCAGGGTCAGCGGCAGGCCGAGCGCCGCGGCGAGCGTCACCACCCCGCGCATCCCGGCCCAGCCGAGGACGATCGGCACCCGCGCCGCCGGTGACGGGTCCCGGCGGCGCACCCGGGGCACCAGCCGGGCCAGGTAGGTGGCCGGGAAGATCCAGGCGAACCGGGCCAGGAAGACCGCGGCCAGCACCGCGGCGGTGATGCCGGCCAGGAAGCCCACCGGCTCGTCCAGGTCCCGGACGACCTCGGGCAGTTGGAGGCCGACCAGCAGGAAGACCAGCCCTTCCAGGAGAAACCGGGCCAGCCGCCAGAACGCGCCGATCTGCAACCGGGAGGCGGCCGACATCAGCAGCGGCATCCTGTGCCCGATGCCCAGCCCGGTGACCACCACCGCGACCACCCCGGAGGCGTGGATCTCCTCGGCGGCGAAGACCACCGCGAACGGCACGATCAGCGACAGCGCGTTGTCCAGCAGCGCGTCGGTGGTCCGCCGGTGCAGGTAGCCGAAGACCAGCACGCCGAGCAGGCCGACCAGGACGCCACCGCCGGTGGCGACCAGCACCTCCTCGGCGACGTACCCGAAGCCGACACCGCCGGTGCTCGCGGTGGCGGCGGCCACCGCGACCCGCAGCAGCACCAGCGCGGTGGCGTCGTTGAGCAGGCTCTCGCCCTCCAGGATGGTCACGATCCGCCGGGGCAGACCGACCCGGCGGGCCACCGCGGTGGCGGCGACCGCGTCGGGCGGCGCCACCACCGCGCCGAGGGCCAGGCAGATCGCGTACGGCAGCTGGGGCAGGAACAGGTGCACGACGGTGCCCACCACGAACGCGGTGAAGATCACCAGTCCCACCGCGAGCAGCAGGATCGGCCGCAGGTTGAGCCGGAACGCCGGCACCGACGTGTCCAGGGCGGCCACGTACAGCAGCGGCGGCAGGATGCCGACCAGGACCAGGTCCGGATCGAGGCGCACCAGCGGGAAGCCGGGCAGGAAGGAGAGCCCGAGACCGATCACGACCAGCAGGATCGGCGCGAGCAGCCCCAGCCGCCGGGCCAGCGCCGCGCCGAACGTGGCGACCGCCAGGAAGACCACGACCTCGAACAGCGCCTCCATGGGCTACGAGCCTAGGCGGCGCGGCGACCTGCGGTGATCAGGCGGCGCGCAGTTTCGGTAGCACCTCCGCGCCGAAGGTGTCGATGAAGGCCCGCTGCTCCTGCCCCACGTGGTGCAGGGCGATCTGGTCGAAGCCCAGCTCGACGTACTCGGTGAGCCAGCCGACGTGCCGGCCGGGGTCGGCCGAGACGTTGACCACCTCGGCGACCTTCTCCATCGGCACCTGCTCGCTGACCACGTCGAAGTGCTCGGCGGTGTCCAGGTCCCAGCAGACCGGCGGGGCGAAGACGTTGCTGCGCCACTGGTCGTACGCGATCGCCTCGGCCTCGGCCTGCTCGGACGCCCAGCTCACGTGCACCTGCAGATGCAGCGGCCCCCGCCCGCCCGCGTCCCGGTACGCGTCGATCATCCGGCGCAGGTGCTCGGTCGGGGCGTTGACGGTGATCAGGCCGTCGGCCCACTCGGCGCACCAGCGCGCCGTCTCGACGCTGACCGCCGCGCCGATCAGGGCCGGCGGCTGCTCCGGCCGGGTCCACAGCTTCGCCCGGTCCACCCGGACGAGCCCGTCGTGGCTGACCTCCTCACCGGCGAGCAGCGCCCGGATGACGTCGACGCACTCGCGCAGCCGCGCGTTGCGGACGTCCTTGCGCGGCCAGCCGTCGCCGGTGATGTGCTCGTTGCTCGCCTCGCCGGAGCCGAGGGCGGCCCAGAACCGGCCCGGGTACATCGCCCCGAGGGTGCCGATCGCCTGCGCGATGATCGCCGGGTGGTACCGCTGGCCGGGGGCGTTGACCACGCCGAACGGCAGGGCGGTGGCCTGGAGGGCGGCGCCGAGCCAGGACCAGGCGAATGCGGACTGCCCCTGCCGGGCGCTCCACGGCGAGAAGTGGTCCGAGGACATGGCGGCGCCGAAGCCGGCCCGCTCGGCGTGGATCACCGATTCCAGCAGCTTGCTCGGGTGGATCTGCTCGTGGGAGGCGTGGAAGCCGAACACCGTCATGGGCAGCGTTCCTACCCATGACGGTGTCCGGCCAATCGCTACTCGGCGTGGGCGCCGGCGCCGGCCGAGGCGGCGCCCTCCCCCACCCAGACGGTCTTGGTGTTGCAGAACTCCCGCATGCCGATCGCCGACAGCTCGCGGCCGTAGCCGGAGTTCTTCACCCCGCCGAAGGGCAGTTCCGGGTACGACGTGGTCATCCCGTTGATGAAGACGTTGCCGGCGTCCAGGTCGGTGGCGAAGCGCTCCTGCTCGGCCGGGTCGGTGGTCCACGCGTTCGAGCCGAGGCCGAAGGAGGTGCCGTTGGCGACCTCGATCGCCTCGTCGTACGACGACACCCGGTAGAGGCCGGCGACCGGCCCGAACACCTCCTCGGACCACATCCGCATCTGCGGGGTCAGGTCGGTGACCACGGTCGGCGGGTAGAACCAGCCCTCCCCGGCGGGCAGCTCACCGCCGCAGAGCACGGTCGCGCCGTGGTCCACCGCGTCCTGCACCTGGGCGTGGACCTCGTCCCGGCCGCCGGCGCTGGCCAGCGGGCCGACGTCGGTGCGCTCGTCCATCGGGTCACCGACCCGCAGCGCGGCCATGTTCGCGGCGAACCGCTCGGCGAAGGCGTCGAAGACGTCGGTGTGCACGATGAACCGCTTCGCGGCGATGCAGGACTGGCCGTTGTTCTGGCACCGGGCGGTGGTCGCCACCTCGGCGGCCCGGTCCAGGTCGGCCGAGGGCATCACCACGAACGGGTCGCTGCCGCCGAGTTCCAGCACCGTCTTCTTCAGCTCCCGCCCGGCGATCTGTGCGATCGATCGGCCCGCCCTCTCGCTGCCGGTGAGGGTGGCGGCGCGGACCCGGGGATCGCTGAGGATCCGGTCCACGGCCTCCGAGCCGACCAGCAGGGTGCTGAACGCGCCCTCGCCGAAGCCGGCCCGGCGGAACAGGTCCTCCAGGTAGAGGGCGGTCTGCGGCACGTTGGAGGCGTGCTTGAGCAGGCCGGTGTTGCCGGCCATCAGCGCCGGCGCGGCGAACCGCATCACCTGCCAGAGCGGGAAGTTCCACGGCATCACCGCGAGCACCGGCCCGATCGGCTGGTAACGCACGAAGGCGCGCCTGGCGGTGACCGCCTCGGCGTCGGCGGGTTCGTCGGCGAGCATCTCCGGCGCGTGTGCCGCGTAGAACCGGCAGGCCGTGGCGCACTTGGTCACCTCGGCCTTCGCCGCGGCGTACGTCTTGCCCATCTCCGTGGTCATCAGCCGGGCGGTCTCGTCCCGCTCCGCCTCCAGCCGGTCGGCGGCGGCGACGAGCCACCGTCCCCGCTGCGCGATCGTGGTGCCCCGCAACTGCTGGAAGGCCAGGTCGGCCCGCTCGATCGCGGCGTCGACCTGCTCGTCCGACATCGCGTCGTACGACTTGAGCACCTGGCCGGTGGCGGGGTTGGTGGTGGCGATGGGCATCTCGTACTCCTGTCACTCGAAGAGTGAGTGCCGCGTGCCCGGCTCCTCGCGGCGGCGGGCGGCGCGGCGGCGCTGGATGACGACCAGGTCGACCGCGGCGACCACGGCGAGGACCGCACACGCCACGCCCAGCCAGGCCACGTCGGCCCGGAAGGCGAGCACCGCGAAGACGGTCATGCTGACCAGGCCGAACAGGGCCAGCACCAGGCGGAGGTTCAGCGCGCTGTAGGCGTGCCCGACCGTGCCACGGGCACGCCGGGGCTGCGATCTCGTCATCCCTTCGGGCTACCCCGGCAGGCATCGGCCTAACCAGCGGGCCGCCGCCCGGGGTGGCGGCGGCCCACCGCCATCGAGGGTCCGGCCCCACCGGGGGCCGCCGCCGCGCCGGGTGACGCCGGCGCCGCCCTGGTGGGTCCGGCCCCGACCGGCGGGCCGCCGCCCGCGCGGGCCCACCGGCGGTGATGCCGGCCACGGAACGGGTATCCGGCGGATGCGACGGCCCGGTGGGTTGCGTTACAACCGTGCGCCGCGACCGGACCGACACCGGGGGCGGCGGGAAGGATGAGGGCATGACCATGACCCACGCGGTGCCGGTGACCGTCGCGATCGCCCGGCGCGCCGACCCCGCGCGTGCCCACGAGATGGTCGCCTGGATGCGTGCCGGCACCGCGCTGGCCGAGAGCTTCCCGGGGTTCCTCGGCGCCGGCTGGGTGCAGAGCGCCCCCGGCTCGGCCGAGTGGCACATGCTCTACCGCTTCGCCGACGGTGACACGCTGCGCCGTTGGGAGGAGTCGCCGCAGCGGCACTGGTGGCTCACCTCGGCGCAGGGCATCGTCGAGCACACCCGTACCGAGCGGCGCACCGGCATCGAGGGCTGGTTCGACCCGCCGGTGGACCACGTGGTGGAGCTGGCGGCGCCGGCCGCCGGGGAGCCGGTCGCGCCGGCCACCCCGCCGCGCTGGAAGCAGGCCGTGACGATCTGGCTGGCGTTCTTCCCGTTGAGCCTGACCGCGACCCTGCTCACCGCCCGGTTCATCGGTGACACCCCGCTGGCCCTGCGTACGCTGATCATGACGCTCTGCCTGACCCCGCTGATGACGTACCTGGTGCTGCCCCGGATCACCCGGGCGCTGCACTGGTGGCTGCACGGGCAGCCCGCGCCGTGGCGGACACCGCGCCACCCGTCCTAGCAGATCAATGTTTCTGAATATCGCTCCTGCCTGAAAGTCGACAGGAGCGGACCGCGCCGGGCGGGCTCCCCCATACAGTCACCGTGCCGTCACCGCGTGCCGCCGGACCGGGGGAAGACATGCCACGCCGCTGGGTCGCCGCCGCCGCCTGCCTCCTGGCCCTGGTCGCCCTCGCCTGCGAGGAGGGCGGGTCCGGCTCGCCCCGCCCGACGCCGAAACCCGGGCAGCCCGGCCTTCCCGCCACGATGGCCGCGCTGGGCGACTCGATCAGCACCGGCTTCGGCTCCTGCCTGGTGCTCACCTCCTGCCAGCGCAACTCGTGGTCCACCGGCGACGGCATCCGGGTGGAGAGCCACTACCGCCGGCTGCTCGACGCCGACCCGGGCCTGCGCGGCCGGGCCCGCAACCACGCCGCGCCCGGAGCCCGCGCCGGCGCGCTCGCCGGTCAGGCCGAGGCCGCCGTCCGTGACAAGGCGGACTACGTGACCGTGCTGATCGGCGCCAACGACGCCTGCCGCACGGACGTCGACCAGATGACGCCGGTGGCGACGTTCCGCAGCCAGGTCGACCGGGGCCTGCGGGTGCTGCGGGAGGGCCGGCCCAAGGCGCGGGTGCTGGTGGTGAGCATCCCCGACCTGCACCGGCTCTGGGAGATCGGGCACACCGAGCCACGCGCCACCCGGGCCTGGCGGGCCGGTGTCTGCCCGGCGCTGCTGGCGAACCCGACCTCCACCGCGCCGGCCGACCGGGCCCGCCGGGCCACCTTCCGGCAGCGGATCGACGCCTACAACGCGCAACTGAAGGCGGCCTGCCGGGCGTACGGGTCACGCTGCCGGCACGACGGCGGCGCGGCGCACCGGGCCCGGTTCACCCTCGACGACGTCAACGCGCTGGACTGGTTCCACCCCAACGTCTCCGGGCAGAACCGGCTCGCCGACGTCACCTTCCCGGCCGCCGGGTGGCGGCTCTGACCGCGCCACCGGCCCACGAGCGGGTGCACCGGTCCGGGCCGTCGTCGAGAGTCGGACCGACCGGTCGCCGGCACCCCGATCGGGCGGCCGGGAAGCCGGTGACCGACGGACGACGGCGCGGGACGGCCGCCGGCGCGGGGAGACGACGACGCCGCCGTACCCCGGTTCGGGGACGGCGGCGTCGGGACGTCGGGTCAGGGTCGGCGAGGCTGGGGGACGCCGGGCCGGCCGGCCCGGTAGAGCGCCCGGGCCCGCTCGGCGAGGTCCTTGGTGGCCGAGGAGTTGGCCCAGGTGCCGAGGATGATCGCGGCGCCGGGGACGACCTTGGCGAACATCCGCTTGGCCGCCCGGACCCCGGCCATCCGGGCCAACCGGATGCCGAGTTGCAGCATCACCTTGCCCAGCGGGCTCTGCGCCGCGTGACCGAAGAGCGCGCCGGCCCGTTCCCGCCCCGCGGCGACCCCGAGGGCCAGCCGTGCCGCCTCGGCGGCCTTGTGCACCTTCTGCAGCACCAACAGGTCGGTGGCCCGGTCCGGGTGCAACGGGTCCGCCCCGTACGCGGCGGCGACGTGCAGCACCAGCCGGGCCTGGGTCCAGGCCAGCACGCCGACGTCGATGACCGCACCGGGCAGGCCGGCCGCTCCGGAGACCGCCCCGGAGAGGCGTGCCCGGTTGACGAACCGGCGGACCGCCTGCTCGGCCAGCTCGTCGGCGGAGGCGTGGGGCCGCTCGGCGCGGGCCCGGGCCGCCCACGCGGCGGCCTCCGGACCGAGCCGGCGGACCGCCTCCAGGGCGAGGTGCTCCGGAGCGTACTGCGGGTCCTCCCGCATCCGGTCCCAGAGCGTCGCCGGCGGCGCCTCGGGGGCGTCCGGCTCCCCGCTCGGGGTGGTGACCGGGGTGGTCGCGGCGGCGGGGGTGGCCGGCGGTGGCGTGGGGACGGTCGGTTCGTCGTCGACGGGCACGGCGTCGGTCACGGGGGCTCCCGGTGTCGAGGGCGTGGGAGGGGCGGTCAGCGACGGCGACCGGCGGAGAACCGGCTCGCCACCTGCTTGAGCTTGGCCTGGTTCTCCGGCTTGGCCAACTCGCGCCGACCCCGGTCGACCAACTGCTGCCCCTTCGGGGACCGCAGGAACGCGGTGATTCGCTGCACCAGTGACATGTCGTCCTCCGATCGGTGGTCCTGCATCATGTGTACCCCGAACCGGCAAACGGTGAACGGTCCCCGCGTCAGGTCACCCCAGGACGGCCTCGACCACCTCGGTGGCGAGCCACTCGTGCTGGGCGTACGCGTCCGGGAACGCGGAGACCTGCACGGCCTGGGCGGCGACGGTCAGCGGCAGGTTCTGCCAGCCCGGGATCTCCAGCAGCACGGCCAGAAACGCCCGGGTGGCGTACGCCGGGTCCATCAGGTCGGCGACCGTGCCCCAGCCGCTGCTCGGCCGCTGCTGGAACAGCCCGACCGAGTCGTGGTCCCATCCGATGGCCTGGTGCGGGTAGTTCTGCGACTCGGGCAGCACGCCGCTGGCGTAGTTGTAGAGCTTGCTCTCCTGCATGGCGGTGGCGACGGCGATGACCAGCGCCTGCCGGGGGGCGCCCATCTCGCGGCCGGCCTTGACGATCTTCACCGCGTTGTCCATCTGCATGCGGTCCAGGCCGGCCACCGGGGCGATCCGCTTCGGCTTCGGCTTGGGCTTCGGCTTCGGCTTGGCCTTCTTGGTGGCGGTGGGGGACGCGGAGGCGGTCGGGGATGCGGTCGGGGAGGCGGGGACGGGCGCGGGGGACGTGGTGGCCGGGGTGCGGTCGTGCCCACGGGAGGCGACGTCCTGCTGCGCCCGCTCGGCGAGGGCGGCCTCGGCGCCGACCGGCGTCACCGGGTCGGCGGGGAACGCCTGGAAGCCGGCGAAGGTGGCCAGCCCCAGGCAGGAGACCACGCCGGTGGCGAGGACCACCCGGGCCGGGCGGCGGGGGTTAACGAGGGCGCCGAGGCGGGTACGGAGGAGACGGGTCGCCGCGGTGCCACGGAGAACGCCGACCTGAACGGACGAGGGGGTATCGTCCGAACGGCCAGTCGTGCCCTCGGGGGCGTACTGGTCGTCGATGGTGTCGTCGTCACGCATTCGACGAGGCTAGGCAGGCCCACCGGCGGTCACCCACCGTCACGCAGTGGCGCTGGCCACAATCCGGCCGATGGCAACCGGACACCCCCGCCCGCCCCGTGCGGGCAGGAGACGAAAGCGCCAGACCCGGCAACCCGGGAAGGCGGCACGGCTCGCGTCGTCCCGGGACGGCGGGGCGGACTCCCCCTGCCCCGTGCGCATGATCGGTATCATCCACCGTTCGGACGACCCTCGCCCGCCGGTACGGGTAGGCCGGACACGGATGATCGCCAAAATGCGGTGCTTCGCCCGGCTTTGATCACCGAATCGGCGGCGACCCGCCCGCTGCTGGAATGGATACCTACGGCGGGTACGTTCCCCGAACCGGGTGCCGTGCGCGCACGGCCCCCGCGTACGCGCGCTTCCTCAGGAGGTCCGAACCGGTGCTCGACCCACACGAGCTGTACCAGCTCACCGACGACCTGCCCGACCTCGGCCAGCCGGTGCTGATCCAGGCGCTCACCGGCTTCGTCGACGCCGGCAGCGCCAGCCGCCTGGCCCGCGAGCAGCTGCTGACCTCGCTGGAGTCGCGTCGGATCGCCACCTTCGACGTCGACCAGCTCTTCGACTACCGCTCCCGGCGTCCGGTGATGACCTTCGTCGAGGACCACTGGGAGCACTACGACGCGCCCGAGCTGGCGCTGCACCTGCTGCACGACGACGACGAGACCCCGTTCCTGCTGCTCACCGGCCCCGAGCCGGACCTGCAGTGGGAGCGGTTCGTGGCGGCGGTCGCCGCCCTGGCCGCCCGGCTCGACGTCCGGCTCACCGTCGGGCTCAACTCGATCCCGATGGCCGTGCCGCACACCCGTCCGACCGGGGTGACCGCGCACGCCACCCGACGTGAGCTGATCGCCGGCTACGAGCCCTGGTTGCAGCGCGTGCAGGTCCCCGGCAGCGTCGGGCACCTGCTGGAGTACCGCCTCGGCGAGCAGGGCCGGGACGCGGCCGGCTTCGCCGCGCACGTGCCGCACTACGTCGCCCAGACCGAGTACCCGGCCGCCGCCGAGGTGCTGCTCTCCTCCGTCTCGCGCACCACCGGGCTGCTGCTGCCGAGCGACAGCCTGCGCAGCGCCGCCGAGGTGGTCCGGGTGGAGATCGACCGTCAGGTCGCGCAGACCGACGAGGCCGCCGCCCTGGTCCAGGCCCTGGAGGAGCAGTACGACGCCTTCGCCCGCGGACGCGGCGAGAAGAACCTGCTCGCCACCGAGGCCGGGCCGCTGCCGACCGCCGACGAACTCGGCGCGGAGCTGGAGCGCTTCCTGGCCGAACAGAGCCGCCCCGGCGACACCCCGAACACCTGACGCACCTCGCCGACCGTCGGGACGCCGCGGACCTCCCCGGTCCGCGGCGCCGCCCGGCCCGAGCGCGACGGCCGGTTGTACGTCCGGGCCCGGACGGCGACAATGGCGGCACCGGTGTCGCGACCCCGGCGGCGCAGGGCCGTACGGGATGAAACGTCGACTCTTCATCGAAGGGACGACGGCATGCATCCCATGCTCCGGCGTCTGGACGAGCTGGCCGCGCACCTCGCCACCCGACCCGACACGGTGGCCCTGCTCGGCCTCGGCTCGGCGGGAGCCGCGCACGACCGGCTCGACGCCCACTCCGACCTGGACTTCTTCCTCGTCGTCGCGGACGACGCGGTGGCCCGGTACGTCGACTCGGTGGACTGGCTCGCCGCCCCCTGCCCGGTGGCGTACAGCTTCGCCAACGAGCGCCACGGCCGCAAGGCGCTCTACGCCGACGGGATCTTCGTCGAGTACGCGGTCTTCACCGTCGGCGAGCTGGCCGGCCTGTCGTTCACCGGCGCACGGGTGGTGTGGCAACGGCCCGACGCGCCCACCGGGCTGGCGGAGTCCGGCGCGCCCCCGCCACCGGCGACGCCGTACGACACGGTGGAGTTCCACCTCGGCGAGGCGCTGACCAACCTGTACGTGGGCCTGCACCGCGAGGCGCGCGGCGAACGGCTCACCGCGTCGCGGTTCATCCAGTCGTACGCGGTGGACCGGGTGCTGGCGCTGGCCCGACTCACCTCCCCCGGTACGGCGCACCGGCGCACCGGCGCGATCCGTTCGACCCGACCCGGCGGGTGGAGCAGGCGTACCCGCCGGAGGAGCTGCCGCTGGCGGAGATGGTCCCCGGTTACCGGGCCAACCGGGACGCCGCCCGGGCGACGTTCGACTGGCTGTCGGCGCGGTTCCCGGTGCACCCGGTACTCGGTGAGGCGATCCGGCGCCTGCTGGCGACCGCGCCGGACGCCGCCGGGGCGCCGCCACCCCGCCCGGACTCCCGGCCGGTCACGTCGACCCGACCGGCATCGCCGGCCGGGGCCGCCCCGGTGGACGGCCCCGCGCCGTCGACCGGACCGGGCGGCGCGTCGCGGGACCGCTGAGACGGCGGGCCGGGTCCGGATGCGGCAGGCTGGAGACATGCGCCTGGCGACCTGGAACGTGAACTCGGTGAAGGCCCGACTCCCCCGGCTGCTGGACTGGCTGGCCGGCACCGGACCCGACGTGGTCTGCCTGCAGGAGACCAAGTGCCCCGACGGCGCCTTCCCGGTCGCCGAGGTGGGCGAGCTGGGCTACGAGGTGGCCAGCCACAGCGACGGCCGGTGGAACGGGGTGGCGATCCTGTCCCGGGTCGGGCTGGCCGACGTGACGGTCGGGTTTCCCGGCGAGCCCGGGTTCCCCGAGCCGGAGGCGCGGGCCATCTCGGCCACCTGTGACGGGGTACGGGTCTGGTCGGTGTACGTGCCGAACGGCCGGGCCCCCGACGACCCGCACTACGCGTACAAGCTGTCCTGGTTCGCCGCCCTGCGCGACGCGCTGGAGCCGGAGCTGGACTCCGGCGGGCCGGTGGCGGTCTGCGGGGACTTCAACGTCGCGCCGACCGACGACGACGTCTGGGACCCGGCGCTCTTCGTCACCTCCACCCACGTCACGCCGGCCGAGCGGGCCGCCCTCGCGGCGCTGCGCGACCTCGGGCTCAGCGACGTGGTGCCGACCCCGATGAAGGGCCCGCACCCCTACACCTACTGGGACTACCGGGCCGGCATGTTCCACCAGAACAAGGGCATGCGCATCGACCTGGTGTACGCCTCGGCGGCGTTCGCCCGCGCGGTCCGCTCGGCGTACGTCGACCGGGAGGCGCGCAAGGGCAAGGGCCCCTCCGACCACGCCCCGATCGTGGTGGACGCCGACCTGGTGCCGGCCGTCGAGTCGTTCTGACCGGGCCACCGGCGCCGGCGGGTGACTAGGGTGGAGCCATGGCAGTCGTGAAGATCAACGCGATCGACGTCCCGCCCGGCGCCGGCGAGGAGCTGGAGAAGCGGTTCGCCGCCCGGGCCGGCGCGGTGGAGAACTCCCCCGGCTTCCTCGGCTTCGAACTGCTCCGGCCGGTGGCCGGGGAGCAGCGCTACTTCGTGTACACGCGCTGGGAGAGCGAAGAGGCGTACCAGGCGTGGGCGGCCGGCCCGTCGCGGGCCGCGCACGCCGGCGGCGAGCAGCGTCGGCCGGTGGCCTCCGGCGCGACCCTGCTGGAGTTCGAGGTCGTCCAGCACGTCCCCGGCAAGGGCTGACCCGCGCCACCCGGGCCGCGCCGAGCGGGTCGGGCGGGCCGGCGTCGGGCGGGCCGGCGTCGGGCGGGCCGGCGTCGGGCGGCGTGACCTGGCCGGCGTCGGGCGGCGTGACCCGGCCGGCCTCGACGGGCTGACGGCGGGACGGGTGTCGGCCGGTGAGTGCCGCACCGGCGGCACGACGACGCGCCGCCGGCTCAGGGCTCCCGGGTGTCGGCCAGCGAGGCGAAGGCGATGACGTTGTCCTCGTAGCCGGTGTTCCCGCCGACCCAGGCGCCGCCGCAGGTGATCAGCCGCAGCGCGGGCGGTCCGTCGTGGCCGTACACCCGGTCGGCCGGCAGGTTCGCCTTGTCGAAGTACTCCACCGAGTCGACCGTGAAGACGACGACCCGCCGGTCGTCGCGGGTCACCTCGATCCGGTCGCCGGCCTTGAGCTTGCGCAGGTCGTAGAAGACGGCCGGGCCGCTCTTGGAGTCGACGTGCCCGACGATGATCGCCCGGCCCGGCTCCCCCGGGGTCGGGCCGCGGTCGTACCAGCCGGTCTCGTGGTGCCGGTTCAGCGGCGGCACGTCGATCGACCCGTCCCGGGCCTGACCGACCGGCGCCACCGGGGCGTCCACCCGGATCGCCGGGACGGCGAGGCTGACCGGCCGGCTCGCCGGCAACCCGCCGGCACCGCCCCGGGCGGCCTGCGGCTCGGCGCTCGCCGTCGTACCGGGGCCGGCGGCCCAGTCGAACGGCCCGGCCGTCCGGCCCAGCCCGGCGCCGGTGGCGAAGACGCCGATCAGCACCAGCAGCACGGCCAGTGGCGTCGACCACGGGCTGCGGGACTGCCGCCGGTCACGCCGAGCGGCCGGCGCGGCGGAGGGCTGCGGGGCCGGCACGTCGCTCAGCCCCTGGCCGCGCCGCGCGGCCGGCGGGCGGCGACGATGCCGACGATCGCCCCGACGATGGTCAGCGCCAGACCACCGGGGACCAGCAGCCCACCGAGACCGAGACCGCCGGCCGCCCCGCCGAAGCCGGTGTGCGGGCCGGGGCTGGGCTTCACGTGCTTGACCACCTGGAGCATCGTCGACGCGGTGGCCCCGTCGCGGCACTCCAGCTTGACCCGGTAGTTGCCGGGCCGGGTGCGCTCCCTGACCATCGCCGAGGCGGTCAGCAGCCCGTACTGCGGATGCACCTGGACCCGGCCGAAGGCGTCCGAGACGACGGTCGCCGGGATCGAGTTGTCCTTGCAACTGGCCCGCAGGCCGACCAGATAGCCGGGGCTCACGACGCTCGGGCGCACCTCGACGAAGACGAGGTTGCCGGGCGGTGGCTGCGGGTTGCCGCCCTGGTCCGGCCAGCCCCCCGACGGGTCACCCGGGGCCGGCGCGAGCACGGGCGGCGGGGCGGTGACGGGACGGGTGGCCTCGGCCGGCGCGGCGGCGAGCAGCGCCGGGGCGAGCGCACCGAAGGCGACCGCCACGGCGGTGCGCTGGAGCGTGACCGACACCCTGCCCCCTCTCGGCGCCCTCGGGCAGCGCCGGGGCGGTGGAGCACCGGCCTGCCGTACGGGATGAATCGTCTCACCCCCGGGCGTACATCACATCCGATACGCCGGAACCGTCGCGTACGCTCGGGTCGCTGTGACCTCCACCGACCAGACCCCCGCCGACCCGGCGGCGACGCACCCCGCCGGGATCCGTACCTTCCACCCCCGCCGTGGCCGGATGAGCAGCCGGCAGACCGACGCGCTGGAGCGGCTCTGGCCCGCGTACGGCCTCGACGTGGCCGGGCTGGACGGGCCGTTCGACCCGGGCGCGTTCTTCGGTCGCGGCGCTCCGGTGGTGCTGGAGATCGGCTCCGGCATGGGCGACGCCACGGCCTCGATGGCCGCCGCCGACCCGGACCGAGACTATCTGGCGGTCGAGGTGCACACGCCCGGAATCGGCAACCTGCTGGAGCTGGTGGAGCGGCACGGGCTGGGCAACGTCCGGGTGGCCCGGGGTGACGCGCTCGACCTGGTCCGGGCGATGCCGGAGGGCTGCCTGGACGCGGTGCACGTCTACTTCCCCGACCCGTGGCCGAAGGCCCGCCACCACAAGCGGCGGATCATCCAGCCCCGGCACGTGGCGCTGCTGCGCTCCCGGCTGCGCCCGGGCGGCACGCTGCACTGCGCCACGGACTGGGCCGAGTACGCCGAGTCGATGCGCGAGACGCTCACCGCCGACCCGGAGCTGGTCGACGTGCACGGCGGGTACGCGCCCCGCCCGGCGCACCGCCCGGTGACGAAGTTCGAGCGCCGCGCCCTCACCGCGGGCCGCCCGGTCGTCGACCTGGTCCACGTCCGCCGTCCCTGACGCCCCGCCGACCGCCCCGCGCGGTGGGCGGGCGCTCCTGCGCGTCGGGAAGGTCGGCGCGCGGGGGCCCGGGGTGGGCGGGGCCGGTTGGCGCGCGGGGCCCCGGGGCGGGCACGATGGGAGCGCCATGACTCTCACTGCCGCGCTGCCTCGAAGCGCCGACCCCGACACCCTCTTCGACGCGTTCGCCGGCTGGGCGAAGGAGCGCGGCCTCGACCTCTACCCCCACCAGGAGGAGGCGGTCATCGAGATCGTCTCCGGCGCGAACGTGATCATGAACACCCCGACCGGGTCCGGCAAGAGCCTGGTCGCCATCGCGGCGCACTTCGCGGCCCTGGCCGACGACCGGACGACCTTCTACACCGCCCCGATCAAGGCCCTGGTGTCGGAGAAGTTCTTCGCCCTCTGCGAGGTCTTCGGCGCGGAGAACGTCGGCATGCTCACCGGCGACGCCAGCGTCAACGCCGACGCCCCGATCATCTGCTGCACCGCGGAGATCCTGGCCAACCTCGCCCTGCGCGAGGGCACCCGGGCCGACGTCGGTCAGGTGATCATGGACGAGTTCCACTTCTACGCCGAGCCGGACCGGGGCTGGGCCTGGCAGGTGCCGCTGATCGAGCTGCCGCAGGCGCAGTTCGTCCTGATGTCCGCCACGCTCGGCGACACCACCCGGTTCGTCGACGACCTGACCCGGCGCACCGGGCGGCCGACCGCCGTCGTCCGCTCGGCCGAGCGGCCGGTTCCGCTGCTCTTCTCGTACGCGATGACGCCGCTGCACGAGACGCTGGAGGAGCTGCTGGCCACCAAGCAGGCCCCGGTGTACGTCGTGCACTTCACCCAGGCCGCCGCGCTGGAACGCGCCCAGGCCCTGATGAGCGTCAACGTCTGCACCCGGGCGGAGAAGGACCTGATCGCCGAGGCGATCGGGAACTTCCGGTTCACCTCCGGCTTCGGCAGGACGCTGTCCCGGCTGGTGCGGCACGGCATCGGCGTGCACCACGCCGGCATGCTGCCCAAGTACCGCCGGCTGGTGGAGACGCTGGCCCAGGCCGGCCTGCTCAAGGTCATCTGCGGCACCGACACCCTCGGCGTCGGCATCAACGTGCCGATCCGCACCGTGCTCTTCACCGGCCTGAGCAAGTACGACGGTGTCCGGACCCGACTGCTCAAGGCCCGTGAGTTCCACCAGATCGCCGGCCGGGCCGGCCGGGCCGGCTTCGACACCCTCGGCCGGGTCGTCGTGCAGGCCCCCGAGCACGTCATCGAGAACGAGAAGGCGCTCGCCAAGGCCGGTGACGACCCGAAGAAGCGTCGCAAGGTGGTCAAGAAGAAGCCGCCGGAGGGCTCGATCGGCTGGGGCGAGCCGACCTTCCAGCGGCTGGTCGAGGCCGAGCCGGAGCCGTTGACCTCCAGCTTCCAGGTCAGCCACTCGATGCTGCTCAACGTCATCGGCCGGCCGGGCGACGCGTTCGCCGCCATGCGGCACCTGCTCACCGACAACCACGAGGAGCGCGCCGCCCAGCGCCGGCACATCCGCCGGGCCATCGCCATCTACCGGGCGCTCAAGGCCGGTGGCGTGGTCGAGCAGCTCGACCAGCCGGACGAGGAGGGCCGGCGGGTCCGGCTCACCGTCGACCTCCAGCTCGACTTCGCGCTCAACCAGCCGCTCTCCCCCCTCGCGCTGGCCACGATCGAGCTGCTGGACACGGCGTCGCCGTCGTACGCCCTGGACGTGCTCTCGGTGATCGAGTCGATCCTGGACGACCCGCGCCAGGTGCTCTCCGCACAGCAGTTCAAGGCCCGCGGCGAGGCGGTCGCCGCGATGAAGGCCGAGGGCATCGAGTACGAGGCCCGGCTGGAACTGCTCGACGAGGTGACCTGGCCCAAGCCGCTGGCGGAGCTGCTGGAGAACGCGTACGAGATGTACCGGCAGGGGCACCCGTGGGTCGCCGACCACCAGCTCTCCCCCAAGTCCGTGGTCCGGGACATGTACGAGCGGGCGATGACCTTCGGCGAGTACGTGCAGTTCTACGGGCTGTCCCGCTCGGAGGGCCTCGTCCTGCGCTACCTCGCCGACGCGTACAAGACGCTGCGGCAGACCGTGCCCGAGGACGCCAAGACCGAGGAACTGGTCGACCTCATCGAGTGGCTGGGCGAACTGGTGCGCCAGGTCGACTCCAGCCTGATCGACGAGTGGGAGCGGCTGCGCAACCCGTCCGACGTGGCGGAGGTCGCCGCCAGCCTGGACGACCGGCCGCCGGCGGTGACCCGCAACGCCCGGGCCTTCCGGGTGCTGGTGCGCAACGCGCTGTTCCGTCGGGTCGAGCTGGCCGCGCTGCGCCGCTGGGACCTGCTCGGCGAGCTGGACGCCGCCGACGGCTGGGACGCCGACGCCTGGGCCGACGCGCTGGAGCCGTACTTCGAGTCGTACGACGCGATCGGGGTGGGGCCGGACGCGCGCGGGCCGGCGCTGCTGATGATCGAGCAGGGCCGGGAGCGGTGGACCGTCCGGCAGATCCTCGACGACCCCGACGGCGACCACGACTGGGGCATCAGCGCCGAGGTGGACCTGGCCGCCTCCGACGAGACGGGTGCCGCGGTCGTCCGGATCACGGACGTGGGACAGCTGTAGGACCTTCTCGGAAAGGGCCGTCCGGGATGCCCGGTCGGCCCTTTTCGTTCCCTGGGCGATGTCAGGCCCGTCGATTAGAATGTATGTACTAATCGAGTTCCTGACCTGGGAGGATGCTCGTGACCGCGCCCACCTCCGCGACCCCGCTCACCCCCTACGCCACCCTCCTCGGTTTCACCCGGTACGTCGACCGCACCGGCCCCACCAAGGCCACCTTCGTCGGCGGGCTGCGCAAGCAGCGGGCCAGCCGCTCGGGCTTCAACCCGCACGGCCAGTTCGTCAAGGCGCTCAAGGCCGACGTCGCCTTCCACACCGGCGGCACCCACCTCGCGCAGGTGGCCGATCTGGTCAAGCCGCGCTGGCGTCCGCTCTACCAGGCGCTGGTCCCCGGGGCGACCGCCTGGCTGGAGTCCCTCGGCGACCCGCGCTCGGTCGAGCTGGCCCAGACCCGCGACGCGCTCGCCATGCTGGGCGACCTGCCCGTCAAGATCAACCCGCACTTCGGCGTCCGGTACGCCGACGGCCGCGCCGAGGCGGTCCGCCTGCACTTCGACGAGACGCCGCCGAGCGAGGAGGCGACGCTGGCGACCCTGCACCTGATGGCCCGCCACATGGACGCGGTGCTGCCGCACGCCGAACCGGTCCTGGTCGACGTGCGGCGCGGCACGGCCCACCGGATGCCGACCGACGCCAAGCCCGACCAGGTGGAGCGCTGGCTGGCCGGGGAGGCCGCCGCCTTCCGCGCCATCTGGTCCACCGCCGCCTGACCCACCGACCCCCGTCCCCGCCCGGTCGGACCGGACCGGACATTCTCATCTCCGTTTGCGGCATGTCGCGGTGTCCTCCGCTCGGGACACCGCGACATGCCGCACACCGCGGACCGGCCCAGCGGGCACGCACGGCCGTTCGAGGGGCTCGGCGCGCAGGCGCGGGCGGCGGATCAGGCGGCGCGCTCGGCGCGGTGGATCAGTCCGGCCGCGACGAGTCCGCCGACGAGGACGGCGACCGCGCCGACCGTCTGCCCGGTCTCCAGCGCCACCCGGAAGGCGTCGGAGACGAGCCCGCGTTCCTCCTCGGTGCGGGCGGCGGCCAGCGCCGCCGGGAACGACCCGGCGCCGGCCAGCGCGGCCGGCAGCAGCGCGCCGAACCGGGCGTTGAGCACCGCGCCCAGCACGGCGATACCGAGGCTGCCGCCGAGTTCGGTCATGGTGCCGTCCACCCCGGCCCCGGCGCCGGCCTTCTCCGCCGGGATCGCGCTCAGCACCGCCTCCACGATCGCCGGATTGGCCAGCGCACAGCCGGCGCCCATCACCAGCAGCCCGGCGAGCAGCACCGGATAGCCGTCCCCCGGCGCGTGGGTGACCAACGTGAGCCCGGCGGCCAGCAGCACCATGCCGACCGCGATCGCGGCCGGCACCCCCAGCCGGCGGATCAGCGCGGCGGCGACGCCGGCGACGTTGAGCAGCACGATGGAGAGCGCGAAGGGCACCATCCGCAGGCCGGCCTCCCAGGCGGTGTAGCCGCGGACGAACTGCAGGTGCTGGGTGAGCAGGAACAGCGCCCCGGTGGCCCCGAAGGTGATCAGCACGACCCCGCTGACCGCGCCGACGAACCGCCGGTGCCGGAACAGGTCCATGTCCAGCATCGGATCGGGGATCCGCCGCTCCCACAGCACGAAGCCCGCCAGCAGCACGATCCCGCCGCCGGCCGCGCCGAGCACCGCCGGAGCGCGCCACCCCAGGTCCGGCCCGGCGATGATCGCCCAGACGATCCCGGTCAGCCCGGCCGTGGAGAGCAGCACGCCGCCGAGGTCCGGACGGCCAGCGCGCTCCTCGCGCGACTCCGGGACCAGCGCCCGGACCGCCAGCAGGCAGACCAGCACCACCGGCAGGTTGACCAGGAAGACGGCCTGCCACGGCAGGTGGGCCAGGATGGCCCCGCCGACCGGCGGGCCGGCGGCGAACCCCAGTGCGCTGGTCGCCGCCCAGAGGCCGATCGCCCGCTGTCGGTCCGCCCCGTGGAAGACCTGCATCGCCACCGCGAGGGTGGCGGTGACCAGCAGCGCCCCGCCGACGCCCATGCCGGCCCGGGCCGCGATCAACTGGCCGCCGGTGCGGGCCAGCCCGGCGGCGAGCGAGCCGGCCCCGAACAGGACCAGCCCGGCCAGCAGCATCCGGCGGCGGCCGTACCGGTCGGCGGCGCTGCCGGCGCTGAGCAGCAGGCCGCAGAGCACCAGGGCGTACGCGTTGATCATCCACTGGACGTCGGCGGTGGTGGCGTCGAGTTCGGTGGTGAGCACCGGGATCGCCACGGTCAGCACGGTGTTGTCCAGCACCACGGTCACCTGGGCGAGGCAGAGCACCGCCAGGATCAGCCAGCGGTGCCGCACCGGCGCCGCCGGCCCGTTCGCCCGTACGGCCGGCGGGGCGGTGGCGCTCACCGCTGCGGGGCGAAGCGGGCGAGCGGGTTGGCCAGCGTGCCGACGAACTGGAGCGCGGCCGACGGGTCGGCGAGGTCGACCATCTGCCGGTTGTTGCGCAGTTGCAGCCGGTTGAGGCACGACAGCGGGAACTCGGCGGCGAACAGGTCGTAGCGGCGCAGCCGGTCGGCCAGGTGCGGGACGCTGTCGGCGTAGTCGGAGGCGGTCGCGGCGACGGTGCGCCAGAACGTGTCCTCGTCGAGGACGCCCTCAGTGACCAGGATGGCGTTGAGGTGGCGCAGGAAGCAGTCGACGACGTCGGTGAAGATCGACAGGATCTTCTCGTCCTCGGGCACGGCGACCCGGATCCGGCGTACCGGCTCGGGCAGGTCGGCCTCCGGGTCCAGCACCGCGATCTCCTCGGCGATGTCCTTGAAGATCACCCGCTCGACCACCCCGTCGTGCAGGACGAGGATGACGTTCTCCCCGTGCGGCATGAAGGCCAGGTCGTGGGCGTAGAGGCTGTGCAGCAGGGGGACCAGGTAGGCGTCGAGGTAGCGGCGCAACCACACCTGCGGGGCCAGCCCGGACCGGGCGACCAGCGCGCCGGCGAACGAGCGGCCGGCCCGGTCGACGTGCAGCAGCGACGCCATGGTCGCCAGCCGCCGGCCCGGCTCCAGACCGGGGACCGGGCTCTCCCGCCACAACGCCGCCAGCATCTTGCGGTACGGGGAGTACCGGTCGGTCGCCGCCTCGTACTGGCGGTGGCGGTACCCGACGGCGGCCCGCTCCCGGATGATCGACAGCCGGGTGCGCCGGAACACCGGGTCGGTGGCGACGAGGTCGGCGAGCCAGTCGTTGATGGCCGGGGTGTTCTCCATGTACGCGGCGGACAAGCCCCGCATGAAGCCCATGTTCAGCACCGACAGGGCGGTCTTGACGTAGTGCCGGGTCGGGTCGGTGACGTTGAAGAAGGTGCGGATCGACTGCTGGGCGAGGTACTCGTCCGGCCCCTCGCCGAGGCACACCAGCCGGCGCCGGGCGATCTCGCCGGCGAAGCTGACCGCGAGCTTGTTCCACCACTGCCAGGGGTGCACCGGGATAAGCAGGTAGTCGGCCGGGTCGAGGCCGAGGCCGGTGAGGGTGCGCGCGAAGCCGGCGAGGGTGTCCGCGCCCAGTTCGGCCCCCAGCAGCGTGTCGTGGTCCAGGTCGGCGGAGCTGCTGAAGGTGGCGTGGTCGCGGTGCGCGGCCAGCCAGAGCAGCCGTACCGGCCGGGCGGCCTCCGGGGCGTACCGGTGGTACTCGTGCACCCCGAAGCCGATCCGGCCGTTGTTGGCCACGAAGCAGGGGTGGCCCTCGGTCATCTGCGTCTCGATCTCCTGGAACTCCGCCTTGACCAGGTCGGCGGCGGCCACCTCCGGCTTGCCGAGCTTGTACGCGGTCCCGGCCAGGGTCGAGCTGATCTCCTCCAGGTAGACCGGCAGCACCTCGTCGGAGAGGCCGAGCGCGCCGCGCAGCTCCAGGCAGAGGTCGACGGCGTCGAGGGGCAGCTCGCGTCCCCCGGCGTGCCGGGTGATGCCGGCGGCGTCGACCTGCCAGTGGTCGAGGGCGAAGCGGCGGGCGCTGAACCGGTACTCGACCGTGCCGTCGTCGCTGCGGACCCGGTAGCGGTCGGCGCCCAGCGGCTCGGGGACGATCAGGCGCTCGTGGGCGAACTCCGCCAGCGCCTTGCGGACCAGCAGCCGGTTGGCCGCGTCCCAGCGCGGCGGGTTCAGGTGGTCCACGGATGCGGTCGCGTTCACGCGGGCACGGCTCCTCGGGTGGCGGTCCGGAACTGGTCGCGGGTGCAGACGCTGAGCAGGGCGTCCTTCTCCGGCTTGCGGATCGGGCCGACGACGGTGAAGCCGACGGCCGCGTTGAGCGCGTGCACGGCGGTGTTGCGCACGTCCGGCTCCACCACGACCCGGCGAGTGGCGGGGTCGGCGAAGAGCCAGGCCAGCACGGTGGTGATGACCGCGCGGGTGAAGCCGGGCACGGGCGTGTCGGTCGGCGCGCACAGGAAGTGCATGCCGACGTCGCCGTCGGCGTGGGCGTACCGGCCGACGAGTTCGACGTGGGCGGGGTCGTACCGCTCGGCGAGGAACGTCGGCCGGCCGCGCCAGGCGCCGAGGAAGGCGTCGTGGTGCGGGTGCGCGGCGATGCGCCGGTACGCCTCGGCGACCCGGGCCACGTCGGCGTCCTGCATCATCCAGAACGCGGCCTTGGGGTGGGTGACCCAGCGGTGCAGCAGCGCCGCGTCGCCGTCCGGGTCGAGCGGACGCAGGGTGAACTCCCCGAGCCGCTCGTCGACGCGACGGAAGGTCGGCGCGGTCACGAGGCCGTCCCGGCCGGCACACCGAACTCCTGGAAGGCGATGCGCGTCTCGATCGGGTAGTGCTCCCGTCCGGTCAGCTCCCGGATGATCCACGAGTTGCGGTACGGGCCCATGCCCAGGTCGGGCGAGGTGACGCTGTGCGCGTGGGTGGCGGCGTTCTGGAGGAAGACGCCCCGGCCGGTGTGGTCGACGCTGTAGTTGCGGGCGACGTCGAAGCGGCCGTGGGAGTCCCAGCGGAGCCGGTCCCGGATCGGGGTCAGGAACTCGGGCGCCTGGTAGTGGTAGCCGGTCGCCAGGATCAGCCCCTCGGTGTCCAGGGTGAAGTCGCGGCCCTGCTCCTCGTGCCGCAGCCCGAGGGTGTACGTCCCGGTCGACGCGTCGTACGCGGCGGTGCGCAGCGTGGTGTTGGTCATCAGCCGGGTCGGCACCGGACCGGCCACGTTCTTGGCGTACAGCAGGTCGTAGATCGCGTTGATCAGGTCGGCGTTGATCCCCTTGAACAGGCCCTTCTGCGCCGACTCCAGCCGGTAGCGGGTCGGCTCGGGCAGGGCGTGGAAGTAGTCCACGTAGTCCGGGGAGGTCATCTCCAGGGTGAGCTTGGTGTACTCCAGCGGGAAGAACCGCGGCGAGCGGGTCACCCAGGTGAGCTGGTAGCCGTACGTGTCGATGTCGGCGAGCAGGTCGTGGTAGATCTCGGCCGCGCTCTGCCCGCTGCCGACCACGGTGATACGGCGCTTGGCCCGCAGCGCCGCCCGGTGTTCCCGGTACCGCGAGTTGTGGATCAGGTCGCCGCCCAGCCCCCGGCACGCCTCGGGCAGGTGCGGCGGGGTGCCGGTGCCGAGCACCAGGTGCCGGGCACGGTGGGTCACCCGGTCGCCGGCCACCGTGGCGTGCACGACGTACCGCTCGTCGCCGGGGTCGTACTCGATGGCGGTGACCTGGTGGCCGAAGCGCACGCCGGGCAGTTTCGCGGCGGCCCAGCGGCAGTAGTCGTTGTACTCGGCGCGCAGCGGGAAGAAGTTCTCCCGGATGTAGAACGGGTAGAGCCGGCCGGACTCCTTGAGGTAGTTCAGGAAGGAGTACGGGGAGGTCGGGTCGGCCAGCGTGACCAGGTCGGCGATGAACGGCGTCTGCAGGTGGGTCGACTCCAGCAGCATGCCGGGGTGCCAGTCGAAGGCGTCGCGCGCCTCCAGGAACAGGCCGTCGAGGTCGCCGATCGGCTCGGTGAGGCAGGCCAGGCCGAGGTTGTACGGGCCCAGCCCGACGGCGATGAAGTCGTGGGTCGACACGGGGATCTCCAGGTGCGGTCAGCCGACGGGACAGGACAGTTCGCCGGCCGTGCGGGTCCGCACGTACCAGCCGGCGTGTTCGGCGACGAGATCGCGCACGTGGGCGACGTCGTCCACGGTGGTCTCGGGGTTGAGCAGGGTGAACTTGAGGTAGTGCGCGCCGTCGACGGTGGTGCCGGCGACGAGGGCGGCCCCGGACGCCGCGAGGGCCTCGCGGGCGTACAGGTTGGCGTCGTCGACGAGCCGCCGGCCGACGCCGGTCGGCAGGTAGCGGAAGACCACGGTGCTCAACTGCGAGCGGGTCACCACCTCGAAGCGGGGGTCCTCGGTGAGCAGCCGCCAGGCGGCGTCGGCGCGGTCGACGACCTCGTCGAAGAGCGCGCCGATCGACTCGGGACCCATGATGCGCAGGGTCAGCCAGAGCTTCAGGGCGTCGAACCGACGGGTGGTCTGGATGCTCTTGTCGACCTGGTTGGGGATGCGCTGCGCGACGGCCCGGGCCGGGTTGAGGTAGTCGGCGTGCCAGGTGGCGTGCCGCAGCACCCGGGCCTCGCGCACCAGCAGGGCGCTGGAGCTGACCGGCTGGAAGAACGACTTGTGGTAGTCGACGGTGACCGAGTCGGCCCGCTCGACGCCGTCGAGCAGGTGCCGCCGGGTCGGCGAGACCAGCAGGCCGCAGCCGTACGCGGCGTCGACGTGCAGCCACACGCCGGCCGCCGCGCAGACGTCGGCGATCGCCGGCAGCGGGTCGATGCTGCCGAAGTCGGTGGTGCCGGCCGTGGCCACCACGGCCATCACGACGAGCCCGTCGCGCCGGCACCGTTCGATCGCGCGGGCCAGTTCGTCGGTACGCATCCGGCGGTCGGCGTCGGTGGCGACGGTGATGACCGCGTCCGCGCCGAGGCCGAGCAGCTTCGCCGCCTTCTGCACGCTGAAGTGCCCGGCCACCGAGGTGACGACGCGCAGCCGGGACAGCAGCTCGGGACGGGACGGGCGCGGTCCCGGGAAGCCCCCGGCGCGGGCGCAGGCCTCCTCGCGGGCCAGCAGCATCGCCTGCAGGTTGGACTGGGTCCCGCCGCTGGTGAACACGCCGTCGGCGGCGGGCCCGAGCCCGATCCGCTGCGCCGTCCAGTCGATCAGCCGGCGCTCGATCAGGGTGCCGCCGGCGCTCTGGTCCCAGGTGTCCATCGAGGAGTTGACGGCGCTGAGCACCGCCTCGCCGAGCAGGGCGGGGATGACCACCGGGCAGTTCAGGTGGGCCAGGTAGCGCGGGTGGTGGAAGTAGACCGCGTCGCGCAGGTAGACGTCCTGGAGTTCGTCCAGGGCCGCCCCGGTGTCGCCCAGCGGCCGGTCCAGGTCGATGCCGTCGATCCGGGGCGCGAGCTGCTCGGGGGTCACGCCGGTGAACGGCGTCGCGGCGGCGGCCACCCGGCCGGCGACCCGGTCGATCCCGTCGGCCAGCACCCGGCGGTAGTGCTCCACCGAGCCGGCGTGGAACAGGTGGGCCCGGCCGCTGGCCGCCGGGGCGCGGACCGCCGCGGGCGCCAGGGCCGCGGCAGGTGGTCCGGACAGACTCATGTTGGTCCTCAGTGGTCGGAGAGTGGAGATGAGGGGACGACGGAGCGGGCGCCGCCCACCGGAGCTCCGGCGGTGATCGCGAAGTTAGGTTACCCTAACCTAACTTCCGGGCGGCGTCACCGGGCCCGGCGTGTCGCGGTCAGCGCGACACGGTCACCGGTTCGGCCGGGCGGACCTGGCCGAACCGAGAGGCTGGCCGGAACCGCCGCTGGTGTGCGACGCCCGCCACGACACCGGCCACGACCAGCACGACGGCGGCCACCGCGACGGCGGGGTAGCCCACCCGGTCGGCGACGGCCAGCCCGACCGAGGCCGCCACGAAGGAGCAGACCAGTCCGAACGAGGAGAGCACCGTGAAGTCGGTGCCGCCGGTGCCCGGCCGGGAGTAGTCCATGTCGACCGTGTAGAGCACCACGTTGGCGGCCGTGTAGGCGGCCATGAAGCCGCACAGCGCGGTGACCGTCGCGCCCAGCGGGGCCCGTCCGGTCAGCAACGGCAGCAGCATCGCCGTGGCGACCGCGAGAGCGACGCCCGCCGCGACGAGCACCGGGCCACGCCCGAACCGTCCGATCGCCACCCCGGCGAGCAGGCCGGCCACGATCGCCGGGGCGCTGGTCACCACCCCGGTCACCACGCCGATGCGGGCCAGCGACCAGCCCGCGTCCACCAGCGCCGGGGTCACCAGCGCGTACGCCGCGCCGGCACCGACGTAGACCAGCGGCACCACCACGAACGTCCACCACCGGCACCCGGGCTGGCCGAACACCGACAGCAACGCCCGGTACGCCGCCCGCGTCGACTCCACCCGGTCGGTGCGGACCGGCTCGCGCAGCCGCCACACCACCAGCAGACCGAGCGACGTCGACGCGGCCAGCAGCAGGATCGCCGCCCGCCAGCCGTACCGGTCGTAGACCAGCACGCACGCGCCGCCGCCGATCAGGTTGCCGAGGTAGCCGGCGGCGACCTGGATGCCGTTGCCGGCGCCCCTCGCCCGCTCGGCGAGCAACCGCACCGCGACCGCGTCGACGGCGATGTCCTGGGTGGCGGAGAGGAACACGTACCCGGCGCAGATCGCGACGAGCGGGCCGAGCCGGCCGCCCGGGTCGTCGAACGGGACGAGGGCCAGCAGGGCCAGCACCAGGCCACCCTGCAGCACCAGCAGCCAGGAGCGGTAGTGGCCGCGGTGGCGGGAGCCGTACCGGTCGAGGATCGGCGCCCAGAGGAACTTCACCGGCCAGATCAGGCCGACGACCTGCAACAGCGCCAGGGTGTCCAGGGAGGTGCCGCCGTCGCGCAGGATCGCGGTCAGGCCGACGGTGATGAAGCCGATGCCGAGGTACTGGGTGACGTAGAGCGCGCCGAGCGCGCCGAGGGGACCCCTCACCGGGCGCTCCAGTAGCCCAGCGAGGTCACCTGGTGCTTGCCGACGCCCAGCGTACGGCGGACGTGCCGGGTGACGGCGCGGGTGCTGGCCGCCTCGCAGGCGATCCAGTAGTGCGCGTCGGCGGCGGCGGGCAGGGCGGCGCACACCGTCTCGACCAGGTACCGCCCCTCGTCCTTGCGCGGCACCCAGGTGACCTCGTGGTGCGCCCGGGCGCGCGCCGGCAGCGCCTGCTCGTCCTCGTTCGCGTACTCCAGCCAGACCGTCGCCGGGATGTCGGCGGCCGCGTCGAGCAGGCTGTTGACCGCCGGCAGCGAGGCGGCGTCGCCGATCAGGTAGAGGTGCCGTGGCGCGGGGTCCGGCAGGTGGAAGGCGCTGCCCTGCACGGTGGCGTCGATGGTGTCACCGGCCCGGGCGGCGACGGCCCACCGGGCGGCGCACCCGTCGTGCAGGGCGAACTCCAGGTGGAACCGTCCGGTCGCCGGGTCCGGGTCGACCAGCGTGTACGCGCGCTGGTGCGCCCGGCCGCCGTCGTCGAACCACAGCCGGATCCACATGGTGGGGTGCACTCCGCAGGACTCCAACAGCCCACCGCCGTCCACCAGCAGCCGCCGGTACGCCCCACCCACCGACTCGGCGTCGAGCACGGTGAGCCGGAAGTCCCGGCCACCCATCGCCTTGAGCACCAGGGCTTCCCAGTTGCGCTTCACGCGACCCCCTCCAGTAAGGTTCACCTTAGTTAGGGGAGGGTAACCTAAGTTGATATTCGTACCGTGCCCGACTCGGGCGTGTCCCGGCGGGACCGCACCGTGACCGGCATCCATCGCGACGCCTGGGGCGTGCCGCACCTGCGCGCCGACAGCGTCGACGAGCTGGCCCGGTGGCAGGGGCGGGTGGCCGCCCTCGACCGGGCCTGGCAGATCGAGACCGAACGCTGGCGCTCCGAGGGCCGGCTCGCCGCGCACCTCGGCCCCGAAGCCCTCGACTGGGACCGGTTCGCCCGCCGCGCCCGCCTCGACGACACCGCGCGGCGCAGCTTCCACCGGCTCTCCCCCGCCACCCGGCGCTGGGTCACCGCGTACACCGACGGGGTCAACGACGCCCTCGCCGAGGGCGCGGCCGGCGCGCCCGAGTTCGCCGCCGCCGGCTGCGCGCCCGGCCGGTGGCGGCCGTGGTCGCCGCTGGGCGTGTTCCTCGTGCAACACATCCTCTTCGCCACCTTCCCGAACAAGCTGTGGCGGGCCCACGTCACGGCCACCCTCGGCCCCGAGGCGGTCGACCTGTTCGCCGTCGAAGGGCCGGGTGGCGCCGGCAGCAACGCCTGGGCGGTGCCCGCCGACCCGGTGACCGGGCGTGCCCCGGTCATCGCCGGGGACCCGCACCGCCTGCTCGAACTGCCCGGCATCTACCAGCAGGTCCGCCTCGCCTGCGACGAGTTCGACGTGGTCGGCCTCGCCTTCCCGGGCGTGCCGGGACTGCCCCACTTCGGCCACGCCGGCGAGGTCGCCTGGGCCGTCACCAACGCCATGGCCGACTACCAGGACCTCTACCGGGAGCAGTTGCGCCACGACGGCGACCGGGTGCTGGTCCGTGACGCCGACGGCTGGACGCCGGCCCACCGCCACGTCGAGCGGATCCCGGTCCGCGGCGGCGCCACCGAAACCGTGGAGGTCGTCGAGACCCCCCGGGGACCGGTCATCGACCACGACCGCCGCACCGGCGAGGCGATCAGCCTGCGCACGCCGGCCCGGGTCGAGGGGAGCCTGGGCTTCGACGCGCTGCTGCCCCTGCTGCGCGCCCGTACCGTCGACGACGTCGCCGACGCGCTGCGGGCCTGGGTGGAGCCGGTGAACAGCGTCCTGGTGGCCGACACCAGCGGAGCCGTGCACCGCCTGGTCGCCGGCCTGGTCCCCACCCGCGACGAGCGGTGCCGGCGTGAACCGGTGCCCGGCTGGGACCCCCGCTACCGCTGGCAGGGCGGCTACGCCGAGTCCAAGCCCGTCGCGGCGGACGGGTTCGCGGTCTGCGCCAACGACCGCCGCGACGACGTGGCCGACCTCGGCGACGACTTCGCCCCGCCGTACCGCGCCGCCCGCATCCGCGCCCTGCTGGCCGAGGGCGTCTCGCCGGAGACCGTCCACATGGACACCCGGCTCGCCCGGACACCGCTGCGCGACGCCCTGCACCGGCTCGACCCCGCCGTCCTCACCCCGCCCGCCCGGGCGCTGCGGGAGCGACTCACCGCCTGGGACGGGCGGATGCGGGCCGACAGCCTCGACGCCGGCGCCTTCGCCGCGTGGCGTGCCGCGCTGGCCCGCCGGCTGCACGAGCACCCCCGGCTGCGCCCGCTGCGCGCCCCGAGCGCGTACGACGGGTTGTTCCGGCCGTGGACGGACCCGCTGGCCCGCATCGGCCACGCCCTCGACGGCGTCGTCGCCGGGCTGCACCGGCTCGGCGCGGACGTGGCGCCGGTCGCGGCGGCGGCGCTGGAGGACGCCGCGACCGCGCCGCCGCAGGCGTGGGGACAGCGGCACGCGCTGCACCCGGTGCACCTCGGCGTCGCGCCGGCCGTCGACGAGGCGGTCGCCGCCATGCGCCGGCGGACCGCCCTCGCCGGGGACACCGACTGCGTGCTCGCCACCTCCAGCGTCCCCGGGACCTCCGACGCCTGCCGGCGGGGGCCGGTCGCCCGGTACGTCTTCGACCTCGGCGACCGCGACCGCAGCCGCTGGATCGTCCCGTTCGGCGCCTCCGGACGCCCCGGCGACCCGCACTTCGACGACCAGCTGCCCCGGTGGGCCACCGGCGAGCTGATCCCGGTGACCACCGACTGGCGCCACCTCACCCCCGACCCGTACGAGACGAGGCACCCGTGACCTACCAGGAGACGATCCCCGGCCTCGGCGAGCTGCGGCTCGTCCCGGTGGACCCGGCCGTCCACGCCGACCTGCTGCACGGCTGGGTGACCGAGCCCCGGGCCAGGTTCTGGGGCATGGGTTCGTACACCGTGGACGAGGTGCGCGAGGTGTACGCGTACCTCGACGGCCTGACCACCCACCACGCGTACCTGATCACGCTGGACGGCACGCCGATCGGGCTGTTCCAGACGTACCGGCCCGAGGCCGACCCGGTGGGCGAGCGCTACCGGGTACGCCCCGGCGACATCGGCATGCACCTGCTGCTCGCCCCGGGGCGGCGCCCACCGCGCGGGCTCACCACCGCCGTCGGCCCCGCCCTGGCCCGCTTCCTGTTCACCGACCCGACCCGGCAGCGGATCGTGGTGGAACCGGACGTGCGCAACGAGATCGCGCTGCGCCGGCTGCGCCGGGAGGGCTTCACCTTCGACGAGGAGATCGACATGCCCGACAAGCGCGCCCAACTCGCCTTCCTCACCCGCTCCCACTTCGACTCCCGCCCCACCCACCCGTAACCCCCTCCCCCGCCCCCACCGCCCGCCCCCGCCCGCCCCGCCCCCGCCCGCCCCGCCCCCGCCGCGCCGCCCCGCGGCGCGCCGCGCCGCGCCGCGGCTGCACTTTCAGAGAAAGAGTGGCCATTTCTCGTCGGACAGCCACTCTTTCTCTGAAAGTGCAGCCAGGGAGCGGCCCGTCGGTGGGGAGGGGCGGGCGTTGTCCACAGGGGGTTATGGGTGGGGGGTGGGGGTGCCAGGGTGTAGGGGTGGCTCGGACACCTCGACGGCCGGCGGAACTGGTCGGGCGGGTCTTCTTCGCACGCGAGGCGATTCATCGCGGCTTGTTGACGAAGAACGACCTCCGTACCAGCGCCTGGCGACGAATCTTCCACAACGTGTACGCGGACGCCCGCCTGACGTTGACACATCGGGCGCGGTGCCGGGCCGCCGCGTCGTGGCTGTTCCCACCCGGCTGTGCGATCGCCGGCAGGTCGGCGGTGGCTCTGCACGGCGGCGTGGCTCCTCATCCGGACGACCCGGTCGAGGTGGTCGTCCGGCCGGAGTCACGGTTCGGGCCATTGGCGGGATTCCTCATCCATGTCGCCGCGTGGCGCGAGGGTGAGGTGCAGCGCCGGGACGGGTGCGCCGTCACCACACCTGTCCGCACCTGCTGGGACCTCGCGAACTGGCTCGACCTCGTCGACGCGGTGGCCCTGATCGACTCGCTCCGCCACGTCCATGCGGTCACCCTGCCCGAACTGGAGCACTACCTCTCGCAGCACCGTGGCGAACGAGGCTGGCGCAAGTTCGCCGAAGCGGTCGCCCTGAGCGACGGCGGCGCCGAGTCGCTGCCCGAGTCACGGCTTCGCGTCCGTCTCGTCCGGGCGGGCCTACCCCGCCCGGCCACCCAGCATGTCGTCGAGCGGGCTGGCCGCTTCATCGCCCGGGTGGACCTGGCCTGGCCGGAACTCAAGATCGCCATCGAGTACGACGGGCTCTGGCACCACGACCCCGCCCAACTGCACCGTGACCGCCAACGCCTCAACAAGCTCCTCGGCGACGAGTGGATCGTCCTCCACGTCACGAGCCAACGCATGCGCGAGGACTTCGACGGCTTCCTCGCCGAGGTCCACGCCGCCCTTCGCTCCCGCTCCCGTCGCCCTTCCTGACCCCTGTAGCACCCTCCTTCAGAGAAAGAGTGGCTATTCGACGAGGAATAGCCACTCTTTCTCTGAAAGTGCGCCGGCCGGCGGCGGGGGGCGGCGCGGCGTGCGGGGGGGCGGCGCGGCGTGCGGGGGGTGGGTTAGGGGGCGAGGTGCTTTTCGAGGTCGTCGAGGATCTTGTTGGCGGCGCCGACGCCGATGCCGGTCATCCAGACCTCGTCGGAGACCACGTGCGCCTTGCCGGCCTTGACGGCGGACAGGCCCTGCCAGAGGCTGCCCGCGGTGACCTTGGCCTGCTCGGCGGCGGCCTTCTCGCCGTACGCGGTCACGAAGATCACGTCACCGTCGACCTCGTTGATCCGCTCGGCGCTGACCAGGTCGAAGCGCCTGTCCTCCTTGCCCTCCAGGCGCTGCCGCTCGGGGCGGCCCAGCCCGGTGTCGCCGATGACGATGCCGGAGAAGGAGTCCGGGCCGTACACCCGGATGTTGCCCGGGATGAAGCGCACGATGGAGATCTCCCGCGACGCGGCGTCGCCCAGCTTCGCGCCGAAGTCCCTCGCCCGCTTCTCGTAGGCCGCGAGCAGGTCCTTGGCCTGCTGCTCCTTGCCCAGCGCCGCACCGTCGAGGAGGAGGTTCTCCTTCCAGGTGATGCCGACCTTCTCGGTGAAGACGGTCGGGGCGATGGCGCTGAGCTCGTCGTAGAACTTCTCCTGGCGGAACTTGCTGCCGAGGATCAGGTCCGGCTTCAGCGCGGTGATCGCCTCGAGGTCGGGCTCGGTGAGCACGCCGACCTCCGTGATGCCGGCGAGCTTCTCCGCGCCGAAGTAGGTCGGCCAGCTCCGCGCCTCACCGGCGGTGGCGGCGCCGACCGGCGTGACGCCGAGCGAGAGCGCGGTGTCGATCTTATCGGTGTCGAGCACCACGACCCGCTCGGGGGCGGCCGGCACCTTGGTGGTGCCCATGGCATGGGTGATCTCCCGGGTCTCACCGGCGGAGGTGCCGGCGACCGGGTCGCTCTCCCCGCAGGCGGTCAGGCCCACGCCGAGGGCGAGGGCCGCGGTGAGGGTGGCGGCGAGACGACGCATCAGAGTCCTTTCGAGGGGTACGTGCCGAAGCGCGGGTCTGTCGCGTCATCGGCGGAGGGGCGGGCCGCCGGAGCGGTCGGGCCCACCGGGTCGAGGTCGGCCGGGGCGGAGCCGGTGGGAGCCGCCGGGGCCAGGGACGGGCAGGTGAGGGCGGGCACCACCAGCGGCGCGCCGGTCACCGGGCAGGGCACCACCACGCAGTCCAGGCCGAAGACGTCCCGCACCAGATCGGCGGTGAGGATGTCGCGCGGCGCCCCGGTGGCGACCACCTGCCCGGCCCGCATGGCGATGAGGTGGTCGGCGTACCGGGCGGCCTGGTTGAGGTCGTGCAGCACCGCCACCACGGTGCGACCCCGCTCGGCGCGCAGCCGGTGCAGCAGGTCCAGCACCTCCACCTGGTGCGCCAGGTCCAGGAACGTGGTCGGCTCGTCCAGCAGCAGCGCCTCGGTGTCCTGGGCGAGGGTCATCGCGATCCAGACCCGCTGCCGCTGCCCGCCGGAGAGGGTGTCGACCGGCCGGTCGGCCAGCCCCGCGACGTCGGCGAGCGCCATCGCCCGGTCCACCGCCTCGGCGTCCTGCTCGGACCACTGCCGCCACCACCGTTGGTACGGCTGCCGTCCGCGACCGACCAGGTCGGCGACGGTGACCCCCTCGGGCACCAGGGGGCTCTGCGGCAGCACGCCGAGCCGTCGGGCCACCTCGCGGGTGGGCAGGTCCCGGATCGCGGTGCCGTCGAGCAGCACCGCGCCGCGCCGGGGGGTGAGCAGCCGGGCCATGGTCCGTAGCAGGGTGGACTTGCCGCAGGCGTTCGGCCCGACGATGACGGTGAACGCGTCGGCGGGCAGCGCCAGGTCGAGCCCGTCGAGCACGGTCCGTTCGTCGTAGCCGACGACCAGGTCGCGGGTGGCGAGCATGGCGTCTCCTCGGGCGGGGATGGTCGTCACGCGGACCGCCGTCGGCCACGGACGAGCAGGAACATCAGGTACGGCCCGCCGATGGCGGCGGTCAGCACGCCGGCCGGCAGTTGGGTGGGGGCGAGCAGCCGCCGGCCGGCGAGGTCGGCCAGCACCAGCAGCAGCGCGCCGAGCAGCGCGGCGCAGACCAGCGGGGGCCGCTCGGCCCGGACCAGCCGGCGGGCCAGTTGCGGGGCGACCAGGGCGACGAAGTCCACCGCGCCGACCTGGGCGGTGACCGTCGCGGCGAGCACCACACCGGTGGCGGCCAGCCCGATCCGGCGGGCCACCGGGCGCAGCCCGACGCCCCGGGCGGTGTCGTCGTCGAGCGCGGCGCTGTTGAGCGCCCAGCCGGCCCAGGCCAGCACCGGCAGGAGCGCGGCCAGGGTGAACGCGATCCAGAGGCTCTCGGTCCAGCCCTTGCCGGCCAGCGTGCCGATGAGCCAGACCTGCGCCCGCAGCCCGTCGATCGGGTCGGCGGAGAGCATGACCACCTCGGTCAGCGCCCGCAGGGCGAAGGCGACGGCGACACCGGCCAGCACGAACCGTTGGGCGGCCAGCCCGTGCCGGGCGCCCAGGGCGAGCAGCAGCAGGGCGGCGGCCAGCCCGCCGAGCAGCGCCGCCGGGGCGACCAGGACGGCGGCGGCCCCGGTGGTGATGGCCACCGTGGCGGCCAGTCCCGCGCCCTGGGTGATGCCGACGACGTCCGGGCTGGCGATCGGGTTGCGGGCGACGCTCTGGATCAGCGTGCCGGCGAGGCCGAAGGCCGCGCCGGCCACCGCCGCGAGCACCAGGCGGGGCAGCCGCAGGTCGAGCACGACCAGGTCGTACGGGGTGCCGGCGCCGGAGAGCGCGCGCAGCACGTCGGCCGGGGCGACGTACGGGGTGCCGAGCGAGAGGCTGAGCACCGCGGCGGCGGCGAGCAGCCCGGTGGAGGCGAGCGCCACCAGCACGGCGCGACGGCGGATCTGGAGGCTGACCGGCCCGACCCGCAGCAACGACCGCCCGGGCAGCCCGGCGCGGCGGCCGGTCGCGCGCACCGGCGACACCTCGGTCCGCGACCGCGCGACGCGCCCGTGAGGCGCACCGCCCGCGCCGGGCGGCGCCGACTCGGATTCGGACCGCGCGGCACCCGGCGTACTGTCCGCGTCGGGCTGCGCGACCGCGGCGCGCGGCTGGGGGGCCGGCGCATCCGGCCCGTTCCCCGGGGTCACCGGCGCCACCTCGTCCTGCGCCCGGACGGCGCGCAGTCCCGGCTCGTGTCCCGCGCTCACGCCGTCACGACCTTCGCCCGGCGCACCAGGTACGCCAGCAGCGGCGCGCCGATCAGCGCGGTGATGATCCCGGCGGGCACCTCGCCGGGCGGGGCGATCAGCCGTCCGACGATGTCCGCGCCGAGCAGCAGGGCGGGCCCGAGCAGGGCGGAGACGGCCAACGTCCAGCGGTGGTCGGCGCCGACCAGGGCCCGGGCCAGGTGCGGCACGGCGAGCCCGACGAAGGCGACCGGCCCGGCGGCGGCGACCGCGGCGCCGGTGAGCAGCACGGCCGCCGCGCCGCCGCCGAGGCGGACCAGACCGATGCGGTGGCCGAGTCCCCGGGCCACGTCGTCGCCGAGGGCGAGCGCGTCGAGGCCACGGGCGACCAGTACGGCCAGCACCAGGCCGGCGAGGACGATGGGCAGCACCTGCCCGGTGACCGTCAGGTCCCGGCCGGTGAGCCCGCCGACGACCCAGAACCGGTACTCCTCGAAGGTGCGGGCGTCGATGCTGAGCAGCGCGTACACGGCGGAGGCGAGGCTGGCGTCGAGCGCCGCGCCGATCAGGGCGAGGGTGACCGGGCTGGCGCCCTCGCGGGTGCGGTTGGCCACGGCGAAGACGAGCAGCCCGGCGCCGAGGGCGCCGGCGACGCCGAACCAGACGTACCCGGCGAGGCTGCTGACGCCCAGGACGGCGATGGCCAGCACGACGCCGAACGACGCGCCGGCGCTGATGCCGAGGATGCGGGGCTCGGCGAGCGGATTGCGGGTGAGCGCCTGGAACAGCACGCCGGCGACGGCCAGGGCCAGGCCGACGACCAGGCCGAGCGCGGTACGCGGCAGTCGCAGCTCCCGCACGATGGTGCTGGCGGTGCCCCCGTCCGGGGCGATGAGCGCGGCCCACACCTGGCCGGGGGCGAGCGGGCGGCTGCCGAGGGCGAGGCTGGCCAGCACGACGAGCGCCAGCGCGAGCCCGGCAGCGACGGCGATCGCCGTGCGGCGACCCCGGTGCCCGCCGCGCGGGGCGGCCACGGGGCGTACGGCGAGGGTGGTCACGATGCTCCTGAGCTGGGCTAAGGTTCGCCTTACCTTAGCGGATGAGCTTAGGCTTACCTAACCGGCCCCGCTCGATAGACGCCCGCGCATCGGCCGCCCGCCCGGGCCGTGAGCAGGGCCGACCCGCCGGGCCGGGCGGCGACCGGCCGGGAAGCAGGATGAAAGGCACCTGTCCAGTGAGAGCGGGACGAAGCACGCGCCGCAGTGCCTAGGCTCCAGGTATGCGATTCGACCAGCACACCCTCGTCCTCCTGGTCCGCCCGGCGGACGCGCCGGAGCTGCCGCGCGACGCCGCCGACCTGCTGCACGACGCCCACCTGGCGCACCAGAAGGGACTGGTGGAGCAGGGGCTCGTGCTGGCCGCCGGGCCGTTCCTGGACCCGGACGACGAGACGCTGCGCGGCCTCGCCGTGCTGCCGATCAGCCCGGCCGAGGCCCGCGAGCTGTACGCGAACGACCCGGCGGTGCGCTCCGGCCAACTGGTCGCCCACGTGACGAGTTGGCTGGTGCCCGAGGGCAACGTGCGCTACGGCGAGGTCGCCGTGCCCCGCTCGATGCTGGAGGCGGCGGCCGGCGACTGACGGCCGGCAACCGAGCGACGGCCGGCCGGCGACTGACGGCCGACGACTGAACGACGGCCGGCGACCGAGCGGCTCAGTCCTCCGAGGCCGGACGGCTGCTCGGCACGGTCGGCATCGGCCACTGCCCGGTCCGGACGATCGCCGACGGGTCGAGCTGCTGGTCGGCCCAGACGTACGTCTCGGGCAGCAGCTCCCGCACCGGCACCGGCCGCAGGGCGTCCATCGGCCCGAGGATGACCTTGATCGACGGGAAGTAGTCGAGCAGCACCTGGCGGCACCGGCCGCAGGGCGGGATCACCCCCCGGCCCCGGTCCCCCACCGCGACGATGGCCTCCAGCTCACCGACGCCCTGGGTCGCGGCGGCGCCGATCGCCACCACCTCGGCGCACGGGCCACCGGTGAAGTGGTAGACGTTCACCCCGGTGAAGACCCGGCCGTCGGCGGTGCGGGCGGCGGCGGCGACGGTGTGGTTGTCACTGCGGCAGCGCAGCTTGGCGACCGCGGTGGCGGCCTGCACCAGAGCGCGGTCGGTGTCCAGCATCGTCATGTCGGCCCCCCGGTCGTGTCGGTGGGCGAAACTCTAGCCCGACCGGCGCGCCACCCCCGGCAGCCACGGGGTGTGGCGTGCCCGGCGGGCGGCGGAGATGGGCGTCGGGCAGCAGGCAGCGGGTGACGGGGCAGGCAGCAGGCAGCAGGCGGCGGGCGGCGTAACCCGGGGGCGGTCCGTCGTCGGGCTGCCTATCCTTGGCGACGACATGCAGAATCCAGCCGCACCCGCCGAGGCCGTGACCGTCCGCGAGCTGCTCCGCCGCCTCGACCCCCTGATGTTCCGCGACCAGCGCCGCCTGCAACGACGGCTGGACGGTGTCCGCAGGCTCCGGGACCCGCAGCGCCGCGACGACGCGTTGACCGAGATCGCCACCGAGGTGACGCGGGCCGAGGCGCGGCTGGAGAGCCGGCGGGCCGCCGTGCCGACGATCACCTACCCGCCGCAACTGCCGGTCAGCGAGCGCCGCGACGACATCGCCGCCGCCATCCGCGACCACCAGGTGGTGATCGTGGCGGGTGAGACCGGCTCCGGCAAGACCACCCAGCTGCCGAAGATCTGCCTGGAGCTGGGGCGCGGGATCACCGGTCTGATCGGGCACACCCAGCCCCGCCGGCTGGCCGCCCGGACGGTCGCCGACCGGATCGCCGAGGAACTCGGCACCGAGCTGGGCGACGTGGTCGGCTACAAGGTGCGCTTCACCGATCAGGTGGGCGAGAACAGCCTGGTCAAGCTGATGACCGACGGCATCCTGCTGGCCGAGTTGCAGACCGACCGGATGCTGCGCCAGTACGACACGTTGATCATCGACGAGGCGCACGAACGCAGCCTCAACATCGACTTCATCCTCGGCTACCTCAAGCAGCTCCTGCCCCGCCGCCCCGACCTGAAGGTGATCATCACCTCGGCGACCATCGAGACCGACCGGTTCGCCCGGCACTTCGCCGGGCCGCCGACCGAGGACGCGCCCGAGGGGAAGCCGGCGCCGATCGTCGAGGTGTCCGGGCGGACGTACCCGGTCGAGGTGCGGTACCGGCCGCTGGTCGAGGTCGGCGAGGCCGACGAGGAGGACGAGGCCGACGAGGAGAACGTCCGGGACCAGATCCAGGCCATCGGCGACGCGGTCGAGGAGCTGGCCGCCGAGGGGCCCGGCGACATCCTGGTCTTCCTCAGCGGCGAGCGGGAGATCCGGGACACCGCCGAGGCGCTGGGCCGGCTGGTGGAGAAGAAACGCTCCCTGCTCGGCACCGAGATCCTGCCGCTGTACGCCCGGCTCTCCACCGCCGAGCAGCACCGGGTCTTCGCCCCGCACTCCGGCCGCCGGGTCGTGCTGGCCACCAACGTCGCGGAGACCTCGCTGACCGTGCCCGGCATCAAGTACGTGGTGGACCCGGGCACGGCCCGGATCTCCCGCTACTCCAGCCGGCTCAAGGTGCAGCGGCTGCCCATCGAGCCGGTCTCGCAGGCGTCGGCCAACCAGCGCAAGGGGCGCTGCGGTCGTACCTCGGACGGCATCTGCATCCGCCTCTACGACGAGCAGGACTTCGCCTCGCGGCCCGAGTTCACCGACCCGGAGATCCTGCGCACCAACCTGGCCTCGGTCATCCTCCAGATGACCTCGATCGGGCTCGGCGACATCGCCGCGTTCCCGTTCATCGACCCGCCGGACCGGCGCAACGTCACCGACGGCGTCAACCTGCTGCACGAGCTGGGGGCGCTGGACCCGACGCAGACCGACCCGGCGAAGCGGCTCACCGCGCTCGGCCGGCGGCTGGCCCAGCTCCCGGTCGACCCCCGGCTGGCCCGGATGGTGCTGGAGGGCGAGCGCAACGGCTGCGCCACCGAGGTGATCGTGATCGCCGCCGCGCTCTCCATCCAGGATCCCCGGGAGCGGCCGGCGGAGAAGCAGGCCCAGGCCGACCAGGCGCACGCCCGCTTCGCCGACAAGGAGTCGGACTTCGTCGCGTACCTGAACCTGTGGCGGTACCTGCGCGAGCAGCAGCGGACGCTGTCGTCCAGCGCGTTCCGCCGGATGTGCAAGGCGGAGTACCTGAACTACCTGCGGGTCCGCGAATGGCAGGACATCGTCAGCCAGTTGCGCCAGGTGCTGCGTACCCCGGAACCGGGTGACGGGCGACGCGGCCGGCGACCGACGGCGCAGCCCGGACCCGACGGCGGTGGCCGGCGCGGCGCCGGCGCGGACCTGCCGGAGGAGATCGACACCCCGAAGGTGCACCAGTCGCTGCTGCCCGGGCTGCTGTCGCACATCGGGCTCAAGGACGCGCAGAAGCACGAGTACCTGGGCGCGCGCGGCGCGAAGTTCGCGATCTTCCCCGGGTCGGCGCTGTTCAAGAAGCCGCCGCGCTGGGTGATGGCCGCCGAACTGGTGGAGACCTCCCGGCTCTGGGGCCGGGTGGCCGGCCGGGTCGAGCCGGAGTGGGTCGAGCCGCTGGCCCAGCACCTGGTCAAACGCAGCTACAGCGAGCCGCACTGGGAGAAGAAGCAGGCCGCGGTGCTGGCCTACGAGAAGGTCACCCTGTACGGCATCCCGATCGTCACCTCCCGCAAGGTCAACTTCGGCCGGATCGACCCCGCGCTGAGCCGGGAGCTGTTCATCCGGCACGCCCTGGTCGAGGGCGACTGGTCCACCCACCACCAGTTCTGGAAGGACAACCAGCGGCTGCTCGCCGAGATCGAGGAGCTGGAGAACCGGGCCCGGCGGCGGGACATCCTGGTCGACGACGAGACGATCTTCCAGTTCTACGACGAGCGGATCCCCGCCGACGTGGTCTCCGGGCGGCACTTCGACGCCTGGTGGAAGACGACCCGCCGGGAGCGGCCCGACCTGCTCACCTTCACCCGGGATCTGCTGGTCAACGCCGGACGCGGTGGGGTCGACGAGTCCGACTACCCGGACGAGTGGCGCGCCGACGGGGTCACCCTGCCACTGACGTACACCTTCGACCCGACCGCGCCCACCGACGGCGTCACCGTGGACATCCCGCTGCCGCTGCTCAACCAGGTGCCGGCGGAGAGCTTCGACTGGCAGGTGCCGGGGCTGCGCGAGGAGTTGGTCGTCGCGCTGATCCGGTCCCTGCCCAAGGCGGTCCGGCGCAACTTCGTCCCGGTCCCGGACTACGCCCGCGCGGCGCTCGCCGCGATCACCCCGGGCGAGGAGCCGCTGCTCGACGCGCTGACCCGGCAGCTGCGCCGGATGACCGGGGTCACCGTGCCGCGCGAGGCGTGGGACCCGGGCAAGCTCCCGCCGCACCTGCGGGTCGGCTTCCGGGTGCTCGACGAGGAGAACAAGCCGGTCGCCGAGGGCAAGGACCTCACCGCCCTGCAACGCCAACTCCGCCAGGAGGTACGCCAGGTCGTCGCCGCCGCCGCGCCGGACGTCGCCCGGACTGGCCTCCGTGAGTGGAGCATCGGCTCCCTCCCCCGCACCATCGAGCAGGTCCGGGCCGGGTACGCGGTGACCGCGTACCCGGCGCTGGTGGACGAGGGCGCGACCGTCGGGGTGAAGGTCTTCGACTCCGAGGCCGAGCAGGCCGCCGCGCACTGGGCGGGCACCCGGCGACTGTTGCGGCTGACCGTGCCGTCCCCGGCGAAGTTCCTTCAGGGGCGGCTGAGCAACGAGGCGAAGCTGGCGCTCAGCCGCAACCCGCACGGCGGGGTGCAGCAGCTCATCGAGGACGCCGCCGGCGCGGCGATCGACAAGCTGATCGGCGACGCGGGTGGCCCGGCCTGGGACGCCGAGGGCTTCGCCGCGCTGCGCGACCGGGTCCGCGCCGACCTGGTCGACACCGTCGTCGAGGTGATGGACCGGGTCCGCAAGGTGCTCGCCGCCGCGTACGCCGTCGAGCAGCGGCTCGGCGCGACGAGGAACCTGGCCGTGGTGGCCGCCCTGGCCGACATCCGGGCCCAGCTCACCGGCCTGGTGCACGCCGGTTTCATCACCGAGACCGGGTACGCCCGCCTGCCCGACCTGCTGCGCTACCTCACCGCGGTCGACCGGCGGCTGGACCGGCTCCCCGGCAACCCGCAGCGCGACAAGCAGCAGCAGGACCGGATCGCGGTGGTGCAGAAGGAGTACGCCGACCTGCTCGCCGCGCTGCCACCGTCGAAGCGGCAGTCGGCGGCGGTACGGCAGATCCGCTGGATGATCGAGGAGCTGCGGGTGAACGTCTTCGCCCAGGCGCTGGGCACCCCGTACCCGGTGTCGGAGCAGCGGATCTACCGGGCCATGGACGACGCCGAGGGGCGCTGACCCGCCTGCCGGTCCCGACCGCCGGTCGGGAGGGCCGGGCCGGAGCTGGGGTGGGGGTCGGTCAGGCCGGGTGACGCTGCACCTGCCGGACCGGCGTCGGGGCCGGGCGCGGGCCGCGCAGCACGCGCAGCATCCGGCCGGGGGTGAGCAGCCGGGTCGGCGGGTCGACCAGGTTGATCACCCGTAGGAAGGCCGCGCCGAGTCCCGCGTCGGTGGTGGCCGCCGCGTGCAGCCGGGCGATGTAGGCGTTGACCAGCCGCACCTTGAGGGTGCGCCGGCCGGGGATCTCGGAGAAGCGCAGGTCGGTGCCGACCGAGATCTGCCACGGCGCGTCGATCAGCCGGGCCGCGCCCCGGTAGAAGCGCCGGGCCAGCCCGGTGCCGGCCTCGGCGAGCAGCCGGCGCAGCAGCAGCGCCTCCAGCGAGGCCACCGTGATGCCCTGCCCGTAGATCGGGTTGAAGCTGCACAGCGCGTCGGCGAAGACCAGGTACCCCTCGGGCAGCCGGCGCAGCCGCTCGTAGCGGCGACGGACGCTGGCCGGGTAGCGCATCCGGACCGGCTCGCTCGCCGGCAGCGCGGTACGCAGCAGCTCACCGATCTGCGGGGCGAACAGCGAGCCGGCGAACGCGGCCATGCCCTCGTCGTCGGTGGGCGGCTGCTCCCCCAGCACGCCGCTGAGCACCACGGCGAACCGGCCGTCCTCGTGCGGGGCGACGATGCCGGCGCGCGGCTGGCCCGGCATCGCGTTGGCCAGCGCGCCGAGCAGCCCCTCCAGCTGGCCCGGCTCCCGCCGGTAGATGCGGGTGACGTAGGTGACGTTGATCTCGACCCGCTCCTCGGGGGCGGTCGGGTAGCCCAGCTCGGCGAGCCAGACCGGGCTGCGGCTGCCCCGCCCGCCGGCGTCGACCACCAGGTCGGCGTCGATGGCGATCTCGGTGCGGTCGTCCCCGCCGGGGACCACCCGCACGCCGGTGACGCGGGACCCGTCTCCGACGGTGAGCAGGCCGGTGACCTCGTGCCCGGCCAGCACCCGTACGCCGGGCAGGGCGGCGACCCGCTCCCGTACCACCTGCTCCAGCAGCGGCCGGCTCATGCCGTACGCGATCAGGTCGGAGGGGGCCCGGCGCATCCGGTGCCCGTCGTTGTACCAGTGCACCTCGCCGTGCAGGTCGACCGGGCAGGCGCCCCGGGCGGTCAACTCCTCCCCGATGCCGGGGAACAGTTCGGCGAGCACCTGCCGTCCCCGGTCCAGCAGCACGTGCAGTTGGCGGCCCTGGGGCACGCCGCGGCGACTGGTCGGGGTCGCCGGCAGGGCGTCCCGGTCGAGCAGCAGCACCTCGTCGTACGCGTCGCTCAGGGCGCGGGCGGCGAGCAGGCCGCCCATACTGGCGCCGACCACCACGGCGCGTCCGCTTGCTGCCATGTCGGCAGCGTAGGCAGGGCGGGGGCGGCGGCGCGTCTTCCAGAGTGCGCGACCGGCGGGCTCAGAGCGGCTCCACGCCCGGGGGCAGGTCGTCGCTGGCGGTGGCGTCGCCGACGTAGTCGAGCAGTATCCGGCGCAGCTCCCGGCCGGCGTGGGTGGGCACCACGTCGCGCCGCCGGGCCACCGCGATGGTCCGCCGTACGCCGGGCGGGGCGAGTCGGGTGACCCGCACCCCGGGCCGGCGGGCGACCACGATGCCGGGCACCAGGGCGATGCCCAGTCCCGCCTCGACGAAGCTGAGCACGGCGTCCATCTCGCCGCCGTCGACCGAGACGGTCGGCTCGAAGCCGGCGTCCCGGCAGGCCTGGAGGGTGGCGTCGCGCAGGTCGTAGCCCTCGCGGAACATGACCAGCGGCTGCCCGCGCAGGTCGGTGATGCGCAGTTGGCCGTTCGGGGCGGCGGCGGGCAACGGGTCGACGGAGGCGAGCACCAGGCTCTCGCGCAGGATCGGGTCCAGGCGCAGCCCCGGGTCGGCGCCCTGGGCCGGCATGATGATCAACGCGAGGTCGAGGTCGCCGCGGAGCAGGTCGCGGACCAGGTCCTGCGAGCCGCCCTCCTCCACCCGCAGGTCGACGGTCGGATGGGCGTCGCGGAACCGGCGCAGCACCGGCGGGGCCAGGGAGGTGGCGAGGCTGGGGGTGGCGCCGAGGCGTACCCGTCCCCGGCGCAGGCCGACCAGCTCCTGCACCTCCCGGGTGGCGGTGTCCACGTCGGCGAGGATCCGCTTGGCCAGCGGCAGCAGCACCTCGCCCGCCGCGGTGAGGGTGATGTTGCCCCTTACCCGTTCGAAGAGCGGGGCCCCGAGGTCGGTCTCCAGGGCGTGAATTTGCTTACTCAGCGACGGCTGGGTTATGCCGACGATGTCGGCGGCTTGGGTGAAATGTCGTACTTCAGCGACCGCGACGAAGTACTTCAGCTGATGGAGCTGCATCTACATAGCTTACGGCTATCAAGACTGCGAGGTCGATGCATTGGACGACTGATCAAAGTCCTCCTAGCGTCGATCGGGTGGTAATCACGAAAACTCGGTCGCCCATCCGCTCGAACGTCGGCCTCAAGGCCGTCATGGCGGTGACGGGCATTCTCCTGGTGCTCTTCCTCATCGCGCACATGCTCGGCAACCTGAAGATCTTCACGGGCGCCGAGGCCTTCAACCACTACGCGCACTGGCTGCGCGACCTGGGCACGCCACTGCTGGCCCCGGGCTGGTACCTGTGGCTGCAGCGCGGTGTCCTGCTGGTCGCCCTGATCGGCCACATCGCCGCCGCCACGGTGCTGGCGATGCGCGCCCGGGCCGCCCGCCCGGTGAAGTACGCCCACCGCAAGAAGGTCCAGGGCAGCTACGCCGCGCGCACCATGCGGTGGGGTGGTGTGATCATCGGGCTCTTCGTGATCTACCACATCCTCGACCTGACCACGGGTCACCTGAACCCGGTCGGCGACCCGACCCGGCCGCAGGCCAACGTGGTGGCGGACTTCGCCCCGGAACGCTGGTACGTGACCCTCTTCTACACCCTCGCGGTGGTCGCGCTCGGTTTCCACCTGCGGCACGGCGCCTTCAGCGCGTTCCGCAGCCTGGGCCAGCAGACGCCGAAGGGTGAGCGCCGGGCGCGCAGCCTCGCGCTGGTCTTCGCCGTCGCGTTGACCGTCGGCTACCTGGTGGTCCCGTTCGCCGTACTCATCGGATTGGTGCGCTGACCATGGATCTCTTCACCGAGGGCGACCCGATCGCCGACACCAAGGCTCCCGAGGGTCCGATCGAGACCCGCTGGGAACGCCGCCGCTTCGAGGCCAAGCTGGTCAACCCGGCCAACCGCCGCAAGATGACCGTGATCGTGGTCGGCACCGGCCTGGCCGGCGGCTCCGCCGCGGCGACCCTGGCCGAGCAGGGCTACCGGGTCAAGTCCTACTGCTACCAGGACAGCCCGCGCCGGGCCCACTCGATCGCCGCGCAGGGCGGCATCAACGCGGCCAAGAACTACCGCAACGACGGTGACTCGATCCACCGGCTCTTCTACGACACCGTCAAGGGCGGCGACTTCCGCTCCCGGGAGTCGAACGTGCACCGGCTGGCCGAGGTGTCGGTCAACATCATCGACCAGTGCGTGGCGCAGGGCGTGCCGTTCGCCCGCGAGTACGGCGGCCTGCTCGACACCCGCTCCTTCGGCGGCGCGCAGGTGCAGCGCACCTTCTACGCCCGGGGCCAGACGGGCCAGCAGCTGCTGCTCGGGGCGTACCAGGCGCTGGAGCGGCAGATCGGCCTGGGCAACGTGGAGATGAACGCCCGGCACGAGATGCTGGAGCTGGTCGTCGTCGACGGCAAGGCCCGGGGCATCGTCGTCCGGGACCTGGTCACCGGCGAGATCAGCACCGAGATGGCGGACGCCGTCGTGCTCGCCTCCGGGGGCTACGGCAACGTCTTCTACCTCTCCACCAACGCCAAGGGCTGCAACGTCACGGCGACCTGGCGGGCGCACCGCAAGGGGGCGTACTTCGCCAACCCCTGCTACACGCAGATCCACCCGACCTGCATCCCGGTCTCCGGCGACCACCAGTCGAAGCTGACCCTGATGAGCGAGTCGCTGCGCAACGACGGCCGGGTGTGGGTGCCGAAGGCCAAGGGCGACGAGCGTGCCCCCCGGGACATCCCGGAGGACGAGCGGGACTACTACCTGGAGCGGATCTACCCGTCCTTCGGCAACCTGGTCCCCCGGGACATCGCCTCCCGCGCGGCGAAGAACGTGTGCGACGAGGGTCGGGGTGTCGGGCCCACCAAGCTCGGCGTCTACCTCGACTTCGCCGACGCGATCGACCGGCTCGGCCACAAGGCCATCGAGGCCAAGTACGGCAACCTCTTCGAGATGTACGAGCGGATCACCGGCGAGGACCCGTACCAGGTCCCGATGCGGATCTACCCCGCCGTGCACTACACGATGGGCGGCCTCTGGGTCGACTACGACCTGCAGTCGACCATCCCGGGCCTGTTCGTCATCGGTGAGGCGAACTTCTCCGACCACGGCGCGAACCGGCTCGGCGCCTCGGCGCTGATGCAGGGCCTGGCCGACGGCTACTTCGTGCTGCCCAGCACCATCGCCAACTACCTGGCGTCCGGGCCGCTGGAGAAGGTCGACGCCGGCCACCCGGAGGCGGTCGCGGCCCGCCGCGAGGTGGAGGAGCGGATCACCCGGCTGCTCGCCGTCGACGGCGACCGGACGGTGGACTCGTTCCACCGCGAGCTGGGCCAGATCATGTGGGAGCACTGCGGCATGGAGCGCAGTGAGGCCGGTCTGCGCAAGGCCATCGACGAGATCCGCACGCTGCGCGAGGAGTTCTGGCGGCGGGTGCGCGTCCCGGGCGACGGCGAGGGACTCAACCAGTCGCTGGAGAAGGCCGGCCGGGTGGCCGACTTCTTCGAGCTGGCCGAGCTGATGTGCATCGACGCCCTGCACCGCGAGGAGTCCTGCGGCGGCCACTTCCGGGCCGAGCACCAGACGCCGGACGGCGAGGCGCAGCGCGACGACGACCGGTTCGCCTACGTGGCCGCCTGGGAGTACACCGGCACCGGTGAGCCGGCCGTGCTGCACAAGGAAGACCTGAAGTTCGAATACGTCCACCCCACGCAGCGGAGCTACAAGTGAATCTGACCCTGCGCATCTGGCGCCAGAAGGGCCCTGAGGACAAGGGTCGGATGGTGACCTACCAGGTCGACGACGTCTCCCCGGACATGTCGTTCCTGGAGATGCTCGACGTGCTCAACGAGCGGCTCATCCTCCAGGGGGAGGAGCCGATCGCGTTCGACCACGACTGCCGTGAGGGCATCTGCGGCATGTGCGGCCTCATGATCAACGGGGACGCGCACGGGCCGCAGCGCGGCACCACCGCCTGCCAGCTGCACATGCGGCAGTTCTCCGACGGCGAGACGATCGACATCGAGCCGTGGCGGGCCCGGGCCTTCCCGGTCATCAAGGACCTGGTGGTCAACCGCAACGCCTTCGACCGGATCATCGCCGCCGGTGGCTACATCACCGCCCCGACCGGCAGCGCCCCCGAGGCGCACTCCACCCCGGTGCCCAAGGCCGACGCCGACGCCGCCTTCGAGTCGGCCGCCTGCATCGGCTGCGGCGCCTGCGTGGCGGCCTGCCCGAACGGCTCCGGCATGCTGTTCACCGCCGCCAAGATCACCCAGCTCTCGCTGCTGCCGCAGGGCCAGCCCGAGCGCTACACCCGGGTGATCGGGATGGTGGACGCGCACGACGAGGCCGGGTTCGGCGGCTGCACCAACGCCGGTGAGTGCACCGCGGTCTGCCCGAAGGGCATCCCGCTGGACACCATCGGCCGGCTCAACCGCGACTACCTGCTGGCGACGACGAAGCGGGGCAACACCCCGGGCTCCTGATCCCACGGCGGACCACCCGCCGTCGGCCCACGACCGCCGCGCCCCACTCCCGGGGCGCGGCGGTCGCCCTTTTCCAGAGGTACGCGCACCGCCGGCGCCAGGGCCGACTCGTACCTTGTTGGGTCGCTACAGACTTGACGACAAAAATGACTCACCATGGCAGCGCTGAACGCCGATGCAGCGCCAGCGGCCAGCGGCCAGCGGCAACGGCAGCGGCAGCGGCCAGCGGCAACGGCAGCGGCAGCGGCCAGCGGCAACGGCCATTGGCAACGACCGGCGGCAACGACCGGCGGCAACGACCGGCGGCAACGACCGGCGGCAACGGCAGCGACCAGTGGCCAGTAGCAGCGGCCAGCGGCAACGGCCAGCGGCAACGGCCAGCGGCAACGGCCAGCGCCAACGGCCAGCGCCAACGGCCAGCGGCAACGGCCAGCGCCAACGGCCAACGGCAACGGCCAACGGCAGCGCCAGCGGCCAGCGGCCAACGGCAGCGCCAGCGGCCAGCGGCCAACGGCAGCGCCAGCGGCCAGCGGCCAACGGCAGCGGCCAGCGGCCAGCGGCAGTGACCAGTGGCCAGTGGCCAGTGGCCAGCGGCAGCGGTCCTGAGCCATTTGTGTCATCAAGTCTGTAGCGACCAGACAGCATCCCCGAGGCACGGCAGCCGGACACGGGCGGCCCGGGCACGGGCGCCGGTGGCCGGTTCAACCGCCCCCTCGCGGGTAGCAGTCCGATGAAGGACACCGAGGAGGGGACATTCCGGCATGAAGGCACTGACCTGGCACGGCAAGCGGGACGTCCGGGTGGAGGACGTACCGGACCCCCGCATCGAGCAGCCGACGGACGCGATCGTCCGGATCACCTCGACCGCGATCTGCGGCTCCGACCTGCACCTGTACGAGGTGCTCGGCCCGTACCTGAGGCCGGGCGACATCCTCGGTCACGAGCCGATGGGGATCGTCGAGGAGGTCGGCTCCGGGGTGACCCGGCTCAAGCCCGGCGACCGGGTGGTCGTCCCGTTCAACATCTCCTGCGGCGACTGCTGGATGTGCCGGCGGCAGCTCTACGCCCAGTGCGAGACCACCCAGGTCACCGCCGAGGGCAAGGGCGCGGCGCTGTTCGGCTACACCTCGCTCTACGGCTCGGTGCCCGGCGGTCAGGCCGAGTACCTGCGGGTCCCGCAGGCCCAGTTCGGCCCGATCAAGGTCCCGGAGACCGGCCCCGACGAGCGTTACCTCTACCTCAGTGACATCCTGCCCACCGCCTGGCAGGCGGTGAAGTACGCCGACACCCCGCGCGGCGGCACGCTGGCCGTCTTCGGCCTCGGCCCGGTCGGCCAGTTCTGCGCCCGCATCGGCCGCCACCTCGGCGCCGACCGGGTGATCGGGCTGGACCTGGTGCCGGAGCGGTTGGAGATGGCCCGCCGGCACGGCATCGAGACGCTGGACGTCAGCCAACTCGACGACGTGCCGGGCACGCTGATCGACCTCGTCGACGGGCGCGGGCCCGACGCGGTGATCGACGCGGTGGGCATGGAGGCGCACGGCGCCCCGCTCGGCAAGGTCGCGCAGACCGCTGCCGGGCTGCTGCCGGACAAGCTGGCCCAGGCGATGACCGACCGGGTCGGCGTGGACCGCCTCGTGGTGCTCAAGGCCGCGCTCAAGGCGGTCCGCCGGGGCGGCACCGTCTCCATCTCCGGCGTGTACGGCGGCGAGGTGGACCCGATGCCGCTGATGGAGATGTTCGACCGGGGCATCCAGCTGCGGATGGGGCAGTGCCACGTGCGCCGCTGGACCGACGAGATCATGCCGCTGCTCTCCGGCGACGACGACCCGCTGGGCGTGGCGGACCTGCGGACGCACCGGGTGCCGTTGGGCGACGCGCCGAAGGCGTACGAGATGTTCCAGAAGAAGGAGGACGGCTGCGTGAAGGTCGTGCTCGCCCCGTGAGTCGGGTGGTGGTGATCACCGGGGCCACCAGCGGCATCGGCCGCGCGGCCGCCCGGGAGTTCGCCGGTCGCGGGGACCGGCTGGTCCTCGCGGCCCGCTCCCCCGGGACCCTGGCGCAGGTGCGCCGGGAGTGCGAGGAGGCGGGCGCCGAGGCACACGACGTGCCGAGCGACGTCACCGCGCCCGGCGCGCTCGACGCGCTGGCCGACGCCGCGCTCGCCCGGTTCGGCCGGATCGACGTCTGGGTGCACACCGCGGCGGTCATGGCGTACGGGCGCTTCGAGGAGATCCCGGCGGAGGTCTTCGAGCAGGTGGTCCGGACCGACCTGCTGGCCGCCGCCGGGGCCGCCCGGGTCGCGCTGCGGCACTTCCGGACCGCCGGCGGCGGCACGCTGATCCTCACCGGTTCGGTGCTCGGGCACATCACCGCGCCCTACATGAGCGGCTACGTCACCAGCAAGTGGGGGCTGCACGGGCTGGCCCGGGCGTTGCGGCAGGAGTCCCGGGACCTGCCCGGGACGCACGTCTGCCTGATCACCCCGGGCAGCGTGGACACCCCGGTCTACCAGCAGGCGGCGAACTACCTCGGCCGGATCGGCCGGCCGCCGCTGCCGATCACCACGCCACAGCGGGTGGCCCGGGCCATCGTCGACTGCGCCGACCGCCCCCGCCGGGAGATCTCGGTGGGCCGGCTCAACGTGGTCATGCGGGTCGGCTTCACCGCGCTACCGGCGTTCTACGACGTGCTGGTCGGGCCGCTGATGCGGCTCGGCGGGCTGACGAACCGGCCGACCCCGCCGACCGAGGGGGTGGTCTTCCGACCGAACCCGGCCGGTGAGGCGGTCCGGGGCGGCTGGCTGCCCGACCTGCCGGCGCTGGTCCGCACCGTCGGCGACACGGCCGCCTCGGCCGGCGCGGCGGTCCTGCGCCGCCTCCGCTGACCACCCGACCGCGCCCGTCCGCCCGCCCGCCCCTCCCGCCCTCCTCTGCGCGCAGATTCAGAGAATGAGGGCCCATTCCGCGCGGAACACGCCCTCATTCTCTGAAAGTGTGGAGCGGGGTGACACGGGTGCGTGGGTGGTGGGGGCGGAGCCCGGCGGCCGGGGTGACGCGGTGGATACCGTGTACGGCGGAGGACGGCGGGAGGGGACGAAGGCGATGGGGGCACCAGCGGACCCGGCACAGGACCGGGCGCAGAGCCGGGCGGCCGGCGGGCGGCTGTGGCGGATGGCGGGACTGGCCGCGGTGGCCGGGCTGGCGTGGGCGGCGCGGGACGTGCCGGCGGCGCTCGGCGGTCGGCTCACCGGCGCCCGGGCGGAACGGGCCGCCCGCTCCCCGCAGTTCCGCGACGGCACCTTCCACAACCGGGAGCCGATCCGGACGATGACCACCGGCGAACCCGGCCGCAACCTGGTCCGGGAGCTGATCTTCGGCAAGCAGCGCCGCCGCCCGACCGCACCGGTGCCGCTGCTGCGCCCCGCGCCCACGGCGTCGACCGCCACCGAGCGCCAGCTCGACGTCGTCTGGTACGGCCATGCCTCGACCCTGATCGAGATCGAGGGACACCGGGTGCTGCTCGACCCGGTGTGGAGCGACCGCTGTTCGCCGTCGGCGTCGGTGGGGCCGAGGCGGCTGCACGAACCCCCGGTCCGCCTGGACGAACTGCCCCCGCTCGACGCGATCCTGATCTCGCACGACCACTACGACCACCTCGACATGGCCACCGTGCAGGAGTTGACCCGGCGGCAGTCCGCGCCGTTCCTGGTGCCGCTCGGCGTCGGCGCCCACCTCGACCGCTGGGGCGTACCGGCGGAGCGGATCGTCGAGCTGGACTGGTCGGAGAGCCACCGGGTGGGCGGGCTGGAGATCATCGCCACCGCCGCCCAGCACTTCTCCGGCCGAGGGCTGCGCCGCGACGGCACGCTCTGGAGCTCCTGGGTGATCGCCGGGGCGCACCGGAGGGTCTTCTACACCGGTGACTCCGGCTACTTCGACGGGTACGCCGAGATCGGCGCCGAGCACGGGCCGTTCGACGTGACGCTGATGCAGATCGGCGCGTACGACCGGGCGTGGCCGGCGATCCACATGTTCCCGGAGGAGGCCGTCGCCGCCCACCTCGACCTGCGGGGCGGCCTGTTCCTCCCGGTGCACTGGGCGACGTTCAACCTGGCCCTGCACGACTGGGCCGAACCGGTGGACCGGCTCTGGGCCGAGGCGAAGGCCCGTGACGTCCGCCTGGCGGTGCCCCGACCCGGCGAGCGGGTGGTGGTCGACGACCCGCCGCCGGTGGACGGCTGGTGGCAGGCGGTCGCCTGACGTACCTCGGAGGGAGACCGCGGCCCGTGCCGGCCCGACGGACATCGCGCCGGCTGTCCACTTCGGGACTGAGCGGTCGTGGCCGGCGGTCCTCTCGGCCAGTCTGATCCGTGACGCCGGGCGTCCGCCCGTCGTGGAGATCGGAGAGCCGATGAGGACCCACCCCCGATGGCGGTCGACCGGCGCGCTGCTCGCCGCGGCCATGGTCACCGCACTGGTCACCGTCCTGCTGCCCGCCTCGCCCGCGCTCGCGTTGCCCTCCGGCACCGGCTGGTCGGGCTCGTGGAGCTACTACCACCCCACCGCCTACCAGTACGCCGGCACCCTGCCCGGCGTCCGGCTGACCGGCTACGCCACCGACACCGCAGGCACCAGCACCACGGTCGGCACCATCGAGGACACCGCCGACGACGGCCGCTGCGCCCGCGTCCTGCTCTACGCCTACGGTGTCGGCTACGTCGCCGACCGGACCACCTGCGTCAACGGCAGCTACCTGACGTACTCGACCGGCAGTTTCGGCCAGGGCCTGCTGGTGATCGTCTACCGGATGCTCCCCGGCACGAACACCCAGGACAAGGGCTTCGCCATGTACATCCCCGGCTCGTCGGCGGATCCGGAGCTGCGCACCGTCGGCACCGGCGGCAGCTGGTCGTACTACACCCCCACGGCGTTCCAGTACACGGTGACCCGCCCCGGCGTCCGGCTGACCGGGTACGGCACCCACAACGGGACCGACGAGCGTTCCTCGTTGAACACGGTGCAGAAGACGGCCACCACGGTCGGCTGCGCCACGGCATCCGTCACCGGCGGGGTGACCACCAGCGGCGGCACCTGCGTCAACGGGGGCAGCACGTCCTTCCACCGGTTCGACCTGACCAACAACCTGGAGGCGTCCGCCTGCTACCAGCCGGTCCCCGGCGCCCGGCGCTGCGCGGCGATCACCATCCCGGAGCCCTGGTGACCTGCGGCGGATCCGGGCGGCGTCGGTCAGCAGGAACACCCCGCCGCGCGGTCCGGACGACGCGACGGGCGGTCAGAGCACGAAGGCGTCCGTCCAGAGGGCGCCGGAGCGGCCGGAGAGCGAGTCCAGCATCGCCACCGCCTGCGAGTCGGTGAGCTGGGCGACGAAGTCGACGATGGCCCGGCCCCGGGCCCGGCCGATCCGGTCCGGGGTACGCGGGTGCAGCTCCGCCTCGGCCAGCTCGACCAGATCGTGCAGCCGGCGGGGCAGCCGGGACTCCTCCTCCGGGTCGAGCAGCCACTCCCAGAGCGCCTCGACCAGGGTGCCCAGCAGCCGGGCCTGGCCGCGCTGGTGCAGGGCCAGGTCGGGGCGGGCCAGCACGAACCGGTGGTGGACGAACTTGAGCACCTGCACCTCGTGCCACTGCGCCTTGGCCAACTGCACGTGGCCGGAGCGGACGTCCGGCTCGGCGGTCACCCCGATCGCGTCGACGAAGCGGGTGGTCCAGCGGGCGGAGAAGCGGGCCACGTACTGCTCCGCCTCGATCGAGCCGTCGAAGGGCAGCGCGAGCAACCCTTCGACCAACTCCTGGCGGACGTGTTCGACGGCAGCGGCGAACGCCTCGTCGTCGGCGATCCACGAGTCCTTGCGGTGCAGCTGGCGGCGCAGCCGTTCGATCGCCGAGCCGGGCCGGCGGGCCGCGCCGGTCAGCGCCGCGTCGGTGACCGCCCGCAGGTGCCCGCCCTCGCGCTGCCAGGCCATCAGCTCGGCGGCCACCGCCCCCTGCTGGAGCACCCCGACCCGGTAGAAGTCCTCCACGTCGTGGATGGCGTACGCGATGTCGTCGGCGGTGTCCATCACCGACGCCTCGACGGTCTGCTGCCAGTCCGGGATGCGCCCGACGAACGGCTCCCGGGCCTGCCGCAGGTCGGCCAGCTCGGTGCGGTACGCCCCGAACTTCGCCGAGCCGCTCTCCGGGTCGTCGGGTGGGGCGGCGGCGCCCCGGGGCGTGGGGTCGAGGTGTCGGGGGTGCGGGTCGGGATGGTCCAGCCGGGTCCACGGGTACTTCAACATCGCGGCGCGGACCGCCGCGGTCAGGTCGAGGCCGGTGGTGGCCGCTCCCCGGATCTCGGTGCTGGTGACGATCCGGTACGACTGGGCATTGCCCTCGAAGCCGTCGGCCAGCCCGAGCCGCTGCCGGGCCAGCCGGTCCAGCACCCGCTCCCCCAGGTGCCCGAAGGGCGGGTGACCCAGGTCGTGGGCGAGCGCGGCGGCCTCCACCACGTCCGGGTCGCAGCCGCCCAGCTTCTCCAGCAGGTCGCTGTGCCGGTCGTCGGCGGTGAGCCGCTCGGCGACGGCCCGGGCCACCTGGGCGACCTTGAGGCTGTGGGTGAGCCGGTTGTGCACCAGCAGGCCGGATCCGCCCGGGCTGATCACCTGGGTGACGCCGCCCAGCCGCGAGAAGAAGGGCGAGGCGACGATCCGGTCCCGGTCGGCCCGGAACGGGCTGGCGGCCAGGTCACCGAGCGCGCGGGCGCTGCCACCGAAGAGCCGACGGGCCCGCGGATCCGCAGGTTGGTCCATGATCGCCACGCTAGCGCAGCGGACGCCCGGCCAGCGACGGGTCCGTCCCGCCCGCCGGTTCCGCGTCCCCGGACCCGGCACGTCCCGGTCTGGACAGCCCGGGGGGCGGGCCGCCGCGCGGGGCGGCGGGGGTGGTGGGCGGCGTCGGGGGCGGGCGGCAGAATGCAGCACGGAACCCACAGCGAAGGCGGATCAAGATCGTGACCCAGTCTGTTCATCAGCGGATCGCCGACGAGCTCGGCGTCGCCGAACGCCAGGTGCGGGCGGCCGTGGAACTGCTCGACGGCGGCGCCACCGTGCCGTTCATCGCGCGCTACCGCAAGGAGGCCACCGGCCTGCTCGACGACGCGCAGCTGCGCACCCTGGAGGAGCGGCTGCGCTACCTGCGGGAGCTGGACGAGCGGCGGGCCGCGGTGCTGGAGTCCATCCGCAACCAGGGCAAGCTCGACGAGGCCCTGGAAGCGCAGATCATGGCGGCCGACTCGAAGTCCCGGCTGGAGGACATCTACCTGCCGTACAAGCCGAAGCGGCGGACCCGGGCGCAGATCGCCCGCGAGGCCGGGCTGGAGCCCCTCGCCGACACGCTGCTGGCCGACCCGACGCAGGACCCTCGTCAGACGGCGACCGGTTTCGTGGACGCCGACAAGGGCGTCGCCGATGCCGCCGCCGCGCTGGAAGGGGCGCGGGCCATCCTCGTCGAGCGCTTCGCCGAGGACGCCGACCTGATCGGCACCCTGCGCGAGCAGATGTGGTCGCGGGGCCGGCTGGTCTCCCGGGTACGCGACGGCCAGGAGAGCGCCGGCGCGAAGTTCGCCGACTACTTCGACTTCGCCGAGCCGTACACCCGGCTGCCCTCGCACCGGATCCTCGCGATGTTCCGGGGCGAGAAGGAGGGCGTGCTCGACCTCACCATGGACCCGGAGTCCGACGGTGACGTCGACGCCCCGGTCACCGGCCCGACCCGGTACGAGGCGGCGATCGCCGGCCGCTTCGGGGTCAGCGACGCCGGCCGCCCGGCGGACCGCTGGCTGACCGACACGGTGCGCTGGGCCTGGCGTACCCGGATCCTCATCCACCTCGGCGCGGACCTGCGGATGCGACTGTGGCAGGCGGCCGAGGAGGAGGCGGTGCGGGTCTTCGCCACCAACCTGCGCGACCTGCTGCTCGCCGCGCCCGCCGGAGCCCGGCCCACGATGGGGCTGGACCCGGGGCTGCGCACCGGCGTCAAGGTGGCGGTGGTCGACGCCACCGGCAAGGTGGTCGCCACCGACACGATCTACC